>NZ_JBVUBB010000026.1:0-118849 GCF_055791185.1 Bradyrhizobium ingae
ACATTCTTCGCCAAATCTATTCCGATCGTGCTAACTTCCATGGCGGACGCTCCTTCTCTGCAGTGGCTGTTTCAACACCACCATCTTGGCACATTGATGCCGTCGAGGGGGGCGTCCACCCCATCACAGGCCGACGCCGCGGCTGGTCGGATGGAGCTGGAACAGATCGTCCGGGAGCTGCCGCTTGTAGCGCCAGTATTCGTCGCCGGTCTTGGCGTTCAGCGCGATCACCTGCCCCATCGGCGTTGCCACGAACATCACGCCGTTGTTGACGATCGGCGGCGCCTCATGACCTTCGATCACGCCGGTGGCGAAGGTCCAGACCGGCGTCAGATCCTTGACGTTGCTGGTGTTGATCTGATCGAGCGGACTGAAGCCCTGCCCGTCATAGGTGCGGCGATACAGCATCCAGTTGCCGGGTTCCGGATTTTCCAGTCGCTGCGAGGTGACCGGCGCGTAACTCTCGATCGGACCGGCGCCGGCAGAGGTCGAGACGATGCAGGTGAAGGCGACGAAGCCGGACAACCACCATTGTTTTCTGGTCATGGACGTTTCCCCTTTTTGAATTCTTGCTGCTTGAATTCTTGAAGTTTGTTTTGTCTCCTCGCCCGCACGCCTGCGGGCGCGACCTCTTCCGGCGCGCGGGCGCGACCCGCGGCTGATCACCCTGGCTGCTGGCCACCTACCTTTCCGATGAAATTGCCGGCGACGCTGAGCGCGCCGTCAGTGAGTACCAGCGGCAACGCTGCAAGCCGTCGCGGCGCCGGCCCGAACACGACCTGCGCACCCTGTCGCGGATCGTATTCGGAGTTGTGGCACATGCACTTGAACACCTCCTTGTCGCCGACGTCGCTCTTGACCCAGGCGGTGACGGGACAGCCGGCATGGGCGCAGATCGCCGAATAGGCGACGACGCCGTCCTGTGCGCGCGCGCGCGTCTGATCGTCGAGCTCGGCGGGATCGAGCCGGATGATCAGGATCTCGTTGAGGCGCGAGGCACTGCGCACCACCGACGTCTTGGGATCCTTTGGCCAGGCGTGGACCGGCGGCCCGCCCACCGGCAAGTCGGCGAGCGTGATGAGCTTGCCTTCCTGATCGCCTTCGGAGAATACCAGCACATCGCCTTTCTGCGGCCGCTCGTCGGCGCCGGCTGGATCTTCATCCGCCGCCGCTTGCCCTGAACCTGCAAAGCAAGCAGTCGTAGCGATCGCACCGATCAACAAAGTTCGTCTTGTCTGTGCCGCGCTGGCGCGGGCATCAGGTTCCGCAGTGTTGTCGGAGGATGGAGATGACGTGCTGTGCGTTGAATGCGTCATGCACGCCAGCAGGCGCTGCGACTCTGCCAAAAAGAAGGCGAAGAATTTGCGCCGCAGTGCATCATTGTCATGATGCTCGCTTTGATTGAATGCAAAAATGCGCATTCACGAGCGTTTTTCGATTGCAACGTCAGGATGCGCGATAGGTCATGATCATTTTGCAGATCAGACCGAACATGTTGGAATTGGTGCGACGCGCCATTGCGTGACGCGTTGAGGATTCAATTCAAGATGTCGGCACTTTTGTCAGGCAGGCATATCGTACATATCGCGTTCAAGAGCGGAGCATGTGACGCGGCGTAAACATGCGCCCGCTTTGCGTCGCTGCCGCCATTTCAAAGCTGTCGGCGATGCGCCGTGCCTTGTCGATGAACAAAGCCGCCGCGGCCGGTGGGCAGACCTCACGCGCGGTCTGCTCGAACAGATCGAGCCAGCGATCGAAATGATCGCCGATCAGGCTGAGCGGAAGATGCGCACGCATCGGCTGGCCGTGATAGCGCCCGGTGGTCAGCACCACCGACGACCAGAAATCGCTCAGCTTGGAAAGATGCTCGTCCCAGTTCTTCACAATGGCGAACACCGGACCGAGCAACGCGTCCTCGCGCACGCGGCCATAAAACCGCGCGACCAGTTCCCCGATCATCGCCTCGTTGATCCCGGTTCGCTCCATCACGTCCTGGGCCAGCAGGCTGCGCCGCTCCGCCGCCGCCTTGCGATCGATCGTCATCCGGTCAGGCATCTCGTTCTCGGTATCCATTCGCGTTGTTCCAAGTCCTTGTGTTCCAAGCGTTCTTATTCCAAGTCCGTCAGCGCGCCACGAACTTGTCAGCGGTCGATAGCACCGACCCACCGGTTTCGTCGCTGGCGGTGAAAACCACATCGGCATCCTTCGGATTCGCCATGGTCAGGGTGACCCGTAGCGATTCCGAGCCGTCCGCTTCGACGGTGATGGGAGTTCCATCGTCGTGACCAACGATGCTCAGGCTCGCATCTATGCCTTTTATCGCCAAAGTGTAGTGGTGAGCGACGTTTGCCTTGTTGAGAAGCTTGACGGTATAGGCATTTCTAACCGAGCCATCGGACAGGGTCACAGCCAGCGGATCGCGGTCGTGCAGCACCGCTATGGCGCCCGTTGCCTTGGTTGCCAGCAATCCGGCCAGGCCGGCCGCCAATCCAACGCTGACCACCGCGAGCGCGACGGTTTTCGGGCGCACCAACCGTGAGACGCGTGCCTCAGCGCGATGACCCCGCTCGATGTTGCGCCAGCTGTCATAATCGATCAGGCCGCGGGGACGATCGAGCCTGGTCATGACGCTGTCGCAGGCATCGACGCACAGCCCGCAATTGATGCAGGCGAAATTCGGCCCCTCGCGGATGTCGATTCCGATCGGACAGACGTTGACGCACAGGCCACAATCGACGCAATCGCCGGCGGTCTCGCCGCGTGCGCGAAGTTCCGTGGCCTTCTTGGCCGACATCCGCTGCTCGCCCCGATAATCGCGATAGTTGACCGTGAAGGCTTCCGGATCCCAGATCGCGCCCTGCAGCCGCGGCCAGGGGCACATGAAGGTGCAGACCTGCTCGCGCGCGAAGCCCGCAAGGCCATAGGTCGTCCCGGTGAAGACAGCGATCCAGGTCAGAGATGTCGCGGAGACGTCGCCGCCTGCAAGCGCACGAACGAGGCTTGGCGCATCCGTGAAATAGAAGATCAGCGTGCCGCCGGTCATCAGGGAGATCAGCAGCCAGGCCCCATGCTTGATGCCGAGCCGCAGCGCCCGCGCGGTGGTCAGCGGTGCGTTCATGCTTTTCAGCCGCTCGCGCCGGTCGCCTTCAATGAGGCGTTCAACCAGGAGGAACAAGTCGGTCCAGACCGTTTGCGGACAGGCAAAGCCGCACCACACCCGCCCCGCAAGCGCGTTCGCCAGGATGAGGATGACCGAGGCGAGGATCAGCAGCCCGGTGACGAGGTAGAGGTCCTGGGGCCAGATCTCGACGAAGAAGGCATAGAGACGGCCATGCGCGAAATCGAGCAGCACGGCCTGATCGGGCGCATTCGGCCCCCGGTCCCAGCGCAGGAACGGCGTGACGTAATAGATCGACAGCGTCAGGACGAGGATGGCCCACTTGATCCGCCGCATGCGCCCTGAGACGGCTTGCGGCACCACGCGCGATGTTGCCATCGCGGCGCTCTTGCGCATGTCCACCCTGGCCGCACCCGCCCTGGCGCGCGTGCGGGAGTGATCGATTTCGATGACAGTCATCGCAGTCCGCAGTCCCGATTTCGCTGGAGCAAGGCGACGGTATGCGGATAGCGGCACGCCCTCTTTGTTGGGGCACAAACTTCGGAACGAAAGTACAGATTTAGAGAATGGAACTGGCGGCCACTCGAGCGGCCGGCCGCCAGTTACGGAAATGGGTTGGCCGCTTCGGCGATCGCGGCCTCGAGGTCTGTCAGGCGCCGTAAGTATAGAAGCCCTGGCCCGTCTTGCGGCCGAGATGGCCGGCATCGACCATTTCCTTGAGCAGGGGCGCCGGACGGTATTTCGGGTCGTTGAACCCTTTATAGAAGACCTCCATCACCGACAGCATGGTGTCGAGCCCGACGAGATCGGCGAGCGCCAGCGGCCCGATCGGATGATTGCAGCCGAGCTTCATGCCGGCGTCGATTTCCTCGGCAGTCGCAATCCCCTCCTGAAGCGCGAAGATCGCCTCGTTGATCATCGGACAGAGAATGCGGTTGACGGCAAAGCCCGGGCTGTTCTTGGCCGTAATCGCGACCTTGCCGACGCGCTGGGCAAAATCGAGCGCCTTGGCGTGGGTGTCGTCGGAGGTCTGCAAGCCGCGGATCAGCTCCAGCAGTTGCATCACCGGCACCGGATTGAAGAAATGCATGCCGATGAAGCGATCGGGACGATCGGTCGCAGCGGCGAGCTTGGTGATCGAGATCGACGAGGTGTTGGTCGCGACCAGCGTGCGCGGCGACAGCGTCGCGCAGAGGTCTTTCAGTATCTTGACCTTGAGCTCCTCATTCTCGGTCGCGGCCTCGATCACGAGGTCGCAGTCGGCGAGCTTGGCGCGGTCGGTCGTGCCGGTGATGCGTTTGAGCGTCGCCTCGCGATCGGCCACCGACATCTTCTCTTTCTTGACGAGCCGCTCGAGGCTGCTGCCGACGGTCGCAATCCCGCGCCCCACCGCCGCGTCGGAGATATCGACCATCACAACCGAAAGCCCGGCCGCGGCACAGACCTGGGCGATGCCGTTCCCCATGGTGCCGGCCCCGATGATACCAACGGTTTGGATCATTGCTTCAATCCTTCTTCATCCTGTCGGGCGCGCCAACCGGCCCCTTCTGCCTGAACCAGGGATATCCTGCCTGTGGCGGGCCGCCCCGATCCTGATAGGTCCTTCCTTAAAGCATCCATGGCGGGAATAAAGCCGCCTCTTCGGTCGCAGATAGCGCAATCTGGCACTCTCGCGGCCTGTCTGGCCCGAAGTTGCGCCTCGTCCATCCTCGGAAGTGCCAAGGGCATTCCGGATGACGAGACGCTGAACCATCCCCTCGCCGCTTAGTCCATTGGGACTAGCATGAAGTAACGGCTGTCGGCCGGCGCGACGCGAGTTCATGGTCTGTCGCCCGGACGCGTCTGACGGGGAAGCGGCCGAGCGTGCATAGCCGAGCGCAGCATCAGGACGAGGCCGAGCGCAAAGTCAGGCGACCTCTATTCAGATGCAACGCCAAACGCAGAGGGAGATAGCCTATGCGCAGCGCACGAATTCGGATGGCCGCAGCCCTGCTCGCCAGCTTTGCTCTGACAAGCGCGTACGCCATGAACATGAAGCAGTCGGACGGCGGGCGCCCAGCCAAGCCGGCGCCGCACCGGCTGGTGATCCAGGTCGACCAGAACGACCCTGGCGTGATGAATCTGGCGCTCAACAACGCCACCAACGTGCTCGAATATTATCGCAAGAAGGGCGAAGACGCCGACGTCGAGATCGTCGCCTTCGGTCCCGGGCTGCATATGCTGCGTGCAGACACGACGCCGGTCGCCGAGCGCATTCACGCGATGAAGGATATCGCCTTTCCGGGCAAGGTGAGCTTTGCCGCGTGCGGCGTCACCAGGGAGGGCATGGAGAAGAAGGAGGGCAAGCCGCTCGAGCTCGTGCCTGAGGCCTCCATGGTCCCGTCGGGAGTCGTCCACATGATGGAACTGCAGGAGAAGGGATGGAGCTACGTGCGGCCCTGAACGGGAGGCAACAGGAGGATCGTGATGATGCGCAGACTGCTGCTCGCACTGATGTTGCCGCTGCTCCTCGTGTCGCTGCGCGCCCCAGCGGCTGCCGCCCAGGATGCCGCGCAGCGGCCGCGGGGCCAGGCCGCGCACGGAGCCCGCCCGGCGCAGCCTAGCCAGCCGCGGAGCGGAGAGCAGGAGATGAAAGACCGCGTCAACGCCGGCACGGTCGGGCTCGCGGCCGGACTGCTGGAGGGTGCGCCACTCCGCTTCGCCACCGAGATCTCGCGCGTTGTCAACGAAGGCGGAAAGGTGCACGTGCTTCCAGTCGTCACGCGCGGGCCGACCGAGAACGTCAACGACCTGCTCTATCTCAAGGGAATCGACATCGCGATCATCAACAGCGACTCGCTGGACGAATACCGCGCCCAGGTCCCCGAGGTCGGAAAGCGTATCGTCCACGTGATGAACCTCTTTCCGTCCGAGCTGCACGTCTTCGTGCGTCCCGAGATCAACTCGCTCGCCGCGCTCGCGGGCAAGAAGGTGAACTTCAACACGCAAGGCACTGCAGCCGCCTATTCGGGGCCGCTCATCTTCAGCCGCCTCGGCATCGAGGTGGAGAAGAGCTTCCTGCCCCATCCGGTCGCGCTGGAGCAGATGGTGCGCGGCGAGATGGCCGGTGTCGTGTTCGTCACCTCCAAGCCCGTGGATGCTTTCGTGAAGCGCAAATGGGGCGAAGGCTTCAAGTTCCTGCCGGTGCCGTACAGCCCGAAACTCTCTGACTACTACGTCCCGGCCCGGCTGACCCCGGCGGACTATCCCGCGCTGGTGCCTGCCGGGCAGGACATCGAAACGATCGCGGTACCGACGGTTCTGGTTGCGTATAACTGGAATCCGGGCACGCCGCGCTACGACCACGTTACAGCCTTCGTGAACGAGCTGTTCGGCAAGCTCGACCAATTGCGGGGGTCGGGCTTCGATCCGAAGTGGAAGGATGCCGATCCCATCGCCAGCGTCCCCGGCCTGCAGCGCCTAAAGGCAGCCGAGAGCTGGAAGGACGGCCAGATGGCGAACCGGTCGGCGGCGCCGTGAGACGGCTGGCGGCTGTCCTCGTCGTGAGCCTTGCGATCGCGGAAACGCGCGCTCAATCCGCATCGGACTCCATCAGAAGCCTGGATGATTGCTTCGCCCTGACGCGCGCGGCCGAGGCCGCTTGCGACCAGCCAAGCAGCGGCACCACCATGCGTCTCGAATGCCGGCTGAAGGCGCACAGCGCCGAGAAGGCGTGCGTCGACCACCTGATCGCGCATCTGGGCGAAGGCGCAATGCATAATGATACGTCCACCGAATTCCCTACCCAGACGCTGCCGCAACCGTCCCGGCCGGCGCCCGAAACAAAACCGCCCGGGCGCGACACGACGACCATGGAGGCGCCGGCCGGAAGGGGCTGGGTCATGGGCGAGACCGCCTCTCCGGTCGACTTCTCCCCGCTCCTCGTCGCCAAGCTCCACGCGCTTTCCCCCGCCGCGGTCGATGCACCCGAGATTCTAATCCTGCGCTGCCGGAAGCAGCGGACCGAGATGTCCCTCGGCGCCAACGGTTCATGGCGGGCATCGCGCAACGGCGATGTCGAGGTCACGATCTCCGCTCACGAGCCCACGGCCGGGCGACTGCGCTGGTCGCTTTCGACCGACGGCCGAACGGCTTCCATGCCGGAGGACGCAGCCGAAGCGATACGCGCGCTCCGCGGCGAACGGATGTCGATCTCGGTTACCGACGGCGCTGGCCGAAGCACCAGCTCGATCTTCGATCTCGCCGGCCTCGATGCCGTCCGCTCGAGGCTCGCAAGCACCTGCCATTGGCCAAATGCGGCGGCTCAATCGGGCCCGCGATGAGGCCTCGAGGGCAAAACGGACACGGCCCGTCTCGCATCCTGCGAGGTCGCCTGGTGGTCTAAGCAGGTTCGAAAATCATCTGCCAACCCTTCCGGGTATCCATATATTCGCGAACCAGCTTGATGCGGTCGTCTGACAGGACGAAGACGAAGCAATAGTCATTCTCGTAGCGCTTGTCGCCAGGAAGATCGGCTCGCATCCGCTCCTCGACAACCACAGTATCGCCATCGGCGTGAAAACCTCGAAACGAGATATCAACGTTCGAGAACAGACGATGCATCTCAGAGGCAATGAAGTGTGCGATTTGCTCCGGTCCGATCATGTGGTCGGTATGCTTGAGAGCGACTGCCGTGGCATTTCCGGCCGGCGCGATCCATTCGGCATCAGGAGTGAACAGCCCCGCGATCAATCTGGCATCACGGGTTTTGAAGGTCTTCCAGGCGTTGATGACAACCTCTTTGGAATTCGTGCTGTTCATTTTGCTTTCCAGTTATTCAGCGGATCTGGTCTTGCTCTATAAGAAGAGCGAACCGACATCGCTGGCCGGAATCGGACCTGATCATCTCGCGGCTGTTCTTCGAGCCGCAGCCTGCGCTAAAGTGAGCCATGCTCAGTTTTGAGGTATGCAACATCGCGCGCCTGCAGCGCGATCCGGGCTATGACGGCCATTTCTTCACGGCCGTGAAGACCACGCGAATCTACTGCCGCCCGGTTTGCCCGGTGAAGCAGCCGTTGACCCGTAACGTGGCCTATTATCCGACTGCGGCAGCGGCCGAGGCTGCAGGATACCGGCCTTGTCTGCGCTGCCGTCCGGAGACCGCACCCTTTTGCGCTGCCTGGAATGGCACGCGCTCAACCGTCGCACGCGCCTTGAAACTGATCGACGGTGGTGCATTGGATAACGGTTCGGTTGCTGCACTGGCCGACCGGCTCGGGGTGAGCTCGCGCCACCTTGCGCGCCTGTTCGAGCGGCACGTCGGGGCCAGCCCGCAGCAGGTGGCAAAGACCAGGCGTGTACAACGGGCCAAACGCCTGATCGACGAAACGAATGAGCCGCTGGTCCAGATTGCCTATCGGGCCGGCTTCGGCAGCGTGCGGCGGTTCAACGCGACCTTTCTCGAACTCTATGGACGCTCACCGTCCAGCATTCGCCACCGCCGCAAAGTATCCGCCTGAGATTCGCGTCTCGCGAATCCTGTTCGAGGACCGGCCAACCTACTTCGCAATCCGCTCCACGACATCCCGAACCAGGCCAACCAGCAGATCCAGCTTATATCCCGTCATCGGCAGCGGCTTTGCACCTGATGTCGCAAGCTGCGCGGCTTGCGCGATAACGTCCGCGTTTGCCGACCTTCCCTCCAACGCAGCCTGGCACGCCGTCAGCCGCAGCGGCACCGGAGCGATGCCACCGGCCGCGATGCCGACATGCTGGAAGACGCCATCGGATAGCACGGCACGCGCGCAAACTTCGACCAGCGGCCATTCCGCGTAACTGCGGCTGATGGCGCGCTTGTAATGAGCACGCTCGGCCGCGAGCGGCGCGGGCAGTGAGATGGCCTCGATCCTTTCCTCCGGCTTGAGCGCGTTATCTGCGGCGCCGTTGGTGCCGTCGCCGATGAGATCAGGCAGCGACAATCGGCTACGCCGGTCTGTCGCGATCGTCGCATCGTAGGCGAGCAGCGCCATCGCCATGGTCGACGGATGCGGCGCCACGCACGGCCCGAGATCGAATGCTGCATGATAAAGATGATTGCCCGATCGCGCCGGGCAATCGGAGCCGCCCTTCTTGAGACAACCGATCTGCGGATTGCGGAAATACCAGCAGCGCGAACGCTGAGCGAGATTGCCGCCGAGCGTTGCCAGATGCCGGATCTGCGGCGTGGCGAGGCCTTGCGCGGCGGCGGCGATGCCGGGATAGGCACCCCGGATGCGTTGATCGGACGCGATGGCCGCGATCGTGGTGAATGCGCCGATGCGCGCCGAGCCGTCCGCAGCCCATTCGATCCCGGTCGTGCCTGATGTCGCGTAGAGATCGACGATGGGTCCGCGGGACACCCCGCTGCGGCGACGCTCGGACAGATCGGTGCCGGCGGCACGAAACTCGGGCACGGCGCCTGCTGATATTGCTGACGAGGCGTTCATGCCGCAGTTCTCCCCTTCAAGGCAGCGACGATGCGATCGGGCCGGATCGGGATTTCGGCAAGGCGAACGCCGATCGCATTGAAAATCGCGTTCGCAACGGCAGGGGATGTCGGCACGGTTGCCACCTCACCGATGCCGACGCTATTGCCCTGCACATGATCAAAACCGGCCTCATCGAAATGCACGTCGATTTCTGGCGTATCGGCAATGCCGGGAATGCGATAATCCTCCATGCCGGCGGTCAGGACGTCGCCGCTCAGCGGATCGACCTCGCGCGCCTCGTAGAGCGCGTAGCCAAGCCCCTGGATCACCGCGCCGCAGGCCTGGCTGTGCGCGAGCTGAGGCGCCGCGATCTTACCGACCGCCAGTCCCGTGTGCACCTCGAGCACGCGCACGTGACCGAGCCAGGTGTCGACCTCGACCTCGATCACTTGCACCGAGCTCGGCACGCCGGCGCCGATCACGATGTTGGAATTGCGCCGCATCATCCAGCCGAACACGAGGCCGAGAAGTCCCAGGTCCTTCAGCGGTGAGCGGACGCCGGGCGCCGTGTTCTTCCCGTCCTCGGCACGCGTCTCCGAAATAGCGATGTCTCCCGATCGCGCGATCAGCTCGCGCCACGGCGCGTTCGAGCCCGGCGCGGGCTTGCGCGTGGCTTGCTCGACAAGCGCGGCCTTCAACTTCTGGATCGCCGTGAGCGTCGGCGGCAGCACCGAGGCGGTGACGCGGCTGCCGCCGGAGCCCGGGCCTTCGGGAAGCGACGAGTCGCCGATGCGCACCTCGATCTCGCCAGCGTCGAGATCGAATTCGCGCGCAACGGTGTCGGCCAGAACGCTTCGGGTGCCGGTCCCGATATCCTGCGTGGCAGTCGATACGACGATGCGGCCGCCCTTGACCGCGACTTCGACCTTCACCTTGGGTTGCCAGAGATAGAACCAGTAGCCAGCCGCGACACCAACGCCGCGGCGATAGCGACTGCTCCCGGCCGAGGTCCGATTGCGCCAGATGTCGAGGCCCAAGGCCCAATCATAGAGCCTCTGCCGATTGGGATCAGGATCCCAGCGCTTGCGCAGAGCGATCGGATCGGCGTTGAGCTTCAAGGCCGCTTGGTCGATCGCCTGCTCCACCGCGAATGCCATCGGCGGACCGCCGGGCCCGCGAAACGCCGCACCCGGCGGCAGATTGCTGATGACATCAAAATCGGAGAGCTCCTTGGCCTCGGCCGGATACATCAGCCGCGCCAGTCCCGCGATCGTCGAGTTGATCGCGGCACCCGTATCGGCGTGCGCGATGACGGAGAGTGCTTTCAGATCGCCCTGGTCGGAGGGCAGCAGCGCGACCTTCACCTCCGCGGCCGGCCGATAGCCGGCGACCGACAATTCTTCATGACGGTCATAAGCGACCCGCACCGGTGCATTGGCCGCGCGCGCGAGCACGATCGCGGCGATCGTCTCGCCGCCCAGGCTCGCCTTCGAGCCAAAGCCGCCGCCGACATGGTCGGCGATCACGCGGACGCGCGCAGGATCGAGCTTGAAGCGCTTGACGATCTGCTCCTTGAGGTGAAACACCCACTGGGACGAGGCGTGCACGGTCAATTGCTCGCCATCGAAACGCGCCACCGCGGCATGCGGTTCGAGACAGGCATGTTGCTGCGTGCCGGTGCGGAACGTTCCCTCGACGAGAAGACGATTATTCGCCTGCCGCGCCTCGTTCACCCAGTTGCGTGCCTTCTTGGCGCGCTTGGCAAACACCGAGGTCGGCCCGCGGACGTTCTGCTTCCACGGCGCTGGTCCCCCGGCCGCCTCCGAAACATTGCCCGCCTTCTTGCGGTTTGCCCGGTCGAACACCAGGGGCGCATCATCTTTCCGCGCCGCATCAAGCCCGATCACCGCGGGCAGCGGTTCGCAGGTCAGCTTGATCGCGGCGAGCGCAGCGAGCGCGGTCTTGCGGTCCCTGGCCGCAACCGCCGCGATGGGCTCGCCGACATAGCGCACGATACGATCGTCGGACAACAGCGACACCGCAGTGACGCCGTCAAGCGCGTGCGCGGGAGACAGATCAAGCACCGTGACGCGCGCATGCGCATCGCGGGAGCGCAAGACTACACCCTCGAGCTGGCCGCCATGCCTGATATCTACGGTATATTTTGCCGCGCCCGTCACCTTGTCGCGCGCCTCGATGCGAGGACTTGCGAAATGGTCGCCGTCGAAGCGGCCGGCACAGGCGTCCGCCACGGCGCGAAAGATCGCGTCATAGGCGCCGCAGCGGCAGAGATGGCCCGACAGCGCCGCGCCGATCTCCTCGCGCGAGGGTACGGCCGTGCCCTTCGCCGCGCGCCAGCTATCGCAGAACGCAGCCGCCTCCACGATGAAGCCCGGCGTGCAGAAGCCGCATTGCAGGGCGTCATGCGCCATGAACGCCTTCTGCACCGGATGCAGCTCCCGAGCACCGATGCCTTCCACGGTCGTCACGGATTTTCCGGCGGCGGCACGCGCCGGCATCAGACAGCTCGTGACCGGCACGCCGTCGACGAGCACCGTGCAGGCGCCGCACACGCCGCCACCGCAGACAAGCTTGGTGCCGGTGAGACCGAGCTGATCGCGTACGATATCGACGAGTAGCGCATCGGGATCGTCTGGCAGAGGCTCGACGCTGCCGTTGATGGTCATCGTGCTCATGGACGTGCTCCGGCTTTGCTGCGTGAGGATCGTGCTCTGGTTCCGGCCTTGCTCGCGGGCCGCTCCTGCGATTTCGGCACGGCGCCGGCGCAAAGCGTCCGCACCATCATCGCCATGTCCTTCAGGAAAGCCTCGGCCGGCTGCATCGCCGGGTGCTGTGACTTCGATCCGTGCACGGCCATCTCGACGAGCCGCGCGAACTCGACCGCCGACAATCCCTGCGGCAGCGCAAGCTTCTGCTTGCGCGCAACCCGTGCGATCGTCGCGACCAGTCGCTCGGCATAGAGCGCCGCATATTTCTGGTAGAGATCACGCCCATGCACGAGGTGCTCGGAATACAGCTCCTCGATATGCGGCGAGCCGTCGAAGGAAGCGATCATGGTCTGCATGCGCGCCGTCATGCCGGCGACGAGAATGTCGGAAAAGCCGCGTCCCGCCTTCTCCGCTCCGCTGATTGCCACCTCTTCGGAGGCGATGGCGGACTCGTGGACCCGCTCGATGACGGCGCGGAACAGCGCCTCCTTGGATTCGAAATGATGATAGAGCGCCTGCCGCGTCAGGCCGGCGGCCTCGGCAACCTGCTCGATCGAGGAGCGGCGAAAGCCGTGGCGGCGAAACACCAGCATGGTCGCGTCGAGAATGCGGGTTTTCGGTCCCATTTGTCGATTTTTACAAAACATGACGAAGTGTCAAATCGCGATCCTGTGAGTGCTGCGTCGGACCAATCGCGATCGGGCAAGCTGCCGGCACGATTTTCCTCGCGCCTTCCGCGACTTGCGGTTCGCCAGGCGCATCAGAGCCGCAGGATCTTGCCCGGGTTCATGATGTTCTTGGCATCGAGCGCCCGTTTGATCGTGCGCATGAGATCGAGCTCGGTCTTCGAGCGGTAGTGCGCGAGCTCGTCGATCTTCTCGATGCCGATGCCGTGCTCCGCCGAGATCGAGCCGGCCATGGAGGCGATGATGTCGTTCACACCCCTCGTGATCGCGGCGGAATATTGCGTGAGCGTTTCGCGGTCCATCCCTTTCGGACCCATGAAGGAGAAGTGCAAATTGCCGTCCCCGATATGGCCGAGCGGATAGGGGCGGATCGTCGGGAGGATATCGAGGACGGCCTTGAGGCCCTTGTCGATGAATTCAGGGATTCTGGAGATCGCGACCGATACGTCGTAGCTCAAACCAGGTCCTTCGGCACGCGCGGCCTCGGCCACGCTTTCACGAATGCGCCACATGTTGCGCGACTGAGCCTCAGCCTGGGCGATCACCGCGTCGAGCACGCGGCCCGTCTCCAGTTGATCGGCCAGAAACTGCTCCATCTTCTCCGAGATGCCCGCGTCGCCGTCCAGCCGCGGCCGGGACGACGACCATTCGAGCAGGAGATACCATTCGGTCTCCGCCTTGAGCGGATCCTGCGTGCCGGGGATGTGACGCAGCACCATGTCGGTGCAGGCGCGGCTCATGAGCTCGCAGGAGCCGACATTGTCGTCAGAGCCAACGTATGCCTCCGAGAGGATCTCGATGGCAGCCTGCGGATCGCGGATCGCCAGCCACGCCGTGCACACGTCTTTCGGCGACGGCCACAGCTTCAGCACCGCCTTGGTGATGATGCCGAGCGTGCCTTCGGCACCCACGAAGAGATGCTTGAGGTCGTAGCCGGTATTGTCCTTCTTGAGCGCGCGCAGCCCGTTCCAGACGTCGCCGTTCGGCAGCACGACCTCGAGGCCAAGAACCAGGTTGCGCGCATTGCCATAACGCAGCACCTGCACGCCGCCGGCATTGGTGGAGAGATTGCCCCCAATCATGCATGAGCCTTGCGAACCGAGGCTGAGCGGAAAGAAACGGTCGTGGTGCGCCGCCGTCTCCTGGAGCGTCTCGAGAATGCAACCCGCCTCCACGGTCATGGAATAACCGACGGGATCAACGTCGAGCACGTGGTTCATCCGGCCGAGCGACAGGAGGATGCCGCGGTGGATTGGCCACGGCGTGGCCCCGCCCATCAAGCCGGTGTTACCGCCCTGCGGCACGATGGCGATGCCGTTGTCGTAACAGAGCTTCACGACTTGGGACACCTCGGCGGTACTGGCCGGGCGCACGACTGCAGCGGCCTGCCCGGCAAGCACACCCCGCCACTCCGTCACGAAGGGCTGCTTGTCGTGCTCGTCGAGGATCAAGCCCCTGACACCCACGATTTCCCGCAAGACGTCGAGGATGGCGGCCGTCACCGGCGCGCCAGGAACGGAGGGATCGGTGGGAAGGGCTGCACCCGGCATGTGTTCCTCTCCTTTGCGACCGGGCTCGAGCGCGCCGGCCTTCGTTCTTGTCGTCAGTCGTTTTCGACCTTTGGAATTGACTCTAGCATGAAGCTTTCGCCCGCTGGAACGTGCTGACCTCCGACGTTTGCGCAGATCAGGTTCGAGCATCCCCACGAGCGGGCTTCCGCCCACGACCGGCATACCCTAGTGTGACCCGATCAGCCCCCAGGTCAGAGATCATGAGCCGCTTCTGGAGTCCCGTCGTCCACACCTTGTCGCCGTACGTGCCGGGCGAGCAGCCCAAGCAGGGCGGCCTCGTCAAGCTCAACACCAACGAGAATCCCTATCCGCCCCCGCCGCGCGTGCTCGCCGCGGTCGCATCGGCTGCAGAGCGGCTCCGCCTCTATCCCGATCCGCGCGCATCGCAGCTGCGCGAGGCGATCGCCGTTCACTACAAGGTCGCGCCCGCGGAGGTGTTCGTCGGCAACGGCTCGGACGAGGTGTTGGCCCACACCTTCCAGGCGCTATTGAAGCACGACGCGCCGCTTCTGTTTCCCGACGTCACCTACAGCTTTTACCCCGTCTATTGCGCTCTCTATGGCGTCGCCCATCAGGAGGTGCCGCTCGATGCGGCGATGCGGGTGCAGATCGCGGACTACCGACGGCCATGCAGCGCGATCCTTCTCTGCAATCCGAACGCACCGACCGGCATCGGCCTTCCGCGCGATGCGATCGAGGCGCTGCTTACCGAGCATCCGGACCAGCTCGTGGTGGTCGATGAAGCCTATGTCGATTTCGGCGCCGAGAGCGCGGTGCCGCTCGTTGCACGCCACGACAATCTGCTCGTCATCCACACCTTCTCGAAATCGCGGGCGCTCGCCGGCCTGCGGGTCGGCTTTGCGATCGGCCAGCGGCCGCTGATCGAGGCGCTGGAGCGGGTGAAGGACAGCTTCAACTCCTACCCCATCGATTGCCTTGCGCTTGCCGGCGCCGCCGCAGCGATCGAGGATGATGAGTGGTTTCAGGAGACGCGGGCGCGCATCATGGCGAACCGCGAAATGCTGACGCGTGAGCTCTCCGGGCTCGGCTTCGAGGTTCTGCCGTCGCAGGCCAACTTCGTCTTCGCGCGCCATCGAAGCCACGGCGGCGCCGATCTCGCGGCTGCACTCCGGCAGCGCGGCGTGCTGGTCCGACATTTCAAACGGCCGCGCATCGAAGACTTTTTGCGCATCACGATCGGCACGGAGGAAGAGTGCGGCCGGCTGATCGCCGAGCTGCGCAATCTGATCTGATCGTACGCCGGTCCCACGCTGCTCACGCTGCCGCGCGGACGGCCTGCCAAAGCCCCAGCACTTCTTCGCGCGCGATGCTGCGGGTGATGAACACGATGCGTGAACGGCGGTCGGCGTCAGGCCATTTTGCGAGCGCCACCGGCGGATGGAAGACGTGGTGCACGCCGTGGATCGCGACCGGCGCCGGCTCGCCGCGGAGGTTGAGGATCCCCTTGACGCGCAGGAGATCCTCGCCTCGCGCGGAGCGCAGATGCGCAAGCCAGTTCGTGATCGCCATCCAGTCGAGCGGTTCGTCGAAGGCAAGCATGAAGCTGGCGATCGATGCGTCGTGATGGTGATGGCCGTGCCCATGGGCGTGGCCCGCGTGCGCATGGGCCGCGTCGAAGGCCTCCTCGTTGAGCCAGCGCGCGATGTCGACCGTCTTCCGCTCGGGATCGATGAGACCGGCGCCAAACAGCCGCGCCGGATCGATCTCGCCATGCGCCACACGCTCAATTCGCGCACCGGGGTTGAGCCGGTGCAGACGCGCCTCCAGCGCGGCGATGTCGCCGGCCAGGTCGCCCTTGGTGATCAGCAACCGGTCGGCGAGCGCGACCTGCTTCGTCGCCTCGTACTGACGATCGAGCTGATGCGGCGCGTTGACGGCATCCACCGTGGTCACGACCGCATCGAGCCGCAGGAAATGCGAGACCAGCGGATTGTTCAGAAGCAGTTGCACGATCGGAGCGGGATCGGCGAGGCCGGTGGTCTCGACGAGGATACGACGGAACGGCGGCACCTCGCCGCGGTCGCGTCGCACCAGCAGCGCGCGCAACGTCTCCTCGAGATCGCTGCGAACGGTGCAGCAGATACAACCGCTCGCAAGCACGGCCACCTCGCCATCGACGCGCTCGACGAGGAGATGATCAAGGCTGACTTCACCGTATTCGTTGATGATGACCGCGCTGTCCTTCATGGCATCGTCGCGCAGCAGGCGATTGAGCAGCGTGGTTTTCCCGCTGCCGAGAAAGCCGGTGATCAACGATACCGGTAGCCGCTCGGCGGATTTGTCGCTGTCGAACAAGCTCATCGGCGTCCCTCACTTTTGCTGTCTTATTTTTGTCGCTGGACAACAACCTAACGTAGGAGGAGCATGCCGAAAACAATTTAGAGCCCGGCTTCTCCGGGCCACAACCTGGGAGAGTAAAATGCCTAATGAAATCAAGGGCGAAGAACAGCAAGGCGGAATGGTCGCGACCGATCGTCGGACCTTGCTCCGCACGGCAGGTCTCGCCGGCGCCGCAGGAGCAGCGCTTGCGGGCACGATGCATGGCAAGTTCTCGCTCGCACCGGTCAGCGAAGCCCAGGCACAGACTCCCACCTCCATGCCCAAGGGAACAGACAAGCCGTGGTGGCCCTCGAAATGGGGCCAGGACGATGAAGCCGGCGCCTCCAACCACATCACACCGGAAAAGGTTCTCGAAGCGGCGAAATGGATCAAGGACGGCAAGATCTACAAGATCGGTCGCGTCTACGAAGGCGGCATGCCGCTGTTCGGCCCGCGCGTATTCACGTTGCGAATTCCAGGCAGTCCGACCGGCGGTCCGTTCGGTGAGAACAAGATGGTCTATCACGACGAGTTTCTGACCACCGAGATCGGCCAGACCGGCACGCAGTTCGACGGTCTAGGCCATATCGGCATCCAGCTCGGCAAGGACGGCGACAAGAGCGAGATGCGCTTCTACAATGGTCACACTGCGGCGGAGATCAGCGACGCCTACGGCCTGAAGAAGCTTGGCGTCGAAAAGCTCAAGCCGCTGTTCACCCGCGCTCACCTGATCGACATGGTCGCACTCAAGGGCGGGATGATGGATGCCGGCCAGGAGATCACCTCGGCTGACATCAAAGCGGCGCTCCAGAAGCAGAATATGTCCGAGAGCGACATCAAGCCGGGCGATGCGATCATGTTCCACACCGGCTGGGGTTCGCTCTGGATGAAGAACAACGATCGCTTCAACAGCGGCGAGCCGGGCATCGGACTGGACGCCGCGCGATGGGTGATCGAAAAGGACCTCGCGCTCACTGCAGCCGACACCTGGGCGGTCGAAGTGGTGCCCAATCCCGACAAGTCGCTCGCCTTCGTGGTGCATGCGGAGCTGCAAACCAAGCACGGCATCCACAACCACGAGAACCTGATCTTCGACGAGCTGATTGCCGACAAGAAGTACCAGTTCGTCTACTGCTTCACTCCGGCCCCCATCAAGGGCGCCACGGGAAGCAACGGCTGCCCGATTGCGATTACGTGACGCACACGCATCGGCGCGCGGGCGGAAACGCCGCCCGCGCGGGCTTTGGCTGCTGCTACCAGTTGAGACGGATTGGCATGCCCCGACAGCGGATTCCACGCGGTATCGCCGTTACCGTCCGCCGTTCGGTCACTTTCGGCGAGATACACACGATGAGTTTGGACGCGAGCGTTCGCACGAATACTGACGCAGCGCTGCAAAAGGAATTGCCTGCTTCGGACTTAAATGAAACGAGGAGCGAGAAACTCCACCGATCCGCACCGACAGCACTTCACGCTGCCACGATCTTTCCCTCTCGCATCTGATTGGCGTTGGCAGCTTGTTGTGGTTCCACCAGCTCGTTCGAGCCGGCCGTGCATTCCCTGAAATGCTCCTGCACGGCCGCGTCTGCGGCGTGCTCCCAGTATTCCGCCTCAGCGAGCAGCTTCCAGCTTCTTTCAGGACGATACGCCGCGCTCTGTCGGCAGAGCGAGGCCATTGCACGCAGGCGGCGCACGGTTTCCATTCACTTCCTCCCCTTCTTGCCGGCCCATTTTCATGCCGTGTTTTCCCACAGCTTAATTTCTATTTCTGCATCTGAACCATCATGATTATGATCTAGAACTATTTTTTTGCTCGATGATTAACCCATCGCGCGAATGGTTGCCGCGCTTGTTGCGATCCCGTTTCGGTTCCCCTTCACATCGATTTCGAATGCTGCTCTCGCCGCCTCAGTCTCCGTGCTATTACGGCCTCTGATCGGGGCCATCATGAACCGACGCCGGCTTTTTCTGGGATCTGTCCTTGCCGCTACGCTCGCGGGCATCGCTCGCGCGCCTGCGGCGGCCGACGGCAAGCGCGTAGCGCTGGTGATCGGCAACGGTGCCTACAAAAGCGTGCCGGCGCTGCCCAACCCGCCCAACGATGCCGGCGACGTCGCGGCCGCGTTCAGGCGTCTCGGCTTCACGGTCACCCTCATCGCCAACGGTTCGTTCGACGAAATGCGGCGCGGCCTGATCGCGCTCGGCCGCGACGCGGCGGGCGCCGACATGGCGGCGGTCTATTTCGCCGGCCACGGCATGGAGATCAGCGGAGAGAACTGGCTGATCCCGGTCGATGCCGAATTGAAGAAGGACACCGACGCAGCCAACGAGGCAATCAGCTTGCGCAGCGTGATGTTGCAGGTCGCGAGCACCACGAGCCTCGGCCTCGTCATCCTCGATGCCTGCCGCAACAACCCGTTCGCGGCGAAGATGCAGCGGTCGCTGGTGCTGCGTGCGGCGCCGACCAGCGGCCTCGGCCGCATCGAGCCGGCCGGCAACGTCCTGGTTGCCTATGCTGCGCGCGACGGCACGACCGCGCTCGACGGCGACGGCCGCAACAGCCCGTTCACCGCCGCGCTGTTGCACAACATCGAGACGCCCGGCGTCGAGATCACCTTCATGTTCCGCAATGTGCGTGACGACGTCATGGAGGCAACACGCAACGAGCAGCAGCCCTTCGTCTAC
The DNA here is from genome assembly GCF_055791185.1 of Bradyrhizobium ingae. Classification (NCBI taxonomy): domain Bacteria; kingdom Pseudomonadati; phylum Pseudomonadota; class Alphaproteobacteria; order Hyphomicrobiales; family Nitrobacteraceae; genus Bradyrhizobium; species Bradyrhizobium ingae. The sequence goes on from NZ_JBVUBB010000026.1 coordinate 19,576, forward strand.
GGGTCGCTCTCGCGCCGGGCGATCTATCTCACGGGCGCGCCGTCCGCAGCCGAGCAAGCAACCACGAAACAGGCGAATGCCGCCCCCTCGGGCGCGGCGGCGCCGACGCCCCTCGCATCAGTCATCGACCCCGCACTGGTCGGCACCTGGGAGATCATGGTGCCGAACGATCGCGGGACGTCACGCTGGACGTGGCGCATCATGGGCGACGGCACCTATGCGTTCCACGCCGAGGGGCGGCGCGCCGCACCGGCGCATGAAGGCACGATTGCCGCCATCAACGGCCGTTGGTCGCTGCATGCATTGAAAGGCCTTTCGGGTTACGCCGACGCCGGCTCCTACGAGGTCCGCGATGCCACCGCCGTCATCACCGGCAAGCTCGGCACCGGCTACTGGAAGCGCAGCCCGCAGTGAACTTGCACGGCCGGTGCGTCGAAACCGCGAGCGCAATTCGTCCTCGATGCGCATAGTTAGCGGATCGTAACGGCACCAATGTTGTGGAATTTTCGGCCGAAGCGGCCACCTGCTCCGTCCACTATCCTTAACGCCGTCTCAAGCGCGTGCCATGCCGGTAGAAATGCGGAGTTTCGCATGATCTCCGGAGGTTCAGGCATGGAACCCCGCCTAACCCGCCCTTTACTCGTCCTGTGCATGGTCGCGCTTCACGCGACAATTTCGCGGACTCTGGGGCTCGTTTTTCAATGCCAATTGCGAATCTGAAATCCTACCTCGCTGCGGCGGTGCGGCTGTTTCGCGTGCCCGCCGACAATCCCGATCTGACCCGAGCCCAGTTCGACGCCTTCTCGAAGCAGATTCCGCTGCTCTACTTCATCCTGATCACCAACACTCTCGCGGTTGCGTATACCTACCTGCCGCTCGCCCCGGCCTGGCTGACGATGGTGGTGCCGTCGATACTGACCGCGTTTGCGGCCTTGCGGACGTTCTGGTGGCTGCGCCAGCGCCATCTCGTGCGCAGCGACGCGGACATCCTGAAGAACCTGCGCGCCACCAACTGGCTCACTGTTCCGATCGCGGTGGGATTCACCGCCTGGTCCTTCGCGCTCTACCCTTACGGCGATCCCTTCGCCAAGAGCCATGTTGCCTTCTATATGGCAGTGACCGTGATCGGCTGCATCTTCTCGCTGATGCACCTGCGCTCCGCCGCACTGATCGTCACGCTGCTCGTGGACATTCCCTATGTGATCTTCTACTTCGCGACGGGCGAGCCAACGTTGATGGCGATAGCGGTCAACGACCTCCTGGTGTCGGGCGCGTTGGTGACCGTGCTGTTCATCTATTACCGCGACTTCGCCGATCTCGTCGCATCCCGCAAATCGCTGCTCGCGCAGCAGGCCGCGACGCAGGCGCTCTCGGACGAAAACTTTCGTCTTGCCAATCTCGACTCGCTGACCGAGTTGCCGAACCGCCGCCGCTTCTTTGCCGAACTTGCCACCACCTTCGCTGACGCCGAGCACAAGAGTATCCGTCTCGCGGTCGGGATCATCGACCTCGACGGTTTCAAGCCGATCAACGACAATTACGGCCACACCGTCGGCGACCGCGTACTGATCGAAGCGGGCCGGCGCATCCGCCAGGTCTGCGAAGCTTTCGGCTCGCATCGCGTGGAGTTCGCGCGGCTCGGCGGCGACGAATTCGGTCTCGTGGTAAGCGGCGATCCCAGCGACGAGGATGTCGCCGAACTCGGTGCACGGATCGGCGACCGCGTCAAGCTGCCCTATCAACTCGACACGGCGCATACCGGGCTCTCCTGCTCGATCGGCTTTGCACAATATCCGCGCTCGGCGACGGATGCGGAAGCCCTCTACGAATGCGCCGACTATGCGCTCTACCACGCCAAGCGCCACGCGCGCGGCCGCACCGTGATTTTCTCGAGCGAGCTTGAAGCAGAGATCCGCAGCCGCGGCGTCATCGAGAACCTGTTGCGCACGGCAGACTTCGACGCGGAGATGGAGCTCGTCTTCCAGCCGATCGTCGACGCCATGAGCGAGCGCACCGCCGGCTTCGAGGTGCTTGCGCGCTGGCACTCACCGCGACTTGGTCTCGTCTCGCCGGCCGACTTCATCCCAGCAGCCGAGCGCATCGGCTTGATCCGCAGCCTGACCCAGGTACTCCTTGTTCGCGCACTCGCGGCAGCCAAGACGTGGCCCGACGATATCAGCCTGTCGTTCAACCTCTCGGCCCACGACATCTGTTCGTCCGACGGCATCCTGCCGTTGATCGCGGTGATCGAAAAGAGCGGCGTGCCGCCGCGGCGGATCGATTTCGAGATCACGGAGACCGCGGTCACCTTCGATTTCGTCCGGGCGCAGCAGTCGATTGCCGCGCTGAAAGCGATGGGCTGCGGCATTTCGCTTGACGATTTCGGCACGGGCTATTCGTCCCTCAGCCACGTTCACCGCCTGCCGCTCGACAAGATCAAGATCGATCGCAGCTTCGTCGCCGACGTCAACGACAATCCCGTGAGCCACAAGATCATCAAGTCGCTGACTGGCCTATGCGCGGACATGGAGATCGCGTGCGTCGTCGAAGGCGTCGAGACGCGCGCGCAGCTCGAGAGCCTCCGTCGCCTCGGCTGCGACTATATCCAGGGCTACTATTTCGCAAAACCGATGCGAAGAGACGCGGTCTCGGGCTATCTTACCGAAGAGCGACAGCGCCTCGGCGACGACGCCGCGCGCGCGAGAGCCTGAGCCGTTTCGCCGGCAGCCTCAACGCGGCTTCAAAAGCTCGCGCGCAACGATCAATTTCTGGACCTCGCTCGCGCCCTCGTAGATTCGTAGCGCGCGTATCTCGCGGTAGAGTCCCTCGACGATTTCGCCCTTGCGCACGCCGCGTCCGCCGAACATCTGCACGGCGCGGTCGATAACGCGCTGCGCGGTCTCGGTCGCCGTCAGTTTTGCCATCGCAGCTTCACGGGTGGTTGGAAGCCGCTGAACGTCCCGGCGCCAGGCCGCACGGTAGGTCAGAAGCGCTGCGGCATCGGTCTCGGTCGCCATGTCGCCGAGCGCGGCCTGGGTCAACTGAAGATCGCCGAGCGTTGCACCGAACATGTGCCTGCTCTGCGCATGCGACAACGCCTCATCGAGCGCGCGCCGGGCAAAACCGAGCGCGGCAGCGGCGACGGACGCGCGAAATATGTCGAGCGTCTGCATGGCGAGCTTGAAGCCGCCGCCGGGCGCACCAAGACGACGGCTTGCCGGGATCCGGCAATTCGTAAAGCGCAACGTCGCCAGCGGATGCGGCGCGATGACGTCGATACGCTCGGCAATGTCAAAGCCGGGATCACCGGGAAAGACGACAAAGGCCGAAATGCCGCGAGCGCCCGGCGCTTCCCCCGTTCTCGCGAACAGCGTGTAGACGTCGGCGATGCCGCCGTTGGATATCCAGGTCTTCTCGCCGTCGATGACGTAATCGTCGCCGTCGGCGCGCGCGGCGCAGGACATGGCCGCAACATCCGACCCTGCCTCCCTTTCGGATAGCGCGAAGGCCGACAGCCATTCGCCCGATCGAACTTTTGGCAGCACGGCTTTGCGCAGCTCCGCCGAGCCGCCGAGTGCGATCGCGCCGGACCCGAGCCCCTGCATGGCGAAGGCGAAATCGGCAAGGCCATCGGCATAGGCGAGCGACTCGCGCGACAGGCAGATCGAACGGGAGTCGATCGTCGTCGCATCGCCGTCGGGCGCGGCAACGGCGCAATCGAGCAACCCCGCCTCTCCCATCGCGCGCACGAGCTTGCGGCAGGCGCCGTCGACATCGTCGTGGTCGATCTTGTCGAGGGTCCCCGACCGCACGAAGCGGTCGAGCGCCTCACCGATCGCTTGATGGCGCGGTTCGAAGAACGGCCAGTCCAGCCAGTCGCGCCTGATCGCCTTGGCAACGGAGCTCATTTTGAAATCTCCTGCGCGGCCGCTGCCGCGGCACGGGCGAGATTGGTTTCATATTGGCCCTTGGCGGAGAGATATTGCTTGGGCCAGGTGACCGCGGTGATGCCGATGCGCGCGGCTTCGTGCAGCGTCCAGGCTGGATCGGCCAGGTGCGGCCGCGCAATGGCGCAGAGATCGGCACGGCCGGCGGCGAGGATCGAGTTGGCGTGATCGGCCTCGGAGATCGCACCGACCGCGATGGTCTCAATACCGACCTCATTGCGGATCAGGTCGGCGAACGGCGTCTGGTACAGGCGTCCGTAGATCGGCCGATCGTCCTTCCAGACCTGTCCCGACGAGCAATCGATCACGTCTGCGCCCGCTTCCTTGAACAGCGCAGAAAAGATCGCCGCATCGGCCGGCGTGTTGCCGCCCTCGGTCCAGTCATGGCAGGACAGACGCACCGACATCGGACGATCGGACGGCCACACCGCCCGCATTGCTCTGAACACTTCGAGCGGAAAACGCGCACGATTGTCGTGGCTGCCGCCGTATTCGTCGGTGCGCCGGTTGGTCAGCGGCGACAGGAAGCTCGACAGCAGATAGCCGTGCGCGCAATGGAGTTCGAGCCATTCGACGCCGGCTTCGGCGGCGCGACGCGTTGCTGCGACGAAATCGTCGCGCACCCGGTCCATGTCGCGGCGATCCATCGCTCGCGGCACCTGACCATGGGGCAGATAGGGCTGCGCCGATGCGGAGATCAGCGGCCAATTGCCCGACTCGAGCGGCTCGTCAATGCCCTCCCATGCGAGCCTCGTTGATCCCTTCCGGCCGGCATGGCCGAGCTGAATGCCGACTTTGGCGTGTCCAAGGCCATGGATCAGATCGACCAGGCGGCGCCACTGCGCCGCTTGCGCGTCATTCCAAAGGCCGAGACAGCCCGGCGTGATCCGCGCCTCCGGCGAGACGCAGGTCATCTCGGCAAAGATCAACCCTGCCCCGCCCATCGCGCGCGCACCGAGATGGGCGATGTGGAAATCGTTGATGAGCCCATCCTGCGCCGAATACATCGCCATCGGCGAGACCATGATTCGGTTGGCAAGGCTAAGCCCCCGCACGCGGTGGGGCGTGAGCATCGGCGGTGGCACGCGCTCGCCGTCCTTCACGGCTATCCCTGATCGCGCGGCAAACCAGCGCTCGAAGCCTTCCAGCCAGGTGCGGTCACGCAGGCGAAGGTTCTCATGGCTGATGCGCTGCGAACGCGTCAGCATCGAGTAGAAGAATTGCGGCGGCTCGAGCGTATCGGCATAGCGCCGGCCAACGACCTCGAACCATTCCATCGCGTTGCGCGCCGCATTCTGGATGCGGGCGACGTCGACGCGGCGCACATCCTCATACGCTTCCAGCACGCTTTCGATCTTGTCGCGGCTGTGGCCATGGCGATCGAACTGATTGGCGAGCTCGATGGCGTCGTCGAGCGCGAGCTTGGTGCCCGAGCCGATCGCGAAATGCGCGGTGTGCGCGGCATCGCCCATCAGCACGACATGGGACCGGCCGTTGAACACGCTCCATTTGCCGCAGATCAGGCGACTGAAATTGAGCCAGGCCGAACCGCGCAGATGGCGGGCGTTGGTCAAGAGCTTCGCACCGTCCAGGGTCTCGGCGAAGAGCTTTTCGCAGAATTCGATCGAGCCCTGCTGGTCGAGGTCGCCAAGCCCATGGCCGTCGTAGGCCTCTTCCGTGGTCTCGACGATGAAGGTCGAGGTTTCACTATCGAACTTGTAGATGTGCGCCTGGAACCAGCCGTGTTCGGTCCTGCGGAAGTCGAACGTGAAGGCGTCGAACGCCTTCTTGGTGCCCAGCCAGATATAGCGGTTCGGCCGGATCACCATGTCAGGCTGGAACTGTTCGGCGTAGCGGGCACGGATCCTGGAATTGACGCCGTCGGAAGCGATGATCAGGTCGGCGTCGGGGAATTCGAGATCGGATTCGACATCGCGTTCGAAAACGAGCTCGACGCCCAGCGCCTCGCAACGCCGCTGCAGGATGTTGAGCAGGTGCTTGCGCCCGATGCCGATGAAGCCATGGCCGGTCGTCCGCTGACGCGTCCCCTTGAAGACGAGCTCGATATCGTCCCAATGGTTGAAGGCGTCCTCGATCTCGGCCGCACTTTCGGGATCGGCGATCCGCATCGCCTGCATCATCGCATCGGAGAACACCACGCCCCAGCCGAATGTGTCGTAAGGCTTGTTGCGCTCGACGACAGTGACGACGTGCTCAGGGTGACGGCGCTTCATCAGGAGGCCCAGATAGAGCCCGGCCGGTCCGCCGCCGATACAGACTATGCGCATGATCCCTCGCTTTCGCGCGCCGCGCCGTGGAGAGCTGCAAGCTCTTTCAAAGCCGAGCTGCAAATTATTTTAAGTATAAAATATTTCGACGAACCGCGGGTTGTCAAGGCGTCACGGCCAGCCGGCTGGCACATGCCGGCCGCCGGCCGAAAAACGGCGATTTGTTAAGGGTTTGCCGAGCCCGTTGCCCAAAAACTACGGACGCAACGCGAGGTGTGCCCGGCCTTCGAACTTTCCATCGGCTCAGATTTCGAACACCTTCTTCTCGGTCTTGTGCAGACAGGGGCCGGGCCCCTCTTGACCGACGATGTAGTTGTCGCAGATCACCGCGAAGATGGAGGCGGTCTCGTAGCCCGGATGGACCGCGAAGTTCATGCCGGCGGCGATGCCCATGGTCTCGTCGTGGCGGATCAGGGGGCGTTCGACCATGTCGTAGCCCTGGCTGTGGGCATAAAGTCGGATTTCCGGCGGCAGACCATGATCGATCATGTAGGCGTCGTGGGCGGTCGCAATGTCGCGGGCGGTAGCGCCGGGCTTGAGCAGCGAGAGGGTGTAATCCTGTGCTGCCTTGACGGCCGCGAAGCCGTCGAGGAGTTCGGCCGATGCCTTGCCCAGGACCAAGGTCCGGGCGATTTCGCAGAAGAATCCGCCGGGGCCGTTGACCTCGATCAGAAGCGACAGATGATCGCCGGCCGAGAGCGGGCGCCCCTGGAAATGACGCCCCATGAAGGGCGAACGGATCCCGACCTTGGCTGATGCGCCAAGGAAGATGCCCTGCTCACTGCCAAGCTGTTGGGCTTTCATTTGCGCAGCCGACGTGATGTCGATGTCGCGCAGTCCGGGTCGGATGATCGAGCAGACGTGGCTGAAGACATCATCCTGCAGCGCGGCCGTGCCACGGATAAGCGCCTGTTCCTCGGCACTCTTGAAAGCCTTCAGCCCATCAAGCTCTTCAGTCATGTCGACAAAATCGACATTCGTCAGCTCTTGCCGCAAGCGCCGGCTGAAGCCGCTGAGGAAGCCCCCTTCGCTTGCGAACGCCACGCGCCGAACGCCGTGCTCGCGGATATCAGCAGCCGCCAGCTCCGCATCATAGCCGACGCTGTATTCGACAGATGAAAACGACGGTGTCGTCCTGATGGTACCGACACCCCGATGGATCGGATCTTCCCTGAGCTTGCGATGACCGCCGAACGGCCCCATCTCGACGACGCTCATCAGGTCATTCGTGTAAAACAGCACCGTACGCGGATAGCCGTTGTTCGCGGGGATATCCGTCAACCATTTGACGTTGCCGCCGAGCCAATCGTTGGTCGCCTGCACGATCAGCACGTCGACGGCGCGCTCCACCATCCCGGCCCGAATGGCGGCCCATCGCCGCTCGAGTTCGGTATTGCTGATACGAACAGGAATTCGCTCATGCGTCGTCATCATGCCGTGGCTCCCGCCGTGGTTAGGGAAACGCGATTTCGCCCCTGGTCGATCTGCCCTGCCGCATCCAGCAGATCCGCCGCACTGCCGCCGGCATGGACCCGGTGTCCTGGACATGCTTGCGCAACCTTTTCGGCCAGCGCCGGCGCGCAGGTGGTGATAGCAACAACATCAAGCGCGGTGTCAGCCATAGAGCACCTTGGGCAGCCACAATGCGAGCTGCGGGAATATCAGCAGGAGCGCCAGCAAGACGAAAGGTGCGATCAGGAACGGAAGAATGCCGCGGTAGATGCTGCCGAGCCTCACGTCGGGCACCTGGGCCTGGATCACGAACAGGTTCATGCCGACCGGCGGATGAATGAGGCCGAGCTCGACGACGATCACGACAATGATCGAGAACCAGACCGGATCGTAGCCATATTGCGCCACGAGCGGCAGAAACACCGGAACGGTAATCAGCACCATGCCGATTCCCTCCAGGAAACATCCGATCACCACATAGGCCGCGATGATGATGACCATGACCGCGAGACCCGGCAGGTGCAGCGACCTGGCTGCGCCGGCGAGCAGCTGCGGCAGCTGGGTCTGCACCACGAAGTTCGCGAAATAGGTCGCACCGATAATGATGGTAAACAACAGCGCCGATGTGATGACCGCGCCCTCCACGGCCTGGAAAAGCTGAGCCTTTGAGAGGCGGCGGCCGAGCGCGCCGAGCACGATGGCACCGAAAGCGCCGAGCGCCGCGGCCTCGGTGGGGCTGAAAATGCCGCCATAGATGCCGCCGATGGTCAGCACGAACAAAAGGACGAACTGCCAGGGCTGGCGAAGCGCAGCCAGCCGTTCACGCCAGGTGGATGGTTCGCCGAGCGGGGCCAGCTTCGGATTGAGATGTGCCGTGATCAGCGCCAACGCCACATAGGCCGCGGTCAGGATCACGGCTGGAAACAACGCGGCGGCGAATAGTTTCGGCACCGACTGCTCGGCAATGGCCCCATAGATCACCAGAATGATCGACGGTGGAACCAGGATACCGATCGAGCCGCCCGCGGCGACCGCGCCGGCGGCCAATCCATCTGCGTAGTTCGCCTTGCGCATTTCCGGGATCGCGATGCGCGACATGGTGGCGGCGGTCGCGATCGACGAGCCGCAGACCGCTCCAAAACAGGCCGACGCACCGATCGCCGCCACCGCAAGCCCGCCTCGCACGCCGGAAAGCAGCACGCGCGCGGTGTTGAAGAGGTCGGCGGACAACCGCGTGCTGGAGGCGACGTCGCCCATCAGGATGAAGAGCGGGATCACCGACAGCGGATAGGAGTTGGCGACGTCGAACGGCGTCGTTCCCAGCATGGTATAGGCCGCCGACCAGCCGTTGATCACGGTGTTGCCGGCGAGACCGACGATGATCAAAGCCGCCCAGACTGGAATTCGCAGGAACAAGAGCGCAAAGAGACCAAGGACACCGACTGCGCCGATCCACTGTACGCTCACGCAGGCTCTCCGGTCTCGCCATGTGCCGCGCGTGGAGGTGGGAGTGGCCGGAACAGAAGTCCGAACGCACTCAGAGTCGTACCGACGATTCCAACGATCGCGAATATCCAGAGCACCCAGACCTGCAAGCCCAGCTCGAGCTTGCGGTCGCCATAGTCGTAGGCCTGGAGCGCTGGCGCAATCATTGCCGTCGTGACCAGAACCAGGAGGGCGATCGACACGACGTCGGATAGCCGCACGAGAAGGCGCTCGGCGCGCACGCCGATCATGGAATCGATGACATCGATGACGATGTTCTTCCGCGCGAAGAAGCTCGCCGACATGCCGTGAAAGACGAATACGACAAGACATGCTTCAACGATGTCGTAGGCGCCGTGAATCGGCCGGTTGAACAGGAACCGCAGCGCGACGTCGGTACAGGTGCTGCACATCATGATCACCAACGCGATCATCGCGAGCCGCACCTGGGCGTTTTTCAGGCGTGTCGAGAAGGTTTCGAGAGAGGCAGTCGCCATTCGGCTCTCCGGGTCGTCGGGACGGGATCGGTCCCGCCCAGCGATTGAGCGGATCGTCACTGTGTATAGGCGTCGAGGAAGGCTTTCCCGGGCCGTCCGGTCTTCGTCAATTCGGCGAGCGCCTGGTCGCGCAAGGGCGCAAGAGTCTCCTTGATGCGGATGATTTCGGCTTCCGGCAATTGCGCGATCTGCACGCCCTTGGCGATCATGTAGTCGCGTCCGAGCTTCTCGCTGACATCAAACGCAGCACCGAATTGCTCGGCCATCGCCGGCCCCGTCGTTTTCTCGATCAGCTCCTGCAGATCGGCCGGGAGCGACTTGAACTTGTTCAGGTTCATCGCGACCGCAAAAGTGGCCGTGCTCACGCCAGGCTCAAGCGAATATTTCAGGACGGTGCCGAGATCAAAGCTCTGGCAGGCCTCATAGGGAAATGTCGCGCCGTCGATGATGCCCTTGGCAAGGCTGTCCGCCGTCTCTGCCGGCGGGACCGCCAGCGGCGCCGCGCCGAGCAGCGGAATGATTTGCGCCAATTGCTCTCCCGCATAGCGGATACGCAGGCCCTTGAAGTCATCGATTTTGGTGATCTGCCGCTTGCTCGTGTGGAACAAGACGGGATTGGTCACCGCCATCCAGAGTATCTTCATGCCGGCATGTTCGGAGGTGAGATAGGTCGGCGCCAGCTCCGTCAATCGGCGCGAGGTGACTGCGCTATTCTTGCCGGCGGTTGGCGACGAATAGGGCAACGCCACAAGGTCCATCATACGGAAACGACCGGGGGTCGCACCATGCAGACCGACGGCGATGTCGGCTACGCCGTTGCGGACCAGATCGAATTGCCGGTTGACCGGGCCGAGCTGTGACGCGGGGAAGATGCTAAGCGTGAGCTGACCTTTCGATTGCTCCGCGAGAACCTCGCCCCATTTGGTAAGCTCACGGTGAAAGGTGTGGTTGGGCGGAAGATAGTGCGAAACTCTCAGGGCGATCGGGTCGGCGCTGGCGCGCCTTATCGCAAATCCGCTGACAGCAACCCCCGACAGCCCCCCGAGCAAGGCCAAACGCCGCGTTATCATCACGCCTCCTCCTGATTGGCGGGTCGCTTACCCACCCGCAGCAGTCCGAATGCCTCTGCGGACATTTGATGTCGTACTGCTATACGGTACTCCTGTATTGTATTACGGGTTACAAGGCAAGAGGCTCACGATTGCCGTCGTCAGCGAGACAGGATCGCTTCCACTCTTCGCCTGAAGCTGAGGAGCTGGTCCGCCAGGCGATCGCGATTTTCGAGGAAGCGCTGCGTCGGCACCGGAATCGATATCGCCACCGGCCGCCCAAAGTGATCGATCATTGCGGTGCCGATCGCACTGATGCCGTCACCGTGCTCCTCAAGATCATAGGCGAGATGCGTGCGCCGCGTGTCATTCAATTCGTCCGCCAGGCGCTTGCGATTGGTGAGCGGATATTCGGGATGCTCTGCGAGACTCTTCTCGAGAAGTTCGCTGCTCTCCTCCAGAGAGAAGCAGGCGAGAACTGCCTTGCCGTTGGCCGTGCAATGCAGCGGAAAGCGCTCACCGATCGCGGAAAGCGCAGTCAGCCGCTGGCGTCCGGGCACCTGATCAATGAAGACGGCGGAGCCGCCAGAGAGCACGGAGAGATCGACCGTCTCACCAACCTCCTCGCCCAGCGAGACCAGATGCGGGCGGATGATATCGGCTGAGTTGGCCCCGACGGAAGCTGCGATACGCAACAAGCCCGTGCCGATGCGCACCTCGCCCGGGCCTGTCGAGGTGACGAAATCCTCGGCCATCAATGCTGCGACAATGCGCTGAACCGTCGAACGCGCAAGATTCACCGACTTGGCGATCTGACCGAGACTCAAGCCATTGGGATGGCTTTCCAGCGTGCGCAGGATGCTGCCCGCACGCGCCAGCACCTGAATGCCGTTGCTGCCTCGATCCTCTGACGAGCGAGCTTGGGTTGATCGGGGGCGGTGTGCCCGCGATGCGGCTTTCGGCATCTGCGCTTATCCTTCAATCGACAATGGCAACGGCTTCGCCCCAACCGCTCCTGGACGCAACCACGACAACGGCCCCTTGCATCGGTCGCGACTCTGAAAGCCGCTGTACCACAACGCGGTGCAAACATGCAGCGTTACTGACCTAGTCTGCCAACGCCATGCAGCGCTCGCGCTTCCAAAAGGCAACGCTCAGTCATCTGCGGGATGCCTCATTATCGCAGCAAAAAGCCGCGGATTTCCTGCGCCACAGCTGCCTCTCTTGCCGAGCTCGGCTGTCCTTCCCTGCCGACGACCTTGTCGGCCAGCCGAATGGACAATGCATTTTTGGTTGACCTTACCCACAACATGGTACATCTGTATCACTATATGGAGCAACCAAAAACGAAGGTCATGCTCCGCCGCGAGTTCGTCTCGCGGAAGATAAAGAGATTCAGAGGAGGGACGCATGTCCATCGAGGTGCGTGGCATCAAATTCCAGAGCAACTCTGACAATGCCATGGGGCTGAAGTTCACCAATCTCTCGCACCGCTGGGGCTTTCAATGCCCGAACTGGCCCTACTTCGAAGACGTCAAGATCGAGCGTATCCACTACATGGCGAAGTCGGGTGTGCTGTCGCAGCGCATCACGACGTCGATGCATTCCACGACGCATATCGATGCACCGGCCCATGTGGTGCAGGGAACGCCGTTCATTGACGAAGTCCCGCTGCCGCATTTCTTCGGTTCGGGAATCGTCGTTTCCATCCCGAAGAAAAAGTGGGAGTCGATCACCGCGGACGACCTCCAGAAGGCCTGCGGTCACGCGATCCGTCCGCACGACGTGCTGATCATCAACACCGGCTGGCATAAGGTCTACGAGGACGGCGACTACTTCGCCTACTGCCCCGGCCTCGTTCCCTCCGCCGCAGACTGGATGGTGGACAAGCAAATCAAGGTCGTCGGTCATGATACCCAGGCCAATGACCATCCGCTGGCCACCGCAATCGGCCAACACCGCAACGGTCCGCTGCTGCCGCATCTCAAGGAGGAATATCGCGTGTGGTCCGGTGGCCGTGACTGGGCCGACGATTTTCCGGAATGGGAGCCGGTGCACAACAAGCTGTTCAAGCACGGCATCCTCGGAATCGAGAATGTCGGCGGCGATCTCGACGAGGTCACCGGCAAGCGCTGTACCTTCGCCTTCTTTCCCTGGAATTGGGATCGCGGTGATGGCTGCATCATCCGCCTCGTCGCCATCACCGATCCGAAGCAGGCCTATCGGATCGAGAAAGGTGAGGCGTTCTAATGCACCTCAAACGCTTTGCAGACGCCAAGCCCTATGACGCGCCCAATCACCATGGCGTGGTTGGTCTACGTCTCCAGGGCTTTGAACCGGGAGGCCCCACCAATCAGTGGGTCGGGCTCTCGCAGTTCCTGCCTGGCGGCGGCGCCGGGCCGGACTCCACGCCGTTCGAGAAGGTCTATGTCGTTCTCGACGGCGAAATGACTGTCATCATCGACGGGCGCGAGACCGTGCTCGGCCGCTATGACAGCTGCACGATCGCGCCCGGCGAGATCCGGGAGATCGTCAACCGCCGCAACGATGTTTGCACCATGCTGGTCGTCATTCCCTATCCGCCAGGAGTGAAGCCATGACCGCGTCCGCCGACTTCCTGAAGAATCCGCTGTCACTGTTCGATATCCGCGGCAAGACGGCCATCGTCACCGGTGCCTCCGGCGCATTCGGCGCGCTCGCCGTGCAGGTGTTGGCTGGCGCGGGCGCGAAGATCGCCGCTGTCGCGGGCAATGCCGCAGCGCTGGACGACACGGCGAAAGCAGCGCGGGCGCTCGGAGCCGAAGTCCTGTCAATCAAGGCTCGCCCGACCGACGAGGCTGTCTGCGAGGACATCGTCGCGCAGACGGTCACGGCCTTCGGCGGCATCGATATTCTCGTCGTCGCCTCCGGCAAGAATGACGTCAGCAAGATCGTCGACATGGCGCCGGCGCGCTTTCTCGACGTGATGGATGCCAACGTGACCCAGTCATGGCTGATGGCGAAGGCCGCCGGCAAGCAGATGCTGGCGCAGGGCCGCGGCGGCAAGATCGTGCTGATGTCCTCCGCGCGCGGCAAGCTCGGGCATCCCGCCGGTTACTCGGCCTATTGCGCCTCGAAGTCGGCGGTCGACGGCATCACCCGGGCGCTTGGCTGCGAATGGGGCGACACCGGCATTACCGTCAATGCGATCGCACCGACCGTGTTTCGCTCCCCCCTCACCGCCTGGATGTTCGAGGATACCGAGCGCGCCCGTGACGTGCGCAAGGGCTTTCTCGCGCGGGTACCCAAGGGCCGGCTCGGCGAGCCGCAGGATCTCGCCGGCCCCCTGTTGTTCCTCGTCTCGAAAGCATCGGACTTCTACACCGGGCACATCCTCGATGCCGACGGCGGTTACACGGCGGGCTGACCTTCGCCGCGGATTCCTTTCGATACATGGAGGCCGACATGTTGCGAAAAATCGGCGTCATCGGCGGCGGCACCATGGGGCATGGTATCGCCGCGGCCTTCGCATTGCATGATCTCTCGGTGCATCTATACGAGCCGTTGGCGAAACAACGGAGCGGGATCATCCCGGCAGTTGCCGCTGGCTACGAGTTGTTGGTCGAAGAAGAGTTCATCGATGCGCGGACCGCTTCGGTCGCACTCGGCCGGATCAAGATATTCGACGAGCTTGCGCCGACCGTCGTCGATCGCGACTTCGTCGTGGAGGCGATCCCCGAGCGGATGGAATTGAAGCAGGCTCTGTTCGCCGAGCTCGACCGGCTCTGCCCTCCGGAGACTATCTTCGCCACCAACACGTCCAGCCTGCCGCTCGCGCCGATGATCGCGGACCTGCCTTCTTCCAGGCGCGGCCGTACGCTGGTGACGCATTGGTACAATCCACCACTGATCATGCCGCTGGTCGAGATTTCCGCCTTCGGCAACATGACGGCCGAGATTTACGACTCCGTCGCAACACTCCATCAGGCGATTGGCAAGCGCACGGCAAAGATCCTGAAGGACATTCCGGGCCTCGTCGCCAATCGGATCCAGCAGGCAGTGGCGCGCGAGGTGTTCTCGCTGATCGAGCAAGGCGCGGCCGACGCGGCCGACATCGACACTGCGCTGAAATTCGGGCCTGCTTTCCGATACGCCACCACCGGCCAGCTCGAGGTGGCCGATTTCGGCGGCCTCGATATCTGGCTCACGGTCGGAGATAATCTCCTCTCCGTCATGGACGCCTCACGCGAAGCAAGCCCGCTGCTGAGACGGAAGGTCGCCGAGGGCAAGCTCGGCGTGAAGACCGGAGCTGGCTTCTACAGCTATGACGACGCCGCCCTTCCCGCAATCCGCCGTGCCTTTCTCGGACGACTGGTGAAACAGCTCAAGGCGTCACGCGCCTATTCGTAAGCATTCAGGCGCGATCTGCGCCGCGCAAGAGGGAAGTCACTCATGGCCGACACCATCATCACCGTAGCTCCCACCGGCGCGTTTCCCACCAAAGAACACAATCCGGCCATCCCCCTTTCGCCACGCGAAATCGCCGAAGACGTCCACGAGTGCTGGCAGGCCGGCGCCGGCATTGCCCATCTGCACATGCGCGACGATGCCGGCAAGGGCACGATGGACAAGGGCCGCTTCATCGAGACGGTTGGCCGCATTCGCGAGCGCTGCGACATCGTGTTGAACCTGACGACGTCGGGCGATCTCAACGCCACGGATGACACCCGCATGGCTCATCTGATCGAATTGAAGCCCGAGCTCGCCTCCTTCGATGCCGGCTCGATGAACTGGATGCATTCGACCCTGTTCATCAACCACCCGGCATTTCTCGAAAGGCTCGCCGGCGTGATGAACGACAACGGCGTAAAGCCCGAGATCGAGGTGTTCGATCCCGGCATGTTCTATAACGCCACGCACTATATGAAAAAGGGAATCCTGCGCGGTCCCGGTTATTTCCAGTTCGTGCTCGGCGCTGCCGGCGGCATTGCCGCAACAGTCGAGAACCTCGTCTTCCTCAAGAGCCTGCTGCCAGCGGACGCTCCCTGGTCGGCGTTCGGCATCGGCGCGGGACATTTGCCGATCCTGTTCGCAACCCTGGCACTCGGTGGCCACATCCGCGTCGGCATGGAGGACAATGTGTTCTATGCCAAGGGGCGTCTCGCCAAGAACAACGCCGAATTCGTCGCTCGCGCCGCGCGCCTCGTCCGCGAGGCCAATGGCAGCGTCGCGACTCCGGCCAGCGCCCGCGAGATCCTCGATCTTCCATCGCGCGCATCGCTTGCCGCCTAGCACGACGACACCGCGCCGATACGGCGCGGACCACGATCCGACGGCCAAACGTCGCGACGTTCATTTCGGGAGGACGCCATGGAATTCGAGGACTGCAACCTGCTGCTCGACCCGGGTTATCTACCGTTCGAGTCGGGCTACAAGGACCTCTCCGGGGGCAAGAAGCTGGTTGCCGCCCTGACCCGCATGCCGGGCTGCCGCGCCAAGATGGTGCACTGGTGGTTCGGCTGGCTCGGCGGCATCGAGCAATACAAGCTCTGGCATCCGCGTGATCATGTCGCCAGCGACTGGGTGAACCGGGTCGACGGAAACTATATCGGCGCCTCCCACGTCGTCAGCGAATATCTCGCCGGCCCGACCGGACCCGTCTACGATCTCACCATCGACTTCCACCATCCCCACGAGATCTTCGACGCCGCGCGCTACGACGACTCGGGCGCGGTCGCGATCTGCGCCCGGATCGGCGACCAGGATGCTCCGGTCCATGTCGGTCGCATGACTCACTTCGTGCGCAACACCGATTACGGCTGCGAAATGCGCTCGCGCTTCTGGCTCGGCATTCTTGCAGACAAGACGACGCGCGAACCCGTCCCGGAGCACATCGCCGTTGAAGCGCGCAAACGCCAGCTCAACGACGATTTCGCGCGTCGCCTGCATCAGCATGCCACCGAGGAGATGGGTTATCTCGCGGAGATCCTGCCGGTGCTGTATCGCCGCTACACCGGCGACAACGCGTTCTGACGACGACAGCTTCGAGATCAAAAACAAAGGCCGGAACGGCCAAGTCATCATCACGGAGGAAAAGCATGACGGTTCAATTGTTGCATGACTTGGGACGTCGCCTCGTCTCACGTCTTTTATCGATCGCCCTCTCATGCGCCGCGATCGCAATCGCCGCACATCCGGCTTGCGCTGCCGACGAGATCGTCATCGGTGCGTCAATTCCCCTGAGCGGCCCCTTGGCCGGTTTCGGCGGCTTCCAGAAATGGGGCTATAGCCGCGCCGTCGACGAGGTCAACAAGGCCGGCGGCATCACCATCGGCGACAAGAAGCTTCAGGTACGCCTGGTGCTGCGCGACGACAAGACCGATCCCAATGCCACCGCGGCCAATACAGAGAGTCTCTTGTCACGCGACAAGGCGACTGCCCTGCTCGGCTCCTGCACGCCGGCACTGGTGAATGCCGGCGCGCTCGTCGCCGAGCGCAAGAAGATCCCGCTGGTGACGGCCTGCAATCCGCTCGAAGCCTTCAAATCCGTCCGCAAATGGACTTATGTCTGGGATCTGTTCTTCCATGAACCGGAGCTCGCCGGCATGCCGTTCAAGGCGCTGCGCGACCTCAAGCTCGAGACCAACAAAAAGGTCGCGATCTTCCACGACAACGGTCCAGACGGTCAGGTGGTTGGTGGAACACTCTGGCCCAATATGGCCAAGGAAGCCGGCTACGAGGTGGTGCAGAACTCATCCTTTCCCATCGACAACACCCAGTTCACCTCGATCGTTGCAGAGGCCAAGGCGAAGGGCGCCGACGTCGTGCTGGTCGACGCGATCACCCCTCAGGCCGTCTCGATCCGCAAGCAGATCGCGTCCGCAGGTTACGCGCCAAAGCTGCTGGTGATCGAGAAGGGAGCGGAGCCGGTGCAGTTCGCCGAGGCTCTCGGCAAGCTCGCCGACGGCGTCGTGGTCGGTGGCTACTGGGATCCGAGCTTTCCCTATCCCGGCGCCAAGGACTTGGCGGCGGCGTTCGAGAGCGAGACCAAGCTGACCTCGAGCCAGCACATCGCCGACAGCTATGCGGCCGCGCAGGTGCTGCTCGACGCCATCGCTGCCGCGGGTTCGCTGGATCCGGAAAAGATCAACGCGGCGATCACGCGCACCGACAAGACCTACGTCGTCGGACCGATCAAGTTCGACGAGAATCACACATCGAAGCTGCCGCTGGTCATGTTGCAATGGCAGTCCGGCAAGACACCCATCGTCTGGCCGGGTGATCGCTCCAACGGCAAGATCCTGTTCCCGATGCCCTGACCCGGCTCCTCATGGCCTGGGCCCGGTTCGCTGCGGCGGCCGGGCCCAGTTTCTCAGTCTGGAATGGATGCGATGGCCAGTTTCGACGTCATTCTCAATGCGCTGATCTCCGGCGTGCTGCTCGGCGGCATGCTGGCACTGACGGCGCTTGGTCTTTCCATCATTCTGGGCGTGATGCGACTCGTGAATCTCGCCCATGGCGAATTCCTGGTTGCCGGCGCCTATGCCGGGCTGTTTCTGCTGCAATGGACCGGCCTCGATCCACTTGCGGGTCTCATCCTGATCGGCCTCGTGCTGGCGTTGATCGCCTATCCCATCCATCGCTTCCTGCTGGCACCGCTCGCCGACAAGGGGCCGGAAGCATCGATGATGACCACGTTCGGCCTCTCGATCATCCTTCAGAATCTCTTCGTGCTCCTGTTCAGCGCCGACACCCGCGCGATCGAGCGGAGCTATGCCACCGTTCCGCTCGAATTCGGGCCACTCAGCGTGCCGCAGATCTATGTCATCGGCTTCGCGATCTCGGTGACCTTGATCACCATCGTGCATCTTCTGATCACCCGCAGCCGCTTCGGCAGCGACCTTCGGGCCAGCGCCGACCAGCCGCAAGCCGCCGCCATCATCGGCATCAATGTCCGCCGCGTACATGCCCTCACCTTCTGTCTCGGTGCCGCCTGCGCCGGAATCGGCGGCACGCTGATCGGGGTCGCGCTGTCCTTCACGCCGACGAGCGGTGCGGCCTATCTGCTCACGGATTTCGCGGTGATCGTTCTCGGCGGCCTCGGCAACGTCTTCGGCACGCTCGTGGGTGGCCTCGTCCTTGGCGTGCTGCAGAGCCTCGGCGGACTCGCGCTCGGCGACGGCTATCGCGATCTCGTCGCCCTGGTCTTGTTCCTGGCGGTCCTGTCGCTACGGCCACAAGGCATTCTCGGGAGCCGCGCATGACAGCGGTGTCCTCGGTGGAGGCTGATCGAAATGCCTTCATCGACCGGCGCGTGATCGTCAGCGCCACCGCGACCGGGCTGGCTTTTGCGCTGCTTATGGTCGCGCCCGCAGCGCTTTCGACCTATCTCGTCGAAATCGGCTTCAAGCTCCTGCTCTACATCGTGCTGGCGGAAGCATGGAATCTCCTGGCCGGCTACGGGGGGTTGGTCTCGCTCGGAACTTCCTCCTTCTTCGGGCTCGGCGCTTACGTGACCGCGGGGCTGCTCAATCATTTCGGTCTCGGCCTGCCACTCGCCCTCGGCGTGTCGGCACTCGCGGGCATGGTGGTCGCGCTCGTCATGTCGCGCGGCCTGTTTCGCCTGCGCGGCCTCTATTTCACGGTTGGCACGTTGGCGCTTGCGGAAGCGCTGCGGCTGTTTGTGGTCAACGTCCCCTGGTTCGGCGGCGCCACCGGCCTGTTCGTGACCGTCGATCTTCCGGACACGCCGGAGCTGTTCCGCTATGCAGCCGGCCTGCTCGCCCTGACCACCGCCGTGATGATGCTTGCGACCGGTTCACGCTTCTCGGTCCTGCTTCGTGCCGTGCGCGATGACGAAGACGCGGCAAGCCAGGTCGGCGTGCGTGCCTTCCGGGTAAAGCTCATCGCCTTTCTCGCGGCGAGCGCGCTGGTCGCAATGGCAGGTGGTCTTCAGGCAGCCAAACTGGGCGCCATTGAGCCCTATGGCAGCTTCGGTCTGCAATGGTCCGTCGATCCGCTCGCCATCGTCATCATCGGAGGGCTCGGCCTGCGATTCGGCGCGCTGGTCGGCGGTGTCTTCTTCGTGGTCATCGGCGAGTTGCTCGCCGACTATCCTGAACTCCATGTCGCGATCACGGGCGTCATCCTGATTCTTCTCATCCGCTTCGCGCCACGCGGTCTATGCGGACTTGCGCAAGCGCTGCTCAAGCGACGTTCCGGTGCGCACATGACGAGGGAGCCCGGACTGTGATCGACGCCCCATCTCCCCAGGCCCTGCTTGATGCCACGGCTCTCGGCAAGCGCTACGGCGGCGTCATCGCCAATGACGGCATCGATATCCGACTGGATCAAGGTCAAGCCCTTGGCGTGATCGGTCCGAACGGTGCCGGCAAGTCGACCCTGGTCGGCCTCCTCGGGGGCGCCATCACCCCGAGCACCGGGACCATCCGCTTCGAAGGACACGACATCACCGCGTTTCCCGCTTCCGAACGGGCGCGGCGCGGGATCGGACGGACATACCAGATCCCACGACCATTCCTCGACATGACGGTCGCGGAGAACCTCGCGGTCGGCCAATTCTCGATTTCCCCTTTCGTGTCGGCCAGCGTTGCCAGGGCGGAGCGACAACACATCCTGGAACGCTGTGGCCTCGCCGATGCGGCGAATGTCAGGGCAAAGGACCTGCCGCTGTTGCGGCGCAAGCGCCTCGAGATGGCACGGGCGCTTGCACTCAAGCCCAAGCTTCTTCTGCTTGACGAGGTCGGGGCCGGCCTCATCGATAGTGAAGTCACCGAGTTGATCGCGCTGATCAGTTCGCTCCAGGACGGGACGCGAGCCATCATCATCATCGAGCACGTCATTCGTATCGTGAAGGAGTGCTGTGAGGACCTGATGGTCATCAACTTCGGTAAAGTCCTGACCAAGGGACGCACGGCGGACGTGCTGGCCAGCGACGAGGTTGGTGCGATCTATCTCGGCACCAGCCATGGCAGCACCGCGCGCCCGGCGCAGGCGACGGCCCCAGTCGCCACTCCAACGGCCTCCCCGGCGCCGTCGCCATTGCTCACCCTCGAGAACGTCTCGGCGGGCTATGGCCAGGCCCGCGTCCTTCACGATCTGAGCCTGTCGGTGATGCCCGGTCAGGTGGTCGGCATTCTCGGCACCAATGGCGCCGGCAAGACCACGCTCGCCCATGTGATCAGTCGCGCCTTGCCGATCACCGCGGGCAGAATCCAGTTCGACGGCGAGGACATCACGGACCGGCCCGCCCATGCCGTCGCGGCGCGCGGCATCGCCCATTGCATGGAGGGGCGCCGAATCTTCGCGTCCCTCTCGGTTGAGGAGAACCTGCTGGTGGCCGCGCGCGACGTCAGCGTTGGAGAGCGCAACCGACGCCTCGAACGGGTCTATGCACTCTTCCCGATTCTGGCCGAGCGGCGCCGCGCGGGCGGCACGTCCATGTCCGGCGGCCAGCAGCAGGCGCTGGCCATCGGCCGCGCACTCATGGCCGGGCCCCGCCTCGTCATATTCGATGAGATCAGCCTCGGCCTTGCGCCCGTCATGATGGACCGGCTTTACGAAGCGCTCGCCGAACTCAAACGCGAGGGGTTGACGATGCTGGTCGTGGAGCAGGACGTGGAGCGCGCGCTCGACCTCGCCGACGTCGCCCACATCATCAACAAGGGCCGGATCACCCTGTCGGGCCCGGCCGCGACCGTGCGCGCCGACGAACGCCTGCGCCATCTTTATTTCGGCACCGAAGAATAACCGGAAAGCTTGGGGAGAACCGCGTGAAGCGCATCGCGATCGAGGAAGCATTCGTCACTGCCGACATTGCGGCGGAATGGAAGAAGGTTCTTGCACGGGCCGACGTCGAACCGGGCTTCGCCAAGATGGGCGAAAGCATTCTTGCCGAAACGCCCGGCAACGCACTCCTGCATTCTCGGCTGCTCGATATCGGCAAGGGGCGCATTGCGCATATGGACGAGGTCGGCATCGACATGCAGGTGCTGTCACTGACCTCGCCCGGCGTGCAGGTCTTCACCTCGGAGCTCGCCACCCGCCTCGCCGCTGACGCGAACGACGCCTTGGCCGACGCAGTGTGCTCCGCGCCGACCCGCTTCGCAGGGCTCGGCGCGATCGCGCCGCAGAACCCCGAGGCCGCCGCCCGCGAGATCGAACGGATCAAGACGCTCGGGCTCTGCGGCTTGATCGTCAATTCCCACACCTTCGGCGAATATCTCGATGCGCCCCACTATGCGCCGATCTTCGAGGCGATGGAGGCGACCGGCCTGCCGATGTATCTGCACCCGCGCGAGCCGGCCCCGAGCCTGGTCACACCCTTCCTCGACTATGGCCTTTATTTCGCCGGCTGGGGCTTTGCCGTAGAGACCGGCCTTCACGCCATGCGCCTGATCATGTCCGGCACGTTTGCGCGCTTCCCGAAGCTGAAGGTCATCCTGGGCCATATGGGCGAAGGAATTCCGTTCTGGCTGCAACGCATCGACAACCGCTATCTGCTGCAGGTCAAGATCGGCGCCGTCGCCAGACTGCCACGCCTGCCGAGCGAGTATTTCCTCGACAATTTCGTTATCACCACGGCCGGAGTCACGTCCATGCCGGCGCTTCGACTCAGCATCGACGTTCTCGGCGCCGAGCGCATCCTGTTCGCCGCCGACTATCCTTATGAGGACGATGCCGAGGCGGCTCGCTTCCTCGATGGGGCCGCGCTGACACCGCGCGAACGCGATCTGATTTCGCACGAGAATGCCGAACGGTTGCTCGGGCTCCCCCGATCGTGACCAATCGCGTCGATCGCATTTCGTCGTTGCCCATTCATTCACGGACCCAGCAGTCGGGGTAGCCAAAGAGCCAGATCAGGAAATACGGTCAGCAATACGAGGATGAGGAAGTCGGCGACGAGGAATGGAACGACTCCACGATAGATCGTGCTCATTCTGATCTCTGGCGCTTGCGCATGCAGCATGAAGACAATGATCCCGAACGGCGGATGGATCAGCGCCAGTTCGGCCTCGATCACGTTCATCACGCCCCACCAGACCGGATCGTAGCCCGCGTGCACGACGATGGGCAGCACAAACGGCAACGTGATCATGATCGCCGATAGTTCCTCGAAGATCGTGCCAAGCACGATGTAGGCGGCGAGAAGGATCGCGATCACCCCGATCGGGGAGAGATGCAGGCCATCGATGAAAGCGAGCAATGCCTCGGGGATATGGGCGAGCGTGATGAAATAGCTGAAGACCGACGCGCCGATCAGGATCATGTACAGCATGACCGCCGTCCCGGCCGTGGTGTACAGTGACCGCATGAACGTTGGCCAGCTCAGGCGACGGCGCGTGATCGCGAAGGCGAGCGCCAGAACCGCCGCCACTGCAGCGGCCTCGTTCACCGTGAAGACCCCGCTGTAGAGGCCGCCGAAGACGGATGCGAGGAGAACCATCGCCGGCCCGGCGCGGCGCAAAGCGGCGAGCTTCTCCTCGCGACTCACACGCGGAGCGACCGGGGCCAACTTGGGATTGGAGTGTACCGTCGCCGCGACGGCCACCATGTTGAATACGATCGTGAGCAGCGCCGGAACGGCGGCGGCGAGGAACAGATCGAAGATGAAGGTCTTCGCCTGGACGCTGTAGAGGATCATGAGAAGCGACGGTGGAATCAGCGACTTCAGCGTACCTCCCGCGGCAATCGCACCCGTGGCGAAACTCGCAGCATAGCCGCGCTTCAACATCGCGGGCAAAGCGATGCGGCCGAACGTCGCGGCCGTGGCGGTTGTCGAACCGCAGATGGAGCCGAAGGCGGCGGATCCGAGAATCGTCGCATAGGCAAGCCCGCCGCGCCGATGTCCAAACAAGGCGCTGGCAAGAACGTAGATGTCCTCGGAGAAGCCAGCCTCATTTGCGAACGCTCCCATCAACAAGAAGAGCGGCGTAGTCGCCATGTCGATGCTGCCGAGCAGCCGCACGGGTTCGGTTGCAAGGAAGGTCAGGGCCGGCGCCCATCCGGCCTGGAGGGCAAATCCGACCACGCCAACGAGCATCATCGCAAACGCCACCGGAACCGAGAGCAGGATCAGGAGGAAGAGCGCGAGGAGACCGACAAGACCAATGGCGAGTGGGCTCATGCCGCGTGTCCGTCAACCGGTCAGTGGACGGATGGAGCCGCACGCGGCGGCACGCCGGCGAAAGCACGCCGGATGCCGTCAACGACAATCACGACTTGAATCGCGGCCGCAACAGCCAGGACGAAGGCGACATAGTACCAGACGGGAGCGGTCGGAATGTCGAGCATGGCCGTGCTGTCGCCGGCGACAGCGGAGTTTCTGGCGTAGATGAACATCTGCCGCGCAACGGCGATGATCACCGCGAGCACCATCACGTCGGCAAATAGCCCCAGCGCCCTGTCCAAGCCAGGCAGCAGAGCCGTGGCGAGATTGATGCGGATGTTCGATTTCTGCCAGAGGGCGATCGGAAAGCAGCTTGCGACAGAGACGGCGACGATGAGGCTGCCGGCATCGTTGACCAGATCGATCGGCATGCTGAGAAGCGACCGGCCGACACCACTGGCCAATGTCAGCGCCGCAAATGCGATGAGGCACAGAAGACCGAGCGCGGCAAAGACTTTCGATATCGTGTCAACGAGGGCAAAGAGGCGCACTGACATGATGACGGGCCTGGTCAGCGCGCCCGGACGGCGTCGAGCTCTGTCCGGAGCGTCTTGATCAGTTCCTCATTGCCGGGCCGCTTGCGGCTCCAATCGGTGACGACGTTCTGGAAGACCTCGTTTGCCGTCTTGAGCTCATCGGGACTGGGTTTGGTAAGCACGCGCGCCTTGTCTGCCGCCAGCTTGTCGTACAGCCCCTTCAGGTAGCTGCCGTACTCATTGGTAAAACGGGCGCCAATCCAATCCATCCCGAACCGGTCCAGCACGGCCTTCGCTTCAGCCGACAGAGAATCGTATTTCGCCTTGTTCATGAGCAATGTCAGTGATGAAACGCCCACCGGAAGCGCGTAATCGTACTTGGTCACGCGGTCGACGCCGAAATCCAGCAGTGGCCCGGGAAACTCGGTCGCGCCATCGATCGTGCCACGACCGATCGCTTCGGTGATCTCGTTCACGGGCATCAGGACCGGAACCGCACCAAGCGCCTTCAGTGTCGCACTCTGGCTCGGATTTGTGCCGCGTAGCTTCCTGCCCTTGATGTCCGCAAGGCTTGCGATCTTGCTTCGAGAATCGATCCAGAACGGCGGAGTGCCCATTGCCGCCAGCACGCGATAGTTCTCGAACCCGCGAAGCGCACCCTTCTTCATCAGATTGATGTAGACTGCGGTGGCTTCTTCCGAGCTGCCAAAGAAGCCGGGAAGATCCATCAGTTCGTTGTCCGGAAAGCGTCCCGGTGTCACACCAGGGATCACGAAAGCGATGTCGGCAACGCCGTCGAGCACCAATTGTGGCTGCTCCGGAAGTGCGCGTCCGAGCGCGCCGTTCGGAAACGGATCGATCTGCAGGACGCCCTGACCGGCGGAATTGACGGCATCTGCCCACGGCTTGATGACGGTAACCCACGTCATCTCGGTGTCGGCGGAGAACATCGCCAGTTTGAGGTGCACGGGCTCCGCATGTGCCGACGTGGCCGCCAGCATCGTGCAGGCTTGAAGGAAGCGGAGCAGCCATTTGGGCATTGCTCGCGTGCTGGACATGCCGACCTCCCGTTGACCCGTATTACGGTACATTTGTATTGCTTTGTGGACACCCTATGTGTCAGTTTCGGAGAGGTCAAGAGTCAGCCAGGGTGCGGAGGCCGCGCAGTGCCAACGATCGTCGAGCACAAGACCCCATCATCGAACAGTCGACCGTACATTCTGACCTTCGGGCCAGATGGCGGGCTCTGGTTCTGCGAAAGTGGAACGGGAAAAATCGGCCGGCTCGACATCATGACCGGGCGCTTTCGCGAGATCGCGCTGCCTTCCTCGGATTGCCAGCCAGTGGGCATCATCACCGGTCCCGACGGCAATCTCTGGTTCACCGAATATGCCGGTCACAAGGTTGGTCGGCTGACCGTGGACGGCGCTCTCAGGGAATTCGACCTTCCGACACCTGCAGCAGGACCGAACGGGATCATCGACGGCCCCGATGGCAACGTCTGGTTCTCGGAGGCTGACGTATCCCAAATCGCCTCGATCAAGCCGGACGGTACCGTCACTGAAATGCGCGACGGAATTCCATCCGAGAGCCGGCCGCTGGCATTGGCCGTGCGTGGCAGCGAGATCTGGTTCACGCTCGCCTCCGGCAGCGGCATCGGATGCCGCCGCCCCGACGGCTCTGTGCATGTGATCGAGACACCTTCGCGCAACAGCCAGCCGCGAGCGCTGACGATTCATCCGAACGGCGATCTGTGGTTCGTGCTGACCGATGCCAACGCGCTTGCACGCGTCGACCCAGATGGAAACATCAGTGAGCATCGCGTGCCGACCGCCAACGCTTCGTTGCGCGGCGTTACCCCCGGCGCCGACGGCGATCTCTGGTTCACGGAGAATGCCGCCAACAAGATCGGCCGGATGAGGACCGATGGGACCGTGGTCGGCGAGTACGACATCCCGACACCCGGCAGTGGCGCTCGCGCCATCGTTGGCGCTCCCGACGGGCGGCTGTTTTTCAGCCAGCACGATATCGGATGCATCGGCGAAGTGCGTCCATAAGCAAGACGGAGATCACCATGCCGATCAAGACGACCGTCGTCCCCTATCACGTCGGCGAGGCCCCATACGAGGGCGTTCTCGTGGGAAGCGCGAATCCGGCCGAGCCACTCGCGATCATGGCGCCTGACTGGATGGGCGTCAGTCAGGGCGCGATCATCATGGCGCAGACCATTGCGAGCTGGGGCGCGACGGTTTTTGTCGCTGATATGTATGGCGCAGGCCGACGTCCCAATACGATGGAAGAGGCGCAAGCTCTATCCGACCCGCTGAAGTCCGACCAGGCCGAGGTCCGAATTCGGATCCGCTCGGCGCTGGACGTCGCGCGGACGCAATGCGCCTCTCCCCGACTAGCAGCGATCGGCTTCTGTTTCGGGGGCATGAACGTCCTCGAGCTCGCGCGATCGGGAGCCGATCTGGCCCTCACCGTTTCCATTCATGGCGATCTCCTGACCAGCCGTCCGGCGGATCGAGGAGGCATCAAGGGAGAGGTCATCGTCCTGCACGGAGCCGCGGATCCCGTCTCGCCCAAGCCGCAGCGCGACGCGTTCGAAGCTGAAATGGAAGCGGCCGGCGCAACCTGGATGATGTCGACCTTTGGCAAGGCGGTCCACTCCTTCACCAATCCGGACGCGCGCCTGCAAGGCATCGCGCACTATGATGACTATGCGACGAACTGGACGCTGGCGACCCTGCGCCGCGCTTTGTGCGAGCGCGTTTGATCAGGCCGGCGGAAAGACACAAGCGTCAATCGCGCAGCGGGCCGCATCGGTATTCGCAACTACGCCTCGAGCGCCTTTCGACTGGCGGCCTGCATTGCCTCCCAGAGCTTGCCCGGCGTGACCGGCATGCAGACATCCCGCACGCCAAGCGGACGGACCGCGTCGAGAATCGCATTCACGATGGCCGCAGGCGTTCCCACCGTCCCGGACTCGCCGATGCCTTTGACGCCGAGCGGGTTGGACGTGCTCGGAATTTCGATCAACTTGGTGATCATTGACGGCACGTGGTCGGCACGCGGCAAGCAATAGTCCATGAATGATCCGCTCACGAGTTGCCCGGCCTCGCTATAGACGACCTCCTCGCAGAGCGCTTGCCCAAGCCCTTGCGCGAAACCGCCATGGATCTGTCCCTCGCAGATCATCGGGTTAAGTGCTCGCCCGACATCGTCGACAGAGATGAAACGGTCGATACGAATCTCGCCGGTTTCGCGTGTCACCTCGACCTCACAAACCTGACATCCATTCGGAAAATTGGGTTGTGCGCCGGGCTTTCCGGCCGACGTCCCTTCGCCGTAGAGGCCGAGAGAAAACTTCATGACCGGCCCCGCGGGCAGATAAAAGAAGTTGGCGACCTCGCGCAGCCCCATTGTCGCCTTCGACGAGCGCGACTTGAACAGACCGGACTCGAAATAGATATCGGCCTCCTGCGCCTGCATCAGCACGGCAGCCATTCTCCCCGCCTTCGCGAGCAAGTCCTGTACCGCATTCAGAAGCGCCGTTCCGCCAAGCATTGAACTGCGCGCCGCGAAGGTGCCGCGCCCGATCAAGACCTTGTCGGTGTCGCCCTGGATGAAGCGAATATTCTTGGGATCGATCGACAGCCAATCCGAGACCATCTGGCCGAAAACGGTCGCATGTCCCTGGCCGTGTGAATGGGTCCCGGCGACGATAGTCGCCGTTCCCGATGGATCGAGACGAATCTCCATCCGCTCGTTCATCACGCCGGCAATCTCGATATAGGATGTGACTGAGCGCCCTCTGAGACGCCCATTCCGTTCGCTCTCAGCCTTTCGTGATGCGTAATTCTCCCAATCGGCGAGCTGAACGCATTCGGCGGCGACACGAGCAAACTCACCGGAATCATAGGTGATGCCGGCCGAATTTGCGTGCGGCATCTGATCGGGTCCGACATAGTTGCGCTTGCGGATTTCGTAGGGGTCGAGTCCGAGCTCTGCGGCAACCTCGTCCATCAGCCGTTCCACGACAAAGGCGGCCTCCGGCCGTCCGGCGCCCCGATAGACCGAAAGCGGCGCGACATTCGTGAAGACCGCATGAGTCCTGAGATCGACGGCCGGCACGTGATAGGTGCCCGGGATGAGCTGCATGGAAAAGAACAGCGGCGGCGTCGCAGTACCCCAGAAATAGGCGCCGAGATTGTGATAGCCGCGGACCCGGATCCCGAGAATCCTTCCCTCCGCATTCACTGCCATCTCGGCGTCAGCAGTCTGGCCTCGCCCCTGCGTATCGGTGAGCATGGCTTCGCTGCGCGTTGCAATCCACTTCACGGGCCGTCTGACCTTTCGTGAAGCCCACAGGACGATGGCGTCCTCCGGATGCATATGCGCCTTGAGGCCAAATCCGCCGCCAACATCAGGCGAGATCACACGCAGGCTCGATTCCGGAATCTTCAAGACAACCGACGCCAGAATCCGGCGAAAGCCGTGGGGATCCTGCGAACTCGTGTGGAGGGTGTAGCTATCTTCGCCAACGTTGTAGTCACCGATGCAGCCACGCGGCTCGAGCGAGGCCGGCGCGATGCGGCCGGACGAAAAGCGGCGACTGACGACGCAATGCGCGCTCGCAAAGGCCTTCGCCGTCGCGGCCGCATCACCAAACTGCAAGGCGACTGACAGATTTCCCGTTGGGCATTCATCCCAGAGAATCGGCGCATCGTTCTTCAGCGCCTCCTCCGCGTCGATCACCGCGGCCAGCTCTTCATAGGTCACCTCTACCGCCTCGGCGGCATCGCGCGCCTGCTCTTCCGTTTCGGCAATGACAACCGCAACGCGCTCTCCCACGAACCGAACGCGATCGTGCACCAGGATCGGCCGCAACGTCGCATGTCCCTTGGGTCCGCCCCACACCTCCGGCATAAAGAACGGCGGCACGTCGCCGAGCTGGTCGGCTCTGACATCCGCGCCGGTCAAGACCATCAGAACGCCCGGCATTGCCAGCGCGTTGGAGGTGTCGATGGCCGCGATGCGGGCGTGCGCATGCGGCGAGAGTACGAGCGCTGCATGGCATTGTCGGGCGAGCGTGATATCGCCGACATATCGCCCCTCGCCGGTGATGAAACGCTTATCCTCGACCCGAAGGGCCGGCTTTCCGATCGTCATAGTCCCCTCCCTGCCCGACCGTTTTTTTGTCAGGTGCTTTGGCCTTCAGCAGTGCAAAGCAAATCGCCAACCGCTCCGGCTCTTGAAATCAGGCTCCTGCCAACATCCAAAAACGAACAGCAGCTTCTTCTCACAACCGGAAACGGGGGCAGATTCGTGATAATTCGTTCTGCCGAACACCCCTCAGAATTCCTGGTTGAGGACCGCGAGCGCCTTCTCGACGACTGCGGTCTGGGCCTGCGGCGGCGAACATTCGCGTTCGAGGCGGCTGATCTCGAGCGAGGACTCCACAACCATCTTGCAACGCTGATAACGACGCTCCATGAAGCGCGTCAGCGCTTCGGAAATGTCGGCGCTATTGCCAAGCTCCTCGCCAAGCACCAACCCGTCTTCGATCCCCATTCCGGCTCCCGACGCCAACTGCGGCGTCGTGGCGTGAGCCGCATCGCCGATCAGGAGCGAGTGTCCTCGCACCCATGTCTCCCCGGCAAACACCGTCTCCAGTGGCCGGCAGATGACCTCCGACTGTGGGCTGAGCCCGTCACGCACGTCCTTCAGCACGCCCCCATAGCCTTGCAGCAGCGACCTCAAAATCTCATGCTGGTTGACTTCGTCACGCCACTCGGGCTCGGGCTGCGCTTCGAGGTAGAACATGTACATCCGGTCGGGAGCAACGGGATTCAGTCCGACCTTGGCAGGCCCGCCCAGAAAGAAGGTTCGGCGCGCGATCTCGGGATGACGCGGCATCATCAGGCGCCAGCAATACTGTCCGGCATATTGCGGCGGCAGCGCATTGGGGAACAACTGCTGGCGGGTCTCCGAATAGATGCCGTCTGCTCCGACGACAAGATCGTAGCTTGCGGCACCGCCGTTGCTGAATTGAGCGGTCGTCCGGTCGCCATCGACCACCAAACTATCAACGCTGATGCCGAGCATGATTTCGGGTCGCAGCGCCAAGAGCCGGCGCGACATGATCTTGTGCAGGGTGGGACGCAGGATCCCGCCGGCACTCGGAAGGCCAGCAAGCGCGTCATCGCGCGTATCGATGGCGAACATAAGCTCGCCGCCGGCCGAGCAGATATCGATCCCATCGGCGGCATAGCCCTCTTTGAGGACATCGTCGAGAATGCCGAGCTTACCCATGGCCCTCAGCGTCGGACCGGTGATGGTGATGCCGGCGCCGTAAACCTTCCATTGCGGATCGCGCTCGCAAAGATCGACGGCCCAGCCGATCGAACGCATAGCGATGGCCGCGGACATTCCCGCTATTCCGCCTCCGATGACGAGCGCCTTCCGGGAACTAGCCATGTGCCGGACTCGTCTTTTTCCCGGAGGTCGGCGCGAAATGGCCAATTCCTATTCCGGTGTACCAGTCGTTGACGGCGCGATAATAGGCGCGCCTGAACGGCAGATTGCCGGCAGCGCCCATGGCCGCCATCCACATGCGGATCTCTTCGGCACCGTTTCCGGCCGTGTGGACCTGCTCAGTGGCGTATTGCACGACCCGATTCGGATCTCCGTCTTCCATCAACTGCAAAAGGGTCTCGTCAAACTCGCGGTTGACCATGCCCATCCGCGGCGTCGCAATGTCGTGACTAATGCCGCCGGTCGCCAGAATGGCGACACGTTGGACACCGGGGTAATCGCGAATGGCCTGCCCCAGGAATTTCCCGAATTGATAGCAGCGACGCATCGTCGGCATCGGCGGCTGCACGCAATTGAACAGGATAGGGACGATGGGGAGCGCGGGATCGAGCCCCGCAAGTTCCAGCGGCGTCAATGAGCCGTGATCGAGCACCATTTCCATTGAGAATGCGGGATCGAAATCGGCGTTCAGCGCGGCCTGGAGCAGATAGGCCCCAAAGGCCTGATCCCCCGTGAAGACGCGTCGCTTGGCTTTCAACCAATGCTCGATCGGGCTTTCATAGTTCTCCGCGACGCCGATGCAGAGCGCTGGAAAATTGTTGAGAAAGAAGTTGTGCAGGTGATCGTTCGACAGAACGACGAGAACGTCGGGTTGACCTGCTTCGAAATCGCGGCCCATCGCCTCGTATGCGCCGAATATCTCATTGCGCAATGCCGCCGGGATCCGCTCGGGGAAATTCAGCATCACCGGCGTGTGGCTCGCGGTGTAGATGCCAGTCAGCTCAGCCATTTGTCGTCGCCTTCTTTCATGAGCGTGCGCAGGGCTGCGAGCGACACATCCTCCGGGATGCGAACGCCGATGCAATGCGCTCTGAGCAGATACGGATTGACGCCGGCCTCGTAGAGGCCCGCCACGTCGTTGTTGCTGATCTTCGCGGCCATTTCCGCGGTCAATTTGAAACGGGCGAGATACGCGACCTTGTCCCTGTTATAGGCGGCCAGGTCATCAGCATTGTGGTGAAGTTGATAGAGGACCTTGTCCAGAAGGTAGGCCTCCGTGGTGGGCATCATATGTCGCCAGTTGCTCACGCCGCGCGCCTTCTATTTGAGTTGATTTGCCACCCACGCGACGATCGTGGGCACCGTGTGAGGGCCAAAGCCCATATGGCCGCCGGGAAACAGACGGACCGTCTTCGGACTGCCGTGCTCGAGCAGAAGGTGAATGTCGGCGATCGGGCATTGCTTGTCGTCCTTGCCGTTGACCAGCAACAAGGGCGCGCTCGGTTTCGCCAACAATCCCTGGTCGAGCAGCGACAGGACGCGGAAACCCTCGGCATATTCGGCGTCATTGGTGGCGCCAAGCATGCGGCTGCGGGTCTCGACCAGCTCCATCAGATAGCTATCCGGATAGCGCGACTGTTCGATCCAGTCGCGCTGAAACATGTAATGAATCCCGCCGCCCCAATTGACGGCGCAGCGCAACGCTTCCGGCATCTGATGCGCAAGCTTTGTCGCCCAGTGACCGCCGAACGAGCGCCCCAGAAGTGCCATCCGAGTGCCGTCGATGTCGGAATGACGGCGTGCCCATTCGATCACCGGCAGGAACTGGATCTCACCGTTCTGCCGCGCCTTGATCGGTGACTGCCCCGTTCCGACATTATCCATCGCGATCGTGGCAATGCCGGCCGCGATGAGCGTGTTGGACAGCTCGGTCATCTCCTCTTTCCAGGCATCGACACCGCCCCACATGATCATTACCGGCGGCCGCGCTACATGGCTCGGCTTGCGAAAGTAGAAGGTAATCTCCGATGACAGCGCGTCAGGCGCGCTAAATGGTATCGTGACCGGCACGATCGGCGGGTCAGCCAGCGCGCCAAACTTCTGATAGGCTTTCAGCTCGAGCGCATAGCTGGCTTCCTTGGCTGGGTGATTGGGGCACGGGAAGCGGCCGAGAAAATAGAATCCATAGGCCTGGTAATAGGCGTCACGTGCGGCCTTGCGGTCGCCTGCCGCCTCATATTCAGAGGCTTTGTCAAAAAAGCTGTTGCCGGTTGCGACCCATGCAGCCGCCCATCTCTCGCCATCGAGACCCTCGAGCCGAGCGATGGTCTGTAGGGTGGCGTCGGGATCCGTCAGGCCGAGCGGGTGAACGCGCTTCGCCAGGCGATCCCGCATCCAGGCTTTGGCGTTGTCGAGCGAACGAGGTCCGGATAGCTCGCCCGCCACTGCTTGAACCGTCAATGTCACACTCCTCCCACCGGGCGTTACCAGCGCGTTCGAGCCACCTGCTGTTGAAGCGACCGGTGATCCGGTCCTCAACACTCCGGTACAAACGCCGCGCGATTAAAATTGATCATGTTCAATAATAACGCAACGAAAAACGGTGTCAATCTTGAGCATAGTCACTTTCCTGCGGCGGTCCGTCTCAGGATGAGCGCCTCTGGACGAGGCGAGAGACCGTGCATGACCACACGGATCTGCCGCCCCACCTGGACCATGGCCCCTTCAATGTCCGGATTGTCAGTCGCGAGCCACCGACGCAAATGGACCTGATAGAGGGCAAAAATGGTCTCGGTGACGCAGTCGATGCCTTCTGCCGAATGAATCACCTTGTCGTCGATGGCCTTGGCCACGAGTTCCCGTAGCAGCCTTGCCAGTCGCTCGCGCGTTTTGATGAACCGCTCCGCCTGCTTGCCCGACTCGTAAAAGAACATTTCGCGAAGTGCTGCTCGCGATACGACGGGTGTCTTCGCAAAGTACCTGTAGTGAATGCGCAAGACGACGAGAAGACTTTCGAGCAACGAAAAACCGTTGCTCTCAAGCTCGCGGCGGGCCTCATCCACACAAGCTTCAAGCTCATCGTTGATGATCAGAAACAACAGGTCCCGTTTCGTTTCGGCGTAGACGAACACGGTGCCCAACCCCACCCCGGCACGGGTCGCAATTTCGCGGGTTGTCGTATCGTCGTATCCCTTCCGCGTGAAGAGATTGACGGCCGCGGCCTTGATGCGGCGCAGCTTTTCCTCCTTGTTGAGCTCTCGTCGCCCCTTTTCCGCTTTCACCTGTGCCTCCGAAGGAATCCCCAGACACATATATTCACGGATGGAGGCCATGGCGAGGGGCCATGAGGATCTCGCCCCAGCGGGCTGAGGCCGACCCTCTCTTGTACGGCCCAGTGCCCCCCGGGGGCTTTGCCGACGAGCCGGTCCTAGGCCCGACGCTTTGCGATTCGCTTTAGCTCTCGCCGAAGGCTGTCAACGGGTCCGGCGTCTTTGCCACGGCGCGCTGGCGGAATTGCCCTCCGTGAATCGCGTGATGCCGAACCCGATGGGCGGACGGCGATAGCCCGGCAACGTATGATCGAGGCCCCAAATTGCCTGATAGGTGTCGATGCAACGGACACGCCGTTGAAGCGCGACGAAAACAACGACGCAGGTCAGCCACCACAGGGCGATCGCGAGCCACATCCATCGCGGCGCGTCCGCCGCCTGAAGGCCCGTCGCAATCGTCGTGATCGCGACGGGAATAAGGACGTAGCCCAATCCCTTATGCGTATACTCGAAGATGACACGCCGATTGGTCATGCTGAAATGGTCGCCGGGCCATTGCTCCACCGGCTTTGGCTGTCGAGTAAAGGGATTGATGGGCCCTCCATGCGTGCCTCGCAGCAATGCGCCAACGAGCTGAAGCAACCCGAGAATGACGACAAGCCACCCAAGCGAAGTGTGGAAACTCCGCCATGGCGCAAAGCTGCCGCCGCCGCCCAGAATGACGAAACCCGCGCCAATGAGCGTTACGGCGACGAGTGCGTAGCCGAGCCGCCGATGCGTGAGGAACCAGAATGGATTATCGAGTTCGCCCGGCCATCGTTGACGAGGTGTGACCTTGAAGAATCGCGCAACGATGATGGCGGCCGGCATCAAGATGGCCCAGGCGAACACCATCAGCCGACCATGCCATGCAGCGGTCGTGGCGATGGAATGCTCGGCCGCTCCGCTGATCGGCGTGAGAAGCCACTCGATGCCGCTCGCATGGCTGGCCGGTGTCAGCGCAAAGGCCGCAACGACGCCAGCCAGCCAAAGGTAAATAACCACCGCATACATCCAATCAGGCACAAAATGCGCCGTCGACCATCAGCGCCGAGCCGCTGACGTAGCTACTTGCATTCGATGCCAGGAACAACACGGCCTGCGCTACCTCTTCGGGCCTTCCGTGCCTTCCGATCGGGATCTGCTCGTCGAAAAATTGCCCGGCCTCGCGCCCGAGCAACTGGCTCATGCTCCGCTCCGCGGTTCGCATGAACTCGTTGTCGATCGGCCCCGGGTTCACGGCATTGACGCGGATTTTCCGAGGCGCGACTTCCCTGGCGACACACCGCATCAGCCCCATCAGGCCGTGCTTGGCGGCAACGTAGGAGCAATTGCCCGGGACTCCCTTCACGCCGACGATGCTCGACGTCAAAATGATGCTCCCGCCGTCGTTCATCTGCGGGATGGTGTATTTGCACGCCAGAAAGCCGCCTTTGATATGGGTCGCGATGATCGAATCGAAGAGCTCTTCCGGGTATTCCGTGGTCGGCATCAAAGGCCCATCGTTGCCGGCGTTGCTGAAGAGCACGTCGATCTTGCCGAAGCGATCGACCGTTCGGGCAACATAGTTTCGAACCTGCTCGGCTTTCGTGACATCCGCGACCGCATAGTCAACCGGATAGCCGGAGAGATCGGCAACCACCTGTTTCAGCTGCGGTTCCTTGAAGTCCACGATCATGACTTTCGCGCCCTCGGCAAGGAGCGCACGTACGCTAGCCAGACCAATGCTACCGGCCCCACCCGTCACGATGCAAACTTTGTCTTTCATAGCCCCCATGACACTCTCCTTTTCGTTCACTAATCGTTGGCCGGTTGAGGCACGATTCTCCGCACGCTCAACCA
The DNA here is from genome assembly GCF_055791185.1 of Bradyrhizobium ingae. NCBI lineage: Bacteria > Pseudomonadati > Pseudomonadota > Alphaproteobacteria > Hyphomicrobiales > Nitrobacteraceae > Bradyrhizobium > Bradyrhizobium ingae. The sequence goes on from NZ_JBVUBB010000026.1 coordinate 55,406, forward strand.
CTCGAGACCAAACCTCTGCTTCACAGCCGGCCAGAGCCCCCTTGGCGCGAAGAGGATTGTGGCAACCGCGACCGTTCCCATTGCGATCAGGTACCAACTGCCGGGAAGGGCGAACGCGACTGTAAATATCTCGCGCAAACCATAGTAGACCACGGCGCCGAAGATCGGCCCCTCCAGGGTTCCGATGCCCCCGACAATCACGATGAAGATCATCGCGACCGCCCAATTCATATCGAAGGCGGTGGTCGTCGTGACGAACATGGCCGCTGTAAAGCTCAGGCCTCCGGCGAGACCGCATACCGCGGCAGCCGCAACATAGGCGATGAACCGATTGCGCCAGACATTGACGCCAATGCTGCTCGCGGCCAGTTCATCATCGCGAACGCTCATCAAGCCGAGGCCAAGCGGCGATTTCATTGCCAGATAACAACCAGCGAATGAAGCGGCGACAATCCCGCCTGCCAACCAGAAATTGACCCGCTCAAACGTGTCGAAATCGACCAGCCGAGCGGTGACGAGCGTCATCCCCGTCACGTGGCCGAGGCCCGGCGCGATGAAGACCAGCATCGCGACGATTTCGGCGAGCACCCAGGTGCTGATCGAGAAATAGGCGTCGCGCAATCTCAGGAGAAAGACGGCAGTCGCCGCGGCAAAGGCTGCACACAGCACAGGCGCGGCGGACAGCACCCAATATGCCGGCACCTCCAGCGTGTTCGACAGGTAGATCACCGTATAGGCGCCGAGGCCTACGTAGCATTGCATGCCCATCGAAACGAGCCCCGCGTACCCCGCGAGCAAATTCCAGAGCTGCGCCATCGCAAGCATCAGAAATGCTTCGAACATCAGCGCCATGACGCCTTCACCAAAAAGCCATGGCCCGGCGGCCACCAGCACCAGAAACAATACGAGGGTGAGAAGCGGCGGAGAGATACGCATTACGACCGGGTTCCGAAAATGCCGTTCGGCCGCACCGCGAGGAAGACGAAGAACAGCAGATTTGCGTAGAGAAAGCCCGAGTTTGGATTAAGCCGGAGACCAACGAGCTGTGCGATGCCAAGCGCGATACCGCCGAGCATGGCGCCCCAGAACGACCCCAGTCCGCCCAGCACGACGACCTCAAATGAGATCAACAGCCGCTCCACGCCGGAGAACGGCGTAAAGGTCGTCCGCATGGCAAGCAGCACGCCCGCGACACCGGCGAGCGCGAAGGACAGGCCCATGACCGTATTGTACACGACCGTCGGCTTGATCCCCATCAGCCGGGCGACTTCAGCATTGTCCGCGGTCGCGCGCACGACGCGGCCAAGTTCGGTATGTCGCAACAGGAACTGCAGGAGAATGAAAAGGAAGATGGCGATGCCCAGCGTGGTCAGCGGCAGGACGCCGATGTGGAATCCAAACAGGTCGAAACTTGCCTGGGGAAAGTCGCCCTGCTGGATCGCACGGGGGCTTACGCCGAACAATTCCGCCATCAGATTGCGAACGATGACCGAAAGACCGAATGTGAGGAGCAACGGTGCCAGCGGATCGGCAAGCCGCATTGCGCGATCGATCAATACCGCCTGAAGGAGGTAGCCGAGCCCAAAGGAGAGCGCCATGACGGGCAAAAGCAGAAGCAATGGATGGATGCCCGGCGCGATCGTCGTCACCCAGAGGCCAATGAACGCGCTCAGTGCGATGAATTCGCCATGCAGAAGATTGACGATCCGCGTAACCCCGAACACCAGGGCGAGCCCGACACCGAACAGGCCGTAAAGTCCGCCAAGCAGCGCGCCGTTAATGACGGTTTCAACCCAGACCACTGACGAGTTCCTTTTCCTTGGGTCCCGACCGCCCCATTCCGAAATACGCGCGCGACAGCGCATCGTGATCCAGCTCTGACGATCTGGCGCACAGGGAAATCCTGCCTTCGAGCAGGCAATAGATCCGGTCAGTGGCCGACGCCGCGCGCTTGACATCCTGCTCGACGATGACGATCGACGTACCCTGTGAGCGGATGGACGCGAACGATGCGTAGATCTGGTCGATGGCCACAGGTGCGAGGCCTAGTGAAATCTCGTCGCAAAGCAGAAGCTTCGGATTGGCCATGAGCGCGCGGCCGATCGCCGCGAGCCCTTGCTGGCCCCCAGACAGGGTATCCGGCATCTGCGCTCGCCGCTCGGACAGCAGCGGAAACAGCTCGTAGACCCGAGACAAGTTCCAGTAACCCGGCCGACGGTTGAATGCGCCGATCTTCAAGTTCTCCTCGACATTGAGCGAGGGAAACAGTTTGCGCCCCTCGGGAGCAAGCGCAACCCCGATCCGCGCGATCTGCTCCGCAGGAGCGCGCGACAGATCTCGTCCGTCCAGCGCGATCGTCCCTCGCTTCTCGTCGATCAGACCGGCGAGGCATTTGAGAAATGTGGTCTTGCCCGCGCCATTCGCACCGACCAACGCGATACTTTCTCCCGCGGCGATCTCGATGTTCAGGCCGAAGAGAGCCTGAAAATCGCCGTAGAAGGCTTCCAGGCCGGAAACGCTAAGCAACGTCATCGGCCGGAATCCCCATGTAGATCTCGCGTACCACCGTGCTGGCCATGACCTCGGCGGGAGGCCCCTCGAGAATCTTGCGGCCGAAATGCAGAACGGCGATCCGATCGGCCACGACCTGCAATGTGTTCGGGATGTGCTCAATCCAGATGATCGCGTGGTTGGCCCTCAATGCGACCACGAGATCCACCAGCGCGCTTACCTCATGCTCCGCGAGACCTCCCGCAATCTCGTCCAGCAGGAGAAGCTTTGCCCGCGAGGCGATCGCCTTTGCGAGCTCCAGACGTTTGCGGTCGAGCAGACGCAGACCGCCTGCCGGAAGATTCGCCTGGGCGAGCAACCCGGTCGTCGCAAGGACTTGGCGCGACCATTGCTCGGCATCCTGCCCGGCAAGGTTGGCGGCATAGCACGAAGCTGTCAGCACGTTCTCGTAGACTGACAGATGCTCGAACGGTCGCGGAATCTGGAAAGCCCGCACGATTCCCGAGCGCGCACGACTGTAGGGCCGTGCCGGCCGCAGCTCGCGGCCGGCAAGGCGGATCTGACCGGCGTCCGGCGTGATGACGCCGGTCAGCATGTTGAATAACGAACTCTTGCCCGCGCCGTTTGGCCCGATCAGCCCAAGGCACTCGCGCTCACCAAGCGACAATGCGATGTCGTCGGCAACGACAACTGCGCCGTAACGTTTTGACAGGCCGCTGATTTCGAGAAGCGCGTTCATCGGAGCAAGCGACGGAGATTCCTTGTCGATCTTCCCAGCTAGGCGAGTTGGGAAAGCAGTTTCAGCTCTGCGTCGGGCTTCACCCCTGACGTACCGCTATTCACGATCAGGAGCTCGAACGGATGTTTACCCGACTTTGCCTTGCGCCATTGGCCGCCAACCAGCGGCTGCACTGCGACGTTCTTGATCGGCGAATCCTTGAAGTTGAGTGGACCGACGATCGTGTCGATCTTGAGGGTCGCGATGGCCTCGCGGAGGGAGTTCTTGTCCTTCGGATCGGCAGCGTTCTTGATGGCGGCGAAGCCGACCTCCCAGAGCGAATGGGAGATGCCGAGCGGCTGGGTCCATTGCTTGCCGGCCGACGCCTCGTATTCGTCGGCCAATTGCTGCGCGGTCTGCCCGGTCAGCGAGGAATTGTAGCCGAGGTGCGGATTCCAGAGGACCTCTGTCGACATTCCGTCACCGCGATCGCCGAGCGCCTGAACCCCGCTGGGAAACAGAAACGGACCCGCAACCGTAATCACCTCGGGCCTGAAGCCGGCTTGCGCGGCCTGATTCATGAAGGTGACGAAATGGCTCGGATAGGTCGTGCCCGTGACGATGCCCGCATTCGCGTTCTTCATCGTCGCGATCTGGTTCGTGAAATCGTCGTTGCTGAGCTGGAAATACCCGGCTGGGGCTTCGGTATAACCGGTCTTCTTCAATACTGCAGGCAAGCCGCGCGCCGGGTCGGAGAATCCCCGACCCGCCGGCGTATCCATGTAGAGACTGCCGACGATTTTGTTCGTCTTCACCGTGTTCCACATGTTGGCGTAGAGATTGAAGACGTCGCCTGCGCCGATGCAGTAGTGGAACGTGAACGGAAAGCCCTTGTCGGGCGCACCATGACGGCCGAAGAACCAGGCCTCCCACGGCGACAGGGTCGAGATCAGCGGCACCCCGCGCGCGTCCGCGAGCTCGTCCGCCGCGCCTGCGATGTTCTCGCCGTCATTGGTCAGAACGAGATCGCACTTCTCGCGGAGGATAAGCTCGTTCGCCACGGTGTTGGTGCGATTGGCATCCGACTGATTGTCTTTCATGACGAGATCGACGGCATAGGTCTTGCCCCCGACATTGAGGCCGTTCTTGATCGTCGCCTTCACGCGCTCCAGCACCCAGGGATCGGTGGCCCCGAAGTCGGCGCGCGGGCCAGACATGCAGGAGATGTAGCCGATCTTGATGGTGCGGGTATCGGCACGCGCGACGTTGGCCAGTGGGACGCCACCAGCAACGGCAAGCGCCGCGACGCTGCCGGCCTTGAGCATGTCACGGCGCGTCGGTCCCGACCCTCTGGTCTCCTGAGAATTCTTGCTGGTCATCCTCCCCTCCCTGGATTGAGGAAATCGCTGTTCGTTTCTCACCCATGCCTCTCGTGCGTGAAACGCCGAGTTTTTTTGAACGTGATCATAAATGATCGCGTTCATATTTATTGTCAAGCGTGAATCCGGCGGCTTCGCGATGAGTTGCGTTGATGGATGCGGACCCGGCGAACAAGCGGCTGGTTAAAGGCTCCGCCGGCGCGAACCCGCGGCCTAAATGAAAAAAGCGGCGTTGCGCCGCCGCCCGACCCTAGCGCAATGAGCTCGATGCGCTGCGTAGGGGTCCGAAAAAATGCGGCGTCAGGTAGAAGGCCCCGGTTGGAAAAGCCAAAGCCTCGAGTCCATTTTTACAGGACTCGAGGCTTCTCGCACGATGCGCCCTGAGCAACAGGACGGACGAAGGATGGGCACCTCCTTCGGCTACTTGTGGTACAATGGAGACTTCGGTGCAGCAGGCTGATCGGGCGCCCAGAGACGGAAGCTCAGGTTCGCGAACACCGAGAAGCCTTTCGTGATCGTCGCAGTATCCACTCCCGCAGCCGGAGTACCTCCGGACGCGTTCGCGGAAAACTCGTTGAGGGCCCAAACGTTCAACGCGACGGGCCCGAAGTCGTAGCCGACCAGTGCTCCCGCGGCCCATATATTGTATCTGTTGACGTTGATGGCGTTGCCATAGAAGGCGCTGGATTTGTCGTCGCTGACCTGGCCGACGTAATAGCCGACCGGACCCACCGTCCATTTCCCGATGGTCTTGGTCGCCGTGAAATCGGCATGGAAGACGTTGCCGCTCTGGTACTGAGTGATCGTGTTTTTCGTATTGAATTCCTCATAGAAGTTGGCGGTCAGATTCCAGCCATCCTTCAAGTAGGAGACAATAAACTCGGGCTGGAATGTCCACCAGGGATTGCCGATGTTGCCCAGTCCGTTGGCGCCGGTGATCGTGCCATCCGGTGCGTAGATGCCAAGGCCAGTCTTGATGAAGAAGCCGCTGTCGCCAAGCTTCCAGCTCAATTCAGCCGGCACGACATAGGTGTTGTGAACTCCGGCCATCTGGACGTTCACGGGATTGCCGACGCTGGCCATGATGAACGGCTGAACGACGACTGCAGTGTAAGTCGCGCCCAGAAACGTCCAGCCGGGAACGAACAAGAGACCGTTTGCCTCGGCCGCGACCTGCACGCCGGTCTTCGTACCAGTGGGATTCAGCAGCGCATTGCCTGGCCCGGTGAGATTGGTCTGATAGGTCAGCGCCTGGTTGAAACTATAGATGCCCGGGGGTGGATCGCCTGCACTGGCACCGATGGTGATGCCGGGCTTTTGGGCCCAACCGGGAGAGCCAAATTCGTATGCGAGCGCCGGCGTTGCCATCGCTGAGGCGGCAGCCGTGAAAGCAATCAAGGTACGCACCGTTCTCATGTTTTCCCCCTGGTGGTTGACGCCTGTTGAGGCGCTTTCATCCCGCGCGATCCGTCGTTTCTTGTCTCGACTGCGCCCCTCCCTAGACACCCCATCGGAGAAAACGCATCTTTTTTGAACATGATCGATTTTGATTTTGATCATAAATGACTGCGTTCAATATTTTGTCAATAGCGAAGTTGCGCGCTCTTGGAAGACCGGCGGCGCTTTCCCGAAGCCTCCGGCAGAGCGAGTTGCCGATCTGCTCAGCCGAACGGAGGCGGATCGGTAACGATCCGCGGGCGCCAACTGCGAGCATCGCATCTTCGCGGTGCGTTACCGAAGCTGTCACGCGCGTGCTGCGCGACTCCGAACATCGATAAATGTCCAGCATCAATGGAATGCAAAACTGGCCTTGGACGCAGCGCAGTTCGGAGAGCTATCTTCCTATCGAAGATCGGCGTTCCAAGCCGACAGACAGAAATAACGGTACGGCTTCGGCGAAGATGGCCGGAAGCGAGTGACCCCGACCGCAAGGCGCTCCAGCTGCTTTCGGCGAGTCGCTTCTACAACAAAGTCAATGGTGGGGAGACATCTGGTGGGCGGCTTCAGGCGCATATTCGTCTATACGCTGTTGTTCTTTCTGTTGGTCATAAACTATATCGACAGAGTCACGATCTCAGTGGCCGGAAGTTCAATCGCGTCAGAGTTCAAGCTGACTCCGATTGAGTTGGGATATCTCTACTCGTCGTTTCTCTGGATCTACGTCTTTTGCCTGCTTCCGGCAGGAGCCGCGACGGACCGTCTTGGAACAAGACGTATCGTGGCGATTGCCGTCGGCTGCTGGTCCGTGTTTCAGATGCTGGCCGGATTCACGACCAATTTCGTGACCCTCGTTATCACCCGCCTCGGGTTGGGCACGTTCGAGTCTCCGACCAACGCAGCGGCGAATCGGGTCATTCGCGAGTGGGCTCCCGACAAGGAGCGCGGTCTGGCGACAGCCGCCTACATTACGGGATCCTTCGCCGGCCCCGCCTTCGGCGCCCCTGTTGTGGCGTGGCTTGTCGTGGATTTCGGTTGGCGCACGGCCTTCATCGTCACCGGCAGCTTCGGATTGGTCTGGCTCACGATCTGGCTATTCTTCTTTCAAACTCCCGAAAAGGCGCGATGGCTGGGCGACGCCGAGCGCAGGAAGATCCTGGACGAGCGCCGCATCCCCCCACAATCGGCGGCGGATTCCGCCGGCCTTGGCTACCGGCAACTCGCGATGTCGCCGGCCATGTGGGGCGTGGCCGCGACCGCAGCCTGTATGACCTACACTCAATACATGCTGCTGGCCTGGCTCCCGGGCTATCTACAGACGGCACGCGGCCTCAGCGTTCTCAAGAGCGGATTCTATACTGCCATCCCCTACGCTACCGCCGTCGTCGCATGCCTTGTCCTGAGCTCGTTGGTGGATCGGCTCTTGACCGAGCAAGGCCGCAAGGCAGGCAATCGCCGCTACGCCGTCGCAGTGGCCATGCTGCTGACTGCCACCATATTGCTGGCGCCCTACACGGACTCGATCAACGTGGTCATTGCGCTCATGGCGATTTCGCTGACATTCAGCGCCTGCGCAGTGTCCTGGAACTACGCCCTCACCAACGATCTCTTGCAATCCTACGCCGACGCAGGCCGCGCGTTCGCTTTCCTTACGCTCGGCGGCAATTCATTCGGCATGCTCGCACCGATCGTCACCGGCTATCTGGTCAACGATCTCGGCAGCTTCAACATCGCATTCGCGGTCGCCGGCGTGCTGTCACTCCTCGGAGCCGCGCTCGTGCTGATCGTGACGCGGGGAACAATTGGCGATCGCCGAACCCCGATGGTCGGAGCTCAATCCTGCAACACCATATAGGGCGGCGCCTGCCAATCCTTTCCGACATTGCGCAGCATGGGCTCGACCGCCGTATAGGACGAGCGCAGATGAGCTTCGAGTGCGTGAGCAGCACCTGCGATATTGCCAGCTGCGAGCGCCTCCAGGACGACCAGATGCTCGTCAAGCGCCCGCTGCCGCGACGACATGCCCTTCACATGGCTCAAGGAAATATTCGTCGCGATCAGTGGCAGCTGACTGCGCCTGATCGCCTCCGCCATGGGCCGGCTGGCGCATTGCAAGACAATGTCGATGTGCAGGTCCCGCTCCAGCCTGTTAAGACGCTCGACGGTTAGGGATTTCGGACGCTCGCGAAACAGACGCGCCCGCTCCACCCTTTCGGTAACGATGGCCTTGTCGACGCGGGTTGCCGCACTCCGCAACGCCTGGGGCTCGAGAATCCATCGCATCTCATAGTGAGCCTTGAGATCCTCCGCGGTCATCCGGCCTGCATACCAGCGCGAGGATTCCTGACGCACAAGTCCAAGACGTTCGAGCCGCACCAACGTTTCGTGCGCCAGCGTCCGGCTGACCCCGTAGTATTCGGCCAAGCGGCTGGCGTTGATCGCGAAGCGGCCGAACAACAGGCAGGCAGCGATCTCCTCCTCCAGCTTGGGGTAGAATTTGGAGCGCCAGCTTCGCTGACTGACTCGCTCCTCATAGTGTTTCGGCAGGATCAGATCGGCGCCCGTGATTTCACGGCGGAAAGGCGGCTCGTTCAAACCGATCGCATAGCCGCGCCCCTCCGCCGCTCGCACCATCTCCTCGCTTTCCAACGCGTCCAGTGCCGATGCAACGGTTGTCCGGCTGAGCGACAAAGCGCGCGCAAGGGGAGCTACCTCGAGAATCATTCCTGGCGGAAGCTTCCCGATGACGATGTTGTGCTTGAGCGTCTCATAGGCGAGCCTGGACAAGTTCATCAATTACGCTCCGGCCATGCCGGTCCCTCATCCACTTTCCCGCGCGCAATCTATCACATCGGCCGCGCCCTCATTTGTAAATGCGGGTCGCGACCGCGTTCTTGCGGATATAGCCCCAATCATAGGCGACGCCCAGTCCCGGCCCTTCGGGCACGGCCACGCAGCCATCCTTGCCCACGCAATCGAGCTGGTCAGTGTAACCACAAGTGTAAACCGGCGCCACCATGTTCGGCATGTTCGGGCCAACCAAGGCCAGCTCGTAATAGTTCGAGTTGCGCATTGCCGACATCACGTGACGCATTGCAGGTCCGCAGGCATGAACCTCGCAGTCGAGGCCGAACGATTCCGCCAGATGCGCCGTCTTCATGGCGCCGGTGATTCCGAAATCATACTCGGGATCGACGCGGAGGTAGTCGGTGCCGCCGGCAACGATGATGTCTGCTTTCGGCTCGAGGCCACGGATATATTCCGTGATCAGGATAGGCGTCTTGATCAGCTCGCGCAGCTTCTTGTGCACGAAGGCCGAGCGCCCCGAATCGCGCATCGGGTCCTCGTACCAGAAGAAATCGGCCTCGTCGCATGCTTTGCCGACATAGAGCGCATCCGAAAATTTGCGCAGCTGGCAGCCCGCATCCAGCATGAGCACCATGCGATCGCCGACCTTTTTGGCGCAATGGAGCACATTTTCGGCCTCGCGCCGTGCATCGCCCTCATTCCACCCATGGATCTTGTAGGCGCGGAAACCGCGCTCGTAGCACTCCTCGGCAAACGCGACATAGGCTTCCTTTGAGTCCAAGCCGCCGTCGTCATCGCCCAGATAAGTCGAGGCATACACCGGCAAACGTTTGCGATAGCCGCCGAGGAGCTCGCTGACCGAGGCGCCGTACTTCTTGCCGGCAAGATCCCAAAGCGCGATATCGAGCGGTCCATAACCGAGACCCGACCATTGTCGCATCTCGCGTTTGCAATCGTCATGTATCTCCTCGCGGTGCATCGGGTCGCGCCCGACCAGGAACGGCGCGAGCATGTCCATTTCGCCGCGCGTGCCCGGGCTTGCACCCCAATTGGTGACATATTCGCCGCGCTCGCCGGCATCGGTCTCGATGGCAATGGCATTCTTGGTGACCGTGACCGAGCCGCCCTTCTTGAACCCGATACGATGCCCTGAGCCGATCCGGTAAAGGTTCGGCGCCTCAAAGGTGAAGTCTACGATTTCTATGGATTTGATCTTGCTCATGGCCGTCCAGATGGGGTTGATCGAGCGGAAAGCTCGGTGGAACAAAGAGAGCGACCGTTGGTCGCCCAGCGAACTAGTGAAGAAGCTGTCCGAGAAAATTTCGGACGCGCGGATGGGCGGATGCCTCGAAGAACTCGGCAGGCGCGCCTTCGAAGACAACCGTGCCCTGATCCATGAACACGACCTTGTCGGCGACCTGGCGTGCAAAGCCCATCTCGTGGGTGACGCACAGCATGGTCATGCCCTCCTCAGCGAGCGAGACCATCGTATCGAGCACCTCTTTGACCATCTCGGGATCGAGAGCCGAAGTCGGCTCGTCGAACAGCATGATCCGAGGCTGCATGCACAAGGCTCGCGCGATCGCGACGCGCTGCTGCTGGCCGCCTGAGAGCTGACCCGGAAACTTCCGGGCCTGTTCGGGGATGCGAACCTTTTCGAGGAAGGTCATGGCGAGGTCCGCGGCTTCCTTCTTCGGCACCTTTTTGGCGTGCACCGGAGCGAGCATGCAGTTCTCGATGACGCTGAGATGCGGAAACAGGTTGAACTGCTGGAAGACCATTCCGACATGCCGGCGGACCACCTCAACACCTCGAAGCCCCGGCTCCAGACGCACACCGTCCACGGTGAGCGAGCCGCCCTGGAAATCCTCAAGCCCATTGACGCACCGAATGAAAGTCGACTTTCCTGAACCCGACGGTCCGCAGATCACGACCCGCGCGCCTTGATCGACCGAGACCGAGACCTGGCGCAAGGCGTGGTGAGAGGCGTACCACTTGTCCACGGCTTCCGCTCGCACAGCCGTGCTGGCCTGCTCTTGTTCAATCGCCGCCATATTATTTTCTCTTCGTTAGAAGGCAGAAAGCGCGGGCAGCGGCACGCCGACATATTTTTCGTGCAGCTTTGCAAGCTCGCCACTCAGACGCTCCGCGTAGACAAAAGTGTTGATCCACTGAAGCAGGTCGAAAGAGCCCTTGCGCACGCCCATGCCGAAATGAGATTCGCTCAACGCGAACTTCATCTCGAAATTCTGCGAGCCCTGGGTCTTGGCGATGTTTGCCGGGATCAGCCAATTTTCGGCGATTGCATCGACCTGGCCGGACACCAGCGCCTGGATGCAGGCCGAGGGGTCGTCAAGACGCACAAGCTGCGCCTCCTTGGGCGCGACAGCCGTGATCATCGGCTCGGCGGCGCCGCCGCGAATGACCCCGACCTTGAGACCCTTGAGATCATCCGGGCCCGCAATCTTCTTGTCCTTGGACGCAAGAACGCCGAACTTCACTCCGCCATAGGGAATGGTGTACATGACCTGCAGCGCCCGCTGCGGGGTGACCGCCAAGGTGGCGAGAAGAATGTCGGCCTTGTTGGTAATCAGGAACGGAATTCGGTTCGGTGTCGTCACCGGCACGATCTCGAGCTGGACGCCGAGGGCCGTTGCCATACGCTTGGCGAGCTGAACCTCGTAGCCGTCCGGCTCCATCTTCTCGTTGACCGTACCGAAGGGCGCGTTCGTCGTATCGATCGCGACCAGAACCTTACCGCGCTTGACGATCTCGTCGACGGTCTGGGCCTTTGCCATCGGCGCAGAGACAAGCGCCGCAGCGAGGCCGACTACTGCAAGCGCTGTGAAGCGCCCAAACTGCTTGAATATGGTCATGCGATAATCCTCCCTTTGTCGTCTTTGGGCTTTCTCAAGCCGATCCGCCCTGCAGCGTCGGCTCGAGTGTTTTGAGATCGGCGGCTTTGGGATGAAATCCCCGCGCCAGGCGGGACTCGAGATATCTGCTGAGCAGCGACAGCGGCCAGCACAGCATGAAATAGATCGCCATGACCGCGGCGTAGACGAGGAGCGGCTTCAACGTCACATTGCTGACGACCTGCCCGGCGCGGATCAGCTCGGCAAAGCCGACAATGGCGGCAAGCGACGTGCTCTTCACCACCTGCACAAGGAAGCCGACCGAAGGCGCAAGCGCGATGCGCAGAGCCTGAGGCATGATGACGAGCCGCAGCCGCTGCGGATATGACAGCGACAGCGCAATCGCCGCCTCGCTCTGCCCTCGCGGAACCGCCTCGACGCAGCCGCGCCAGATATCGGCCAGGAACGCGCTCGTGTAGAAGGTCAGCGCCAGGCTGACCGCAGTCCACGCATCCAGCGGAAAGCCGGCAAAGCTCAGTCCGAAATAGAACAGAAAGAGCTGCATCAAGAGCGGCGTGCCCTGGAACAGCCGGATATAGCCAGCGGCGAGCAGCCGCAGTACGCGGCTTGCCGGCTGAACCCGCACGAAGGTGATCAGCAGACCGCCCAGGCCACCGAAAACGAAAGCGATCAGGGAAAGAGCGATTGTCCAGCGCGCCGCCAGCAACAGATAGACGATGTGATGCCAGGCAAATTGCTGCATCGCGCTATCTCGTCGCCTGGAGGAACGGAAACGCCTTGCGACCGAGCAAATCGAGCGCACCTTGCAACAGCATCGCGCTCACGAAATACAGCACGGTGACCGCGATATAGACCTCGAACGACCGGAAGCTGCTGGACTGCAACGATGCGGCAACCGAGCTCAGATCGTCTGCGGAGATGCTTGAGATCACGGCACTGCCGAGCAGAACCAGAATGCACTGACTGGCAAGCGCCGGATAGATCGTGGCGAGCGCCGGCTTGAGAATGATGAGCCGATAGATCTGTGCGCGTGTGAGAGCGAGCGCAGTCCCCGCCTCGATCTGCCCCTTTGAAATGCTTTGGACGCCGGCCCGGATGATCTCCACCGCATAGGCGGCGAAATTGAAGGTCAGCGCGACGACCGCCCCGACATCCGCGCTCATTTTTACGCCGAGCGCAGGGAGGCCGAAGAAGACGAAGAACAGTTGCGCCAGCAGCGGCGTGTTGCGAACGATCTCGACATAGATCGTCCAGAGCATGCGCACAAAGACCGATCCGTAGGTCACCTGATAGGCGCCGATCGCGGCAATCATCGTTCCCAGCGCGACCGAAACCAGCGTGATCCGAACGGAGAGCCAGGCCCCATGCAACAGAAGAGGCCAGTTCCCGAAGATGACGCCGAAATCGAGCGAATTCTGCAAGGCCGGTCATCCGTTGGCGCGTTAAAGGTTCCGGACACACAGAAGACGTCGGGCGCAAACGCCACGCAGCCACACCATTGCTGTCGCGAAACCCGGGGCGACGTGCGCCCCTTCTCCCTGTGCATCTCGGAGGCGCTCAATCCACCCGGCGCCACCTTTCCTTGAAGCCTGATTAGCGCATATGCACTTTGAATGCAATATGCACTTTCCCGTTTCGGAAACTCAAAACCCGTGGAGCGCTCCACCATCGACCACGAGAATATGACCCGTGACATAAGCGGCGGCATCGGAAGCAAGATAGGTCATGGCCCAAGCGATGTCGGAATCCGTGCCGAAATGCTGCATGGCGATGCGCCCATCGATCTTCGCCTTGCGCACGGGATCGTTCGCCAGCGCACCGCGCGACAGAGGCGTGTCCACCCAACCCGGTGCAACGCCGTTGACGCGCACCTTCTCGGGCGCAAGCTCGGTCGCCATCGCACGTACAAGGCCGATATGGGCGGATTTCGCCGCCGAGTAGCCGATGACCAGGGGAATTCCCAGGAACGAACACATCGACGCTGTGAAGAGAATCGAGCCCCGCCCGGACTGCGTCACCTGCGGCAAAAACGCCCGGGACAACGCGTAGGCACCGGTGACATGCACGTTGAGCACCGATTGAAACTCTGCCGGCGTCATCTGCTTGATTGGCTTCTTGATCGTGAAGCCGGCATTGTTCACCACGATCGAAACGGGGCCGACGCGCTCCTCCACGGAGGCCGCAAACGATTCCGCTTCGTCGGTCCGCGTGACATCGAAAACAGCCGACTGCGTACCACCGCCAAGTTCCTCGGCTGCGGCTTTGAGCTTGCCCTCGTTTGTTCCGTTGATCGTGACCTTGGCGCCCGCAGCAAGAAAGCAGCGCGCAATCGCAAGTCCAAGACCGCTGCCACCGCCCGTGATCAGCGCATGATGCCCTGCTAGTCCGAACACGGACAAAGCTTGCGGAACAGTTGCCTCAGCCACGGCCAGGACCTTTCACGTCGACCAGGATCTTGAGCGCGCTCCCCGGCTCCATGCTCCAGCGCCGCATGGCTGTGTCGGCCTCGCCAAACGGAACGACCTGCGAGACGATTGCGTCACCGATCTTGGGATTCCGGCGCATAAACGCGATCACATCGTGGAAATCCGCCATCTGGGAGCCGCGCGATCCACGGATCTCGATCTCCTTCATCACGAAATACTTGGTCTCGTAGGCGACAGCGCTCTTGGCGTAGCCGACATAGACGACCCTTCCGCAGGAGGCAGCGAGCGTCACCGCCTGCTGGAAGGTGATTTCGCTGCCGACGGCTTCGATGACCACTTCCGGTCCGTCATCGCCTGTGATCGCCGCAATTGCCGCCACGACATCGCCGGCCGACGCATCGACCACATGCTGAATGCCAAGACTGCGCGCTGTTGCGAGCTTTGCCGCGCTGAGATCCACGCCGATCACACGCGCGCCGCGATCAAGCGCCCCAAGCGCGGCGCCAATTCCGATCATCCCGCAGCCCAGCACCACCACCGTCTCGCCTGACTTGACTTCGGCGCGGCGCACCGCATGAAACCCAACCGCAAGCGGCTCGATGAGGGCAAGATCCCGCGGCTTCATACCTTCTACGGGAATGACCTTCCCATGAGGTACGCAGATCAGTTCGGTCAGCGCCCCTTCCCGCTGCACGCCGAGGGTTTGGTTGTGCTTGCAGGCATTGGGACGGCTCATGCGGCAGGAATTGCAACGGCCGCAATTGAAGTAGGGCAGCACCGTCACGGCCTGACCGACCTCGAACTGAGATGGCACGTCGGCGCCGAGGCCGGCAATCACGCCGGAGATTTCATGACCGGGAACGCGCGGATAGCTCATCAGCGGATTGGCTCCGCGATAGCTGTTCAGATCCGTGCCGCAATAGCCGATGAACGATATGCGGATGGCAATCTCGCCGCATTCCGGCGAGGGCTCGGCGATATCGACGAACGAGAGCTCGCCGGGTCTCACCATTGAAACTGCCTTCATCGGCCTGTTCCTCCCAAAGTTCGTTCAGGGCGACCGCAAAGTCGCCCGTAAGTGCACTTTGCATGCACATTTCATTTTCGTCATACGCCATCGTCATGACTAATGGCAAGGCGCAATTTTCAGGACCTGGCGGATCGCCGGCCCTCGCCGCGGCTGACCAACACCGCCCTCAACTGCCCGAGCGGCCATGCATCTCCGGAAAATAGAGATCCTTCCAGTCCGCAGGCTTTCTCTGGATAATTCCGGTGTCGTACATGAAATCGATCATCGCGACCGTGTTCGTCGGCGTGGTCGTGAATATCGCGCCCGGCTGGCTGAGGATCGCCACGACCTCATCAACCGTGAGCTTGTCCTTCGAAACGCCGAGATAGAGTTCCGCGGCTTCATGCTTGTTCGCGTTGATGAAGGAATTCGCTTCGTCCAGGGCCGCGATCAGAGCCTGAATGACCTTGGGATCGCTGTCGTGAACACGCTTTGTCGTGAAGATCAGGTTGTTGGTCGATGGGCCGGAGAACAGCTCATTGGAATCGAAGACTTTGTGGATGCCGTTTGCCTTGAGCTCGATCTCGGCATAAGGCGAGCTCGAGAAATGGCTGTTGACCTCGTGGTGCGGATTGAGCAGCGCTTGCACGGCTTCAGGATGGGGAAGCTGTACCGTCTGCTGATCGAGCTTGTTGCGTCCTTCCTTGCCGTAGATCTTGTCCAGGCCCATCGCGAGCATCACGGCCTGGTTGGACACTTTCACGGTCGGAACGGCGATGCGGTCGCCGGCCGAGAAATCTTTCAGGGACTTAACGTTGGGGTTGCGCGTCAGAAGCGCCAGCGGCAAGCCCGACGCCGCAGCAACCGCCTTGACGTCTCCGCGCGTTCGATTCCAGATGATCGCGAAGTTCGATATGCCGGCCAGGACGAAGTCGACATTGCCGGAAATCAGCGCATCGAGCGTGGCGCCGCCATTCGCGAAGGTCAGCCACTGTGCTGACAGATCGGAGGCACCGAGCGCGGCCGCATGCTTCTCGAACAGCTTCTTCTGCTCCATCACGATGAGCGGAAGGTTGTTCATCTGAAGCTGCTTGGCGAAACGGACGTCCTTGGCCCTGACGGTCCCGGCGCTCAAAGTCACAGCCAAGAAGGCCACGCAGGCAGCGGCGATGCACCTCTTCATCAATATCCTCCCCTTGCTGGCCCCTGTTGGCGGTGCCAGGCGTTCTTGTTTCTTGTCGAGGCGACCGCGCTTCAGACGCCCGGCCGGGTCACGCGCGGAGAATCATTTATGATCGGCAATTGCGCGCTGTAGCCGACGAAGCAAATCATCGAGCTCCGCATGATGATGCGCGGAAAGCTTCGGCCCCGGGGTACGCATGGTCGCATGCCGGATCGCACCTCTGCGGCGCATCACTTCCTTGCGCGCGGCAACGCCCCAAAATCCTTGCGCCTCATAGTTGAGTAGAGGCAGATGGCGATCGAACAGATCCTGAGCCGCATCGCGCTCGCCACGCGTGAACAGACGCCACACGCCTGAAAGCATCTCCGGGTGCGAGAAGCCCGCCATCGGACCGTCGATCCCACGGCCAAGCTCATAGGGAAGATACAACCCGTTATTGCCGGTCAGAATAGCAACACGGCGCTTCTGTCCGGCGCGGAGCTGAGTGATCTTCTCCAGACTCGGGAGATCCTCCTCCTTCACGACCTGGATTTGCGAAAAGCTCTCGATCAGCCGCAGCATCGATGGAACCGACATCCATACGCCGGTCGAGAACGGAAAATCCTGCAGCACGGTCGGCACATTTCCGATCCGCTCGAACACGGCGGAGAAATAGGAAAACAACTCCTCTTCCGTCCTCAGGCCCGGCGGGGGCGCGATCATCACCCCCGAAGCGCCCGCATCCATGGCACGGGCGCAGAGCTCGCTGAGGTGCACGAGATTCGGGCTGCTCACGCCAACGATCACAGGCTTGGATGACGCGCGCGCGATGAAGCGAGAGCTGACGGCAACGGCTTCTTCCTGTGTGAGCTTTCCGCCCTCACCGCTGACGCCAAGCACGACGAAACCGTCCGCGCCATGCCCGAGATAGAAATCGGTGAGACTGTCGATGCTTGCAAGATCAATCGCACCGCGATCGTCGAACGGCGTCTGAGCGATGATGAAGCTGCCCTTGATGTTGCTGAGCATCGGCGTTTCTCCCACCATCGAGATCGGCTTAGCGATCTCTGATATCGAACACGTGCTTTTGCTTGGTGTGCGATTTGATGAAGTCCCAGTCATAGCGCACGCCGAGGCCGGGACCGGTGGGTACCGGCACCGTGCCATCCTCATCAATGCAATCGATCTGGTCGGAGTAACCGCAGGAGTAGACGGGCGGGACCGTATTCGGACAATCCGGCCCGACCAGGGCGACCTCGTAGAAATTGGAATTGCGAATAGCGCCCATCACGTGACGATGCGCCGGGCCGCAGGCATGAATTTCCGCATCGAGCCCGAAAGCCTCCGCAAGATGCGCCGTCTTGATCGCACCGGTGATGCCCATGTCGTATTCCGGATCAAGGCGAACGAAGTCAGTGCCGCCGGCCACCAGAAAATCGGCCTTTGGCTCCAGACTGCGAATGTGCTCGCCGATCAGCAAAGGCGTCTTCAGCATGCTGCGCAGCTTGTTGTGGGCAAAGGCGGATTTGGACGCCCGAAATGGGTCTTCGAACCAAAAATAGCCGCCCTCATCGCAGGCACGACCGACATGAAGTGCATCGGCGAAGCTGAGCAGATCGGATGCGCCATCATACATCAGCGCCATCTTACCGCCGACTGCGCGAGCGGCTCCCAGGATCGCGCCGGCTTCCGCAATCGGATCGCCATCGAACCAGCCATGAAGCTTGTAGCCGCGATAGCCCATGTCATAGCAGTGCTGCGCAAAATCGCCATACGCCTGGGGACTGTCGAGGCCACCGTTGCGGTCGCCATGGAAAGTGCTGGCATAGGCCTTCAGTCGGTTACGGTAACTTCCCAGCAACTTCGAGATCGACGCATTCAGTTGCTTGCCCGCCAAGTCCCAGAGCGCGATGTCGAGTGGGCCATGCCCCATGTGATCGTGATGACAGAGGCGACGGTTGAACTCGTCGTAGATTGCCTCGCGCTGATCGGGATCGCGGCCAAGAAGATCCGGCGCGAGCATGACGGTCTGCGTCAGTGCGGGCCGTGTGGCCCCCCAGCACACGACGTATTCGCCGCGAGCGCCATCATCCGTCTCGATGGTCACCGCGTATTTGGTCAGTTTGAGAGAGCCACCTTTCAGGTAGGCCACGTGGTTGTGCGTGTGCGCCGCCTTGGTGGCGACCGCACCGAGGTTTTTGACCTCATATTCGAACTCGTGCACCTCAACGCGCGAAATCAGCGACATGACGCCCTCACTGGCCAAGACAATCTAGAGAGACCGCACGAATGGGACTGGGGCGTCCATTTGTCGCGTCGCAAGGTGAAGAGTCGGTCAGCTTCATGGAGGCGACTTTCGTTGTTTGGCATTGATCGGCGCAGACGACCACGAACGCTAGACGACTCCCTGCATGAACGTCCAAGGCCGTTTTCTCATTACATTAATGCACATGACGCATTAATTGCGCGAACGCGCCGCGACAGCACGGCCAAATATCGCTATCCTTCACTTCCCACCGATGCAGGAGCGACATGAATGCTGGAGTTGGCCCACATCAGATCATTCATTGCCGTAGCTTCTGAGCTGCATTTCGGTCGCGCCTCCATTCGTCTGAACCTGACTCAGCCGGCTCTCAGCCGGCAAATTCAGTCACTCGAACAAATCTTGAAGGTCGAACTCTTTGTTCGAACCAGCCGGTCGGTACGTTTGACGTCGGCTGGACACGGCTTTCTGCGCGAGGCTCACCGGCTGCTGGAGCAGGCCGAGACAGCGGTTCGTGTCGCCCGCCGGTCCGAACGAACGGAAAATGGCGCAGTGGTCATTGGATTGATCGGCGCGGCCACATACGATGTTCTGCCGAAGTTGATACGCGAGGCACGCGCTGCCTTCCCCGCGCTCGAGCTATCCTTCACCGAGATGTTGACATCCGAGCAGATCGACGCACTGGCTCGCCGCCGGATTGACCTCGGCTTGGGGAGGTTGCCATCCGGTGCGCGCGGACTGTGCACGGCAGTGATCGCCAAGGAGCGGCTCGTGCTGGCTATTCCGACCGATCACTCTCTTGCGCGCGTCGCGCGGATCACCCTGCAGGATCTTACCCGGCACTCTTATATCGGCTACGAGCCCAACCCCACGACGGTGCTCTACGAATTGCTGGAGCAGGTTTTTCGCGATTCTCAATGCAGCCCGCAAGTGGTCCAGCGCAGCAAGCAGACGCAGACCGTCCTTTCCCTCGTCAGCGCGGGAATCGGCGTTGCGCTCGTTCCAGAAACGGCTCGGCGTGCATCCTTCGACAACGTCACGTTCCGCAAGGTGGTGGGTCTGAACGGCCGCGCACTGGAAATGCACGCGATATGGAGACCGGACAACGACAATCCAGCCCTGCCCAGCTTTCGGACCCTGCTTTTGTCGGTCCTTGGATGAGCATTGACCGGCCGGCGCGTCTCCCATGGCGCTTGATCGCGGCCAATCGGGCGCCGGTCCGCAATCGATGGATCATCTCCCCGGAACAAGGGCCGTTGTCAGCGTACTGGCAACCCTAACGTCGAACTTTGTGACCGCGCGGCTTCCGTGGCGACTTGCATGGTATTGGCGCCGACCACGCTGAGGCTGACCGCGGCGTGATCCGCGTCTGCATCGATCCCAATGCAGGCCAGGCCCGCTCATACTGCTTAAAATGACAAGTTCGCCGTGACCGATCGGAACGAACCTGACAAGGCGCGTTTATCGATCATGGCCCGCAATCGGTTTGAACTGGTGAACGACAGGACTGTTTCTGACCAGGGCGGTCGGCTGTTCGAAAACGACGCCTTACTCGGCGGATCGCGGACACACTTGCCGGGGGCGACTCCCTCCGATGCCTAACACCTCGATCTCGGCGCTTTCTGCCGAAACCGGATTCTCCGGTTCACCGCAGACCCGTGTCGGGCAGGCTCCCGATCCTTCTGCGATGCTTCTCGCGCTCGGGATCGTCTATGGAGACCTGGGTACCAGCCCTCTCTATACGTTGCAGGCGATCCGGAACATCATGGGCCAGGGTTTCTCTGCCGACGCGGCGCTTGGCTCGTTATCGCTGATCTTCTGGGCGTTGATTCTCACCATCTCGATCAAATACGGAGTCCTCGTCATGCGCGCCGACAATCACGGCGAGGGCGGAATTCTGGCGCTGATGGCGATAACGGGGTCGCGCGGCTCGCGCCGTGGTCGCGCCTTGGTCGTCGTCGGGCTCTTTGGTGCCGCGCTCATCTATGGGGATGGCATCATCACGCCGGCAATCTCGGTTTTGAGCGCCGTCGAGGGCCTGAACGTGGCGACGTCGATCTTCAAGCCGTACACGATGCCGGTTGCTGTCGCGATCCTCGTCGGATTGTTCGCACTCCAGAGCCGCGGCACTGCAAACGTCGGCCGGGCCTTCGGCCCGATCATGCTCGTGTGGTTCATCACGATGGGACTGCTTGGACTTCTTGGTATCATCCATCATGTCGGTGTATTGGCCGCGCTCAATCCGAGTTATGGCATCAAGCTTCTATTCGGTCACGGCCTGATCGGCTTCATGCTGCTTGGTGGTGTCTTCCTTGCCTTGACTGGTGGTGAGGCTCTGTACGCCGACATGGGGCACGTCGGACGTGCTCCCATCAGATTGGCATGGTACGGCATAGTACTTCCGGCCTTGGTTTTGAACTACGCCGGCCAAGTCGGCAATTTCATTGATACGCCGAACGGCGACGGCAACCCATTTTTCCTGCTCGCGCCTGCCTGGGCCATCTATCCCTTGGTGGCTCTTGCAACCCTGGCGACCATCATCGCGAGCCAGGCCATCATCACCGGTTCGTTCTCGATGACCAGGCAGGCCATGCAGCTCGGCTGGTTTCCAGGCGTCCGGATTTTCCAGACCTCTGCCGATCAATACGGCCAGATCTACGCGCCTTTCGTGAATTGGACGATGATGATCTTTACCGTCGCTCTTACAATTGTATTCGGCAGTTCGGATCGGCTCGCTGGTGCTTACGGGACCGCCGTCTCCACGACCATGGTGCTCACAACCGTTCTCTTGTTCGAGGTGATGAGAACTCGTTGGCACTGGAGCCTTTGGCAATCGGCCGGAGTTGCCGGCAGCCTGGCGCTGGTCGATTTGGCATTCTTCGGAGCCAACCTGCTGAAGGTCATGGAGGGCGGATGGATTCCGCTGGTGTTCGGCGCGCTGGTGTTTACGATGATGATCACGTGGCACCACGGCATAGCCGCGCTGCATCGTCGAAACACCGCGCGATCCGAACTCATCGAAGACTTTCTCGATCGACTTGCGAAGGAAAACATCGCACGCGTCTCCGGGACCGGTATATTCCTGACGCGCCTGGGGACGGGCATGCCCCCGATGATCGTCAGCTACGTGAAGCAGACCCAATCGCTCCCTCAGACTGTGATTGCACTTACCGTCGGTTTTGAAGCCGTGCCGCGCACAAGTACGCATGATCGCATAAGGTGCGAAAAGCTTGGCGAGGGCGTGTGGCACATGACGGTTCACTTCGGCTTCGTCGAGATTCCCGATCTCCCGTCTGTACTTGCACAGGCCAAACGCGAGGGGCTGCCCGCCTGGGAACGGCCCACGTACTATGTCGAACGATACGATCCGGTAAACCGCCCAGGCAATTCGCTGCTGTCGCGCTGGCGAACGAGCCTCTTTGCCTTCATGGTTCGCAATTCCGCCCATGCCGTGGATCGCTTCCGGATGCCCACCAACGCGCTGGTCGAGGTCGGCCACAGAATAGAATTGTGACCACGCAGGGGCGAACACGACGAATATGACGCCGGCGCGATGGGCTCAGCGCGCCCATGGAGGAAGCGCTTCGTTGCCCCTTGCGCTTGCTACCGCAACCAAGATGTCAGCCAGGGCTTTCGGTTGGGAAATGAACGGCGAATGTCCGCTGTCAATATCGTAAACCTTGGTCGGCTTGCCAAATGCGAATGCATCTGCCTCGCGAATAAATCGGTTTTGCAATGCTATCGGCAGGGCATTGTCTCGTAACGTTCGAATATAGCTGCGCGGCACGCTTCCCCATTTTTCGAGCGTTCGATGTGTCAGCGCCGCAAAAGGCTCGATCGGATCATCGGGCGTGAGCAGATTAGCGGCGGACCGGAAGGTAGGCAGGTCGACATCGTTGTAGAGAGCAAACTGGAGTGCCGCGACGTATTTGGGGTCGGCGCTGCGCATGTCCATCCTCACGCATCCGATTTTGGCGGGGTCGCCCAGCAGTAACGGACCAAACGCTGACGCGGAATTTTCCGGAGCACTGAGGTAGCTCAATGCCGAGGTGCCGTCGCTCGGCATGAATGCTGCCAAATACACGACATGGTGGATCTGCTTTGCGTGCTGCTCGACGACCGCGGTCGTCGTCACCCCGCCCATGCTGTGCCCGACGATAATAATAGGCCCCCATCCCGCCTTGGTCGCGAAGTTTATGCCATCACCGACGGCCTCGACATATTGATCGAGGGTAACTCCAGCGAGCGGAGAGACTTCCGTCGAAAACTTTGAGATATCAATCGGCCGTTGAAAATAACTGTTGGGGAATCGAGCGCTCAGTCCATGCCCCGGCAAATCGGGCGCAATAACAGCGTGCCCTGCAGCGGCGAGGAGTGACGCGAGGCGCTCCCAGTGGCCGGTCGAGTGCCAGGCACCGTGGACGAGGATAAAGGTCTTTCTCTTCATTGTCTGCATATTCATCTCAGTCGATCCAACGGAGGACGACGAGACGATCATGGGCGCGACAACGCCGGCGGCAAGAAGATTTCTACGATCAAACAAAACGCCCTCCTGTTCGGGGTCCCGCCGACAGGCTGGTGTCGGCGCAATTTGGCTCTCGGCTGCGGCGATTTCCGTTGCCAGCTGCTGCATCCATCCCGCGATACGGTAGTCCTTGGCGCGCGCGGAAAAAGGGTTTTGCGGACAATTCAGTTTTCGTGAAACATGAAGAATTGGCGCCGCCGCCTCCATGCGGCGGCTTTCGCGCAGGATGTCCAAACCCCTGACGGCAGCTATTCGCAAGCTGCAGGGCATCAACGATAGCGTCGACACGATCGCCGCCGATTCCGACGCAGCTTGCGTCGCCTTCTGAAGACGGCAACGGCAGCAACACCACACGACATTCGTGTTGCCGGAGCGTACGCGCGCGTTGATGACGGCGCGGTTCGCCGGCGATTGCTGGAGATCGGTGCGACGAGGCGCGCCTGGACGCTGGACAACTAGGCGGAGCCAGCCCCGATCCGCATGTCACTTGCTGGTGGTCCGTTGGGATACAGCGCCCGCAGGGCAACGTCGACTGTTCGCTCCAGATCAGCCAACTTGGCAATTCGGCCCGTGACCCGCAATCCCTGCCCGAAGCTGTAGAGGAACAGCGCAGCGTCCGCCGGTTCGATCTCCGCCGTGATCTCACCGCTCGCTTGCCCGCGCTCGACTGCGGCATGCAGAAGATCGGTGATCTGCTTCATGCCGGCGCGAATCTCCGCCGTCAGCTCCTTGTCGCCGCGCCTCAACTCGATCGTGGTGTTGGTGACAAGGCAGCCGCGCGGGCCGGATGCGGTTGCGGAAACGTAGGAATAGTGCAGCAGCGCATCACGTAGCCCCGCATAGGTGGTGTTTGCGTGCTGCAATCTGTTGCGGAAACGTTTTCCCGCCTCATCTATGTAGGCCTTCAACGCGGTGGTGAACAACTGATGCTTGTCACCATATGTCGCATACAGGCTGTTGCGATGAACTCCGGTTGCCTCGACGATATCGGCGATCGAGGTCGCATGATAGCCGTTGTCCCAGAACGTTCTGGTTACGGCAGCGAGCACTGTCGCTTCATCGAATTGCCGGGGTCGTCCGATTGTCAAGGTCTTGCTCCAGGAAGGCGGAAAAATGTGAGATATCAATCCGCAATATCGATCTGACTGGTCTCCGGCAGAAAGAACAGTGCGACCAGAAACGTGGAAGCTGCAAACACGATGGGATACCAGAGGCCGAAATACATGCTGCCTGATTCCGCGTTCATTGCGAACATCGTCGCCGGCAGCAGACCACCGATCCAGCCGGTCCCGATCTGGTAGGGCAAGGAGATGCCGGTGTAACGGATATTCGTCGGAAATAATTCGACGATCCCTGCTGCCGCAGGCCCCTGGGCCATTTGTGCCAGGAGCACAAGCACCAGCAACAGGCCGACAATCTGCAACGCACGCGGTGTGAGCAGGTCGGCGATGCCCGTGAGCCGCAGCGTGTCGCGGTCGCCGGCAGCGGGATAGCCGGCCTGCCTGACTTGCTCGGCAATCCGAGTTGCGAAATCAGGGCCCGCTGCGACGCTGACACCATTGACGCTGACGGATGCCGGCGTTCCCGCAGGTTCCTGCACATTGCGATAGCTGACCGACGCCCGCGATAGCGTCGCCTTGGCGATGTCGCAGGGGCTGGTGAATTTCGTGGTGCCGGCCGGGTTGAACTGAAATGCGCAGGTTACAGGATCGGCGTGAACTTCGACGATCACTGTCGCTTGGGCATGGTAGAGCGCCGGATTGGCACGTTGAGCAAGGGCATCGAAGATCGTGAAATACCCGATGGCGGCAATTGCGCATCCCGTGAGGATGATCGGCTTGCGGCCTATATGGTCGGACAGCCATGCGAAGAAAACGCAACCTGCGGAGCCAAGAATCATGGCGGTCGCGAACAGCAGGTTCGCCGAATAGGCATCGACCTTCAATGTCGAGGTCAGGAAGACCAGCGTATAAAACGTACCGGTATAGCCAAGCACCGCGGTGGCGGTCGTCATACCGAACAGCGCAATCAACGCCAGCCGGATGTTCTTCCAGCGTCCGAGCGCCTCGCGCACCGGCGCGCGCGACTGGCGGCCCTCGGCCTTCATCTTCAGAAAGGCCGGGCTCTCGTTGAGCCGCAGGCGGATCCAGAGTGAGAGCGCAAGGAGCACCAGAGACGCGAGGAACGGAATCCGCCATCCCCAAGACTTGAACTGCGCCTCGTCGAGCACGCTCTGCGTGAGCAGAATGATCGTCAGGGACAGCAACAAGCTGAAGGCGATGGAGGCCGGAATCCACCCGGTATAGAAGCCTCGGCGGCCAGGCGGCGCATGCTCGGCAACGTAGATCGCAGCACCACCAAACTCGCCGCTGATCGCGAGCCCCTGCAGGATCCGCAGGGTGATGAGAACGATGGGCGCGGCAATGCCGATCTGGTCGGATGTCGGCAACAGGCCCACGATCAATGTGGAACTGCCCATGATCGCGATCGTCGTCAGGAAGATGTATTTGCGGCCGATCAGATCGCCGAACCGGCCGAACACCAACGCGCCGAATGGCCGCACCAGGAAGCCGAGGGCGAAGGTCAACAGCGCAAAGATGTTGCGGGTCGCCTCATCGAACGGACTGAAGAATTTCGCACCGATCGTGGTCGCCAAAGCGCCGTAGAGAAAAAAGTCGTACCATTCGAAGACGGTGCCGACGCTGGAGGCGAGAATGACGCGCCGCTCCTCTCTCGTCATGGCCGAAACCTGCACATGCGGCGTTGCGATATCAATGCTCATCATTAGTCCCTTTCACATGCGGATGGACCGGCAATGGATCTTGCGGGCACGCCGGCATTGCTGCGGAGAGGGCAAGGCGGCGGGCCCAGGATAGAGTTCACTTCCAGACCGAGCTGGAGCAGCGCGTCGTCATGTCCAGACAGAGCTTCGAGACATATGCCGACTGGCAGGCGCGCTTTGGTGATGCCTGCAGGCAACACAAGGGCCGCGCCGCCCGCGAGGCTCAGCGGGGCGACATTGCGGCCATAAGCGAGCTTCGCCGGCACCGTCTGGCCGTTGATCTCCACATCGGGTGCTGGCGAAACGCGCTTTGCCGCTTGCAATGGCGCGGCCATCGGCAGAACCGGATGCAACAGCGCGTCCAAATGGTGGTCGGCGAAGTGGCGGCGATAGACGGCCAATAGCTGCTGCCGCCGCTCGATGGCGCGCCAATAGTCCGCAGCCAGAGCGGAAGGATCGTTTGACTTGAGATGCAGGTCGTCGCCCAGCCGAGCGACCAGCGCCGCCATCGTGACCGACGGGGCGTGAGCCGCGAGATAGAGCTCCAGCATCTCGGGGGCTTCGTGGGCGATAATGGAGGCCGCCGTACCGGGGACAAGCTCATGCAATTCGGGAATGTCGGCACAGACGATCTCCACGCCTGCTGTCGAGAGCCGCTGGACCGCGTCGGTGAATATCCGCTCGACCTCGCGATCGAGGTTGCCGAGATAGAAGTCGGGCGCGATGCCGACACGGGGGTTGCGCGACAAGCTTCGCGCGACCGGCTGCCCGCTCGCAGCAACGTGCATCACGTCATCGAGTAGCTTGATATCCGCGACCTCGCGCGCAATGAGCCCCACGGTATCCAGCGTGCGCGCGAGCGGCATCACGCCGTCCAGGGGGTACCGGCCGAACGAGGGGCGATAGCCGACGACCCCGCAAAACGAAGCCGGGATTCTGATCGAGCCGTTGGTATCAGTGCCGAGCGCCGCTGGCGCCATGCGAACGGCGACTGCGGCAGCACTTCCGCTGCTGCTGCCACCGGCGATATGATCCGGGGCATGCGGATTGCGCACCCGCCCAAAGTTGGGATTGTCGCCCGTCCATCCCATCGACAATTCGTGCAACCCGGTCTTGCCGAGCAGGATGGCGCCCGCCCGGCGTAATCGATCGACGACGATGGCGTCACTGGCCGGCCGATGGTGCCGCAGCGCCGCTGTGCCGCCGCTGGTGGGCAATTCCGCAGTGTTGATGTTGTCCTTGATCGCAATCGGCACCCCGTGCAGGCGGCCAAGCGGCAGGCCGCGGGCACGGTGGAGATCGGCGGCCCGGGCCTGATCGCACACCATCTCCGCATCGATCGAGATGAACGCATTGAGCTGCGCCCCCCTGTCGCAGGCATCCAGTAAGGCCTCGGCATAAGCAAGGCTCGTCACCTCGCCCTCGCAGATCAGCCGAGCGGCCTGCGCCAACGAGAGCTCTGTGAGCTGGCTCGCTGGCTCCGACGGGCGGACGGCAGTCCTCGGCATGCGCCCCGATCCCAACATTTTAGCGCCAGACCGCCGCTCCACTGGCGTCGGTGCCGACATAGCGAGGCGCGCCACCAGATCCTTCGCGGGTCGTTTCCAACCCCGCAATCGCGATCGCACGTGCCGGCTTGCCGGCGGTGCCGGCGAGCCGTTTGCGCTTGAGAATCTGGTTCGGCTCCGAGTGGTAGTAGCGCTCGATCGCGTTCACATCCGGAAACTCGACAATGACGATTCGCTTGGGATGCCAGTTACCCTCGATCGGCCGATAGTCGTTTCCGCGGACCAGAAAGCGGCCGCCTGCGGCAACGACATGCTGGGTCACTTCCCTCTCATATTCGTCCAGGCTCGGACCGTTCTCCACGTCAAGCTCAATTACGAAATAGGCAGGCATGTCTTGCTCCTTTCGGCTTGCTTTTCGGAACGATCATTCCTAATCTGTGGCAGTTGGTGATCGATTGTCAACTTCAGCTCCGGCTCACCGGAACGCATGCTCGGTACGGTTAGCCCCCGGCACTCGCAATGATCGGTGCGGGATCGGCGCGGGACAGGTTGTCGGCCACGATGGACTGCACGGCGACTGGATCGATGGCATGCAGGTCGCCCTGCCCAACCCGGGCGGCGGCGGCCGCTGCCGCACCCATCGCCATGCATGGACCGATGACGCGGATGGCAGCCAATGCAAACGGCTCTGCATCGACGCAGCGGCCGGCCGCAATGAGATTGCGCAAATCCGCAGCAATCATGCAGGACAGAGGGATCCAGGTGAGATGGCCGGCCGGAAACTCTTCCCAATAGACCCCTTCTTCACTGCCGTGGAATTCGATCGGCCAGGCGCTGCGCGCGATTGCATCGTCGGCCCGCGTTCCCTTGCGAACATCGGCCGTACGAAACGTGCGTCGACCGACCATGCAGCGCGTCTGGCGGACGCCGGGTTGGCCAACACTGCGGACGCGCGACTTGCCGAAAGACGCCGGAAACTCTTCGACGAGGAAACGAAGCGCCCGGTCGATGTCGCCACGGGCCTCGAGCGCTCGCGCCGTCATCGCCACCGAGTCCAGCGGCGTCTGGTAGTGGTTGAGATTGACGAGACAGATGTTGCGGCCAGGAAAGGCGAAGACAAAACCGTCCCTGCGACGAAGGCCGTAGTCCCCTGCCCGTTCGGACAGTCGAGCGATGATTTCCGCGCGCGGTGGAACCGGTTGCCCGACCCCTTCGATGGCGAACATGCTGGTGCCATAGACCGGAACGTCCGCCACCTGCAGGCGTGCGCCTGCAAGGGCCGCCACGACGGCATCGCCGCTGGCATCGATGAACGTTCCGGCCGCGACCTCCACCGTGCCATAGCGCGTGTGAGCCAGCAGTCGCTCGATCCGATCGACACTGCGGGATACCGACTGAATGACTACGCCGAGGATGACGTCGACTCCCGCTTGGCGAAGAGCCTGAGCGTAGACGGCCGCCAACTCGGTTTCATCATAGAGAGCAACCAGGCTGTTCCGCCCCGGTCTGAGTGCCAGAGCGTTGCGGCGCCGCAATTCGCTCAGCATTTCATTGGCGAAGCCGTAGGTGAGTTGATAGGGAGCGGATCCGGTCGAATAGAAGCCGCAGAAAGTCCCGATCAGGCCGTTCACGGACTGGCCGCCGATCTCCGGAAGAGCATCGAGCAGGCAGACGCGCAGGCCCAAACGGCTGGCTTCGATCGCGGCCGCGATACCCGCTGCTCCCGCGCCGACGACACAGACGTCGGCGCTGACGGAAACGTCTCGCGGAGGCTCCGCAACAAGCTCGATCCTGCGAGGCTCAATCATGTCGAACGAGACTTCCTCTCTACGGCTCGCTTGCCGCGCCATATCACGGTGAAGCTAACGAAATGTTCGAGGTCGGATAAAGCCCGGATCGGGCAACTCAGTATTCGCGGAGCGTGAAAGATGGATACGATCGCCACAATGCGAGCTTTCGTCGCCGTCGCAACGACAGGAAGCTTTACGGAGGCAGCTCGGCTGCTCGACCTCGTACCCTCGGTCGTGACGAAGCGGGTCATGCAGCTCGAGCACATGCTGGGCGTGTCGCTTCTGCATCGAACCACTCGCAAGGTGACCCTTAGCGCAGCGGGCGAACACCATCTGTCCCGGTTCACAACCGCGCTGGAGGCACATGACGAAGCCATCGCCGAGGCCAAGAGGGGCGTCGAGCGCCTCTCCGGCCCCCTCGTCGTCAAGGTACCGGCCACACTTGGGCATCTCCGGCTCAACGACGTGATCTATGATTTTGCAAGAGCACATCCCGATGTGAACATCGAGCTCCTCTCGATCGATGGCCCTATGAATCCGGTGGCCGAAGGAATCGACATCGCGATCACTGCGTTCCCCGACAGCTTCAACGGTGTTGCGGACGAATTCCTCTGGCCCCTACGGCGGAGTCTGTATGCAAGTCCGCGGTACCTGGCCGGCAAGCCGGAGCTGCGTCATCCTGCGCAACTTGCGGAGCATCAATGCCTTGCTTATCGACCGGCCGGATCCACATGGGCATTCCGACACAAGACCGGCCTCATCAGCATCGATGTCAAGCCGCGCCTGTGCAGCAACGACATGACGCTTCTGCTTCAGGCGACTCGGAACGGCATGGGAATCGCTCTCCTCAGCGACTATGTCGCCGCATCGGCCACCGAGCGTGGTGAGGTTGTCAAAGTCCTCAGGAGTTTTTTGATTCCGGATCTCTGGATCAAAGCGATGATACCACTCGATCGACTGGGCCGGCCAAGGACGACCGCCCTGCTCAAGCACATCAGACGAAATTTTCAGATCGAGCAGCGATCCGATCACACCGATCACCAGTAACCCACGCAAATATCACTAATTTAGTCGGGGTCACTGCGCATCCGACGATCGGATTTTTTCGTTGAGAAGCTTCGGGAGATCAACTGGCTGACTTCGGATTGAACGCGGCATGGATGCCGTCGCTCGCAAGGTTGAGCGCAAGCACAGTCAGCATGATTGCCGCTCCCGGGATCGCGGTCATGTACCAACCCGTGCGGAGAGCATCGCGTCCGGTGCCGATCATCGAACCCCAGCTAATCAAATTGGGATCGCCGAGACCTAGAAAGGACAGACCAGCCTCGGACAGGATCGCTTGTGCAACAAGGATCCCTGCCGAGACGATAACCGGCGTCCAGGCATTGGGGAGGATTTCGCGAATGATCAGGTGGAGATCGCTAGCGCCGAGAGCCTCGCTTGCGAGGACGAACTCTCGCTCGCGCAGAGTGCGGAATTCGGCCCTCACGAGCCGCGCGACTCCGGTCCAGGAGGTTGCACCAAGCGCGACGATAATAGTCTTGATTGAAGGCTGCAGGATCGCGACAAGAATTATCGCCAGCAGAAACGACGGAATTGTCTGAAAGAACTCGGTCACCCGGCTCAAAACCGCGTCGGCCCGTCCGCCGTAAAAGCCCGAGACCGATCCGACCAGCAAGCCAATCGCCAGCGAAATCAGCGCGGCCAATCCCCCCACAAGAAGCGAGACGCGCGCGCCGTGGAAGATGCCAGCCAGGAGGTCACGTCCCATCAAGTCGGAACCGAGCGGTACCGACTCATCCTGGCCGGGCCAGACGAAGGGTGCAGCCACCATGTCCATCGGATCACCTGGGAAAAGCTTTTGCGCGAACAGCGCCATCAGGGCGACACCGATCATGACGCTTGCCCCGAACAAGATCGCAGGATTCAGGAAGCGAGGTTTCATGTCGGGCGTTCCGTCATGCGACGGCGAAGCCGCGGATCGAGCCGCATCTGCAGGATGTCGACAGCTATGTTCGATAGCACCACAAGCGTGCCTGAGAGCAGGAGTATTCCAAGCAACAGGAGCACGTCTCGGCTGCGGATCGCCTCGAATGAAAGTTGGCCGAGCCCAGGCCAAGCGAAGACCGTCTCGACTACGATCGAGCCGCCAAGGACCGCGCTCGATTGCAAGCCCAACATGGTCAGCACGGGCAGCATCGCGTTGCGTAGCGCATGGCCGAACATCACCCGCCCTTCGCGCGCGCCCTTGGCGCGGGCGGTACGGACGTAGTATTCGGACAACTGCTCGATCAACGCAGCGCGCGATAACCGTGCATAGACTGCAACATAGTAGATCGACAACGTGACCACTGGCAGCACCAGGTGCCAAGCTACGTCAACGAGGTCCCGTAGCCCAGCATGGCCCGCGCTCACGTCGCGGATCCCACCCACCGGAAACCACGGCAGCTTGACCCCGAAGACCACGATCAGCATCAGTGCCGTCCAGAACATCGGCGCGGAGTATCCCAGCGTGGAAAGCGCCGACAGCGCAACATCCACGAGACCATTCGGTTGCCGCGCCGCCAACATGCCGAGCCCCATCCCCGCCACGACCGAGATCGCCATTGCGATGCTCACGAGGACCACCGTCGCAGGAAGGCGTTCTATTATCAGCTTCGCCACGGGCTCACCGAAGCGGAAGGAATAACCCAGATCGCCCTGAAGCACCCCGCCGACATACGACAGGAGCTGTTCGGGCAATGTCCGGTCGAGCCCAAAGCGTGCACGCATCTCTGCCACCTGTGCCGTCGAGGCCGCGCCACTTTCTGTCGCGACGACGTCGGCCAGGTCGCCGGGTAGCGCCTTCAGGAGAGCGAAGTTGAGCACCGTGATCGCCAACACGATGCCAGCGAAATGTAGAAGGCGAAACAAGAACCGTCGAGCCATGGAGGTCCTAGATTGATGTATTCGCTACGTCTGTGGTTTCCATGCTGCAAGCGATCTAGCTCAGGCAATCTGGTCCCACCAAACGTTGGCAAAATTGTTCTGACTGTGATCAAAGGTGTCGGTCACGTTGCGCAGCCTCTTGTCCCAGACTCCGAACCAGCGGAATTCGAACAGGTCGAGCCGCGCCAAATCCCGCTGCACGACCTTCTGCAATTCCTTGTAGTCCTCGACGCGCTTCGCCGGATCGGTCTGACTCTGCGCATCCTCGAAGAGCGCGTCGGCCTTCGGGTTCGCGTACCCGGACGCGTTGAACCATGGCGTACCCTTCGATTCCGCCTTCGACCAGAAGTGCTGCTCAATGCCGAGCTGCGGGTCCTGCCAGTTGACACCCCAGGAACTGACGAGCTGGAAACTGTAGTCGGTGAAGACGTTCTTCGTCCATGTCGCTAGGTCCAACGAGCGTAGCTCGACGTCTATACCCACCGCACGCAGTGCTTGGCGGACAAATTCGCCAGTACGACGGTAATCGTCTCCAAAGGGGATATAGTCGTGCGTCAGCTTGAAGCGCCAACCGTCGGCCTGCTTCGGATAGCCCGCTTCGTCAAGCAACCGCTCGGCCTTCGGCTTGTCGTAGGGATATTGCTCGGTATCGGGTTGATAGAACCCCTTAAGCAGGGACGACACCGGTCCGGTCGCAGGCACCGCGTAGCCGCCCCAGACCGTTTTAGTAAGCAGGTCGCGGTTGATCGCGTGCAGGATGGCGGCCCGTACCTTGTGGTTGCCCAAGATCGGGTCGCGCCAATTCGGGATCAACCATAGCGTGCCTGAGAAACCGTTATAGCCGTCAGTCGAAACGACGAGCTTGTCGCTCCTCTTGAAGCGGTCTGCGTCGGCGAAGGTCACGGGGTTGCGCTCACCATACTGCACCACGCCGGTTTCTAGCGCGTTGGCGCGACCAGCCACATCGGTGATGATCTTCCAGGTCAGCTTGTCAAGGAAGGGGCGGCCTGCTTGCCAGTACTTGCCGAAGCGCTCGAGCGCGATGTGACTACCGCGCACCCATTCCTTGAACACGAACGGACCGGTGCCGACCGGCGCATTGTTGTGCAGATTGTTCGGGATATCGGTGCCTTCGTAGAGATGCTTCGGCAGGACCGGCGCCGAAACCACATCGAGCGCATTGATCAGCACTGGCGTTGGCTCGGACAAGTTCAGGACGATGGTATGCTCGTCGAGCGCCTCGGTTGAGGTCAGATGCCGCAGCACGCGCCGGGCGGTGGGAGCATATTGCTTCCAGATGATATCGGCCGAGAATTTCACGTCAGCCGAAGTGAAGGGAGTTCCGTCATGCCAGAAGACGTTCTTACGCAGATGCAGAGTCCAGACGAGGCCGTCCTTTGAGGTTTCCCAGCTTTCGGCAAGTTGAGGACGAGGTGAGAGATCGGGACCGTAATCCAGCAGGCCATCGAATATCTTGCTGAATACCGCGCGGCCGGGCGTGGAAGTGTTGATGAAGGCGGCAATTGTCGGCGGCTCGGGGTGGATCACCGCACTGAGCGCTCCGCCTGCCCTGGCCCCCTCGACCGTGTTCGGCAACGCCTTGTCGAGCGCATATGCGGCATGCGGGAAGCCACTCAGCAGGGTCGAGCCCAGCAACGCACTCGTTAGCCCAAGAAAGCCACGACGCCCAAGACGCGCGCCCGTTAACGTGCCGTTACCCGCGGGCCAAAAAGGAAACTTCTTCATGATCAGTTGTCCTATCGTTCGGTGAAGAGGGATAGCCAGGTGTTTGCGGTTCGCTGATGCGAATGCGCTCGCTCCGGATCGTTCTTTCAGCTCGCGGAGGCGGTGCTGCCGCGGCGCTGGCCAGTAACTTGCGGGTGTAGGGATGTTCGGGGCAACGCCAGATGCAATCGACACCGGCACTTTCGACGATGGAGCCGCTCTCCATCACCATCACGCGGTCGGAGATATAACGCACAACGGAAAGGTCATGGCTTATGAAGATGTACGATAATTTGTACTCTTCACGCAGCTCGACCAGCAGATTCAGAATCTGAGCCTGGATCGAGACATCAAGTGCGGAGACCGGTTCGTCGCAGATCACGAGCTCGGGACGCAACACCAGAGCGCGGGCAATGCCGATGCGCTGCCGCTGCCCCCCTGAGAATTCGTGGGGCCAACGCCGCGTTGCGTCGCTCGGCAGGCCAACATCGTTGAGAATTGCTCGAATGCGCCGGTCGCGCTCGTGCCGATCGGTCAACCCGTGGATGCGCAATGCATGGCCGATGATCTCCTCAACTCGATGCCGTGGATTGAGCGACCCGAACGGATCCTGGAAAATCATCTGCATCCGGCGTCGCCAGGGCGCCATCGCTTTGCGCGAAAGCCCCGCCAGATTTGTGCCGTCGAAAAGGATACGGCCTGCGCTCGTTGGCGTAAGACCGAGGATTGCTCGCGAAAGGCTCGATTTACCGCAACCCGACTCCCCGACAAGTCCCACAGTCTGACCGCGCCTTACATCAAAGGTGACGCCGCGCACCGCCTCATGATAGGTCGTGCCCTCCCCATAGCTGACCCGCAGCCCTTCAACCGAAAGCAGCAATCCGGTCTCGTGGGTGACCTGTACCTGGCGTGGGACAGGACGTGTCAGGGCGAACCCTCCCTCCGGTGTGCGCACGATCTCGGCCAGTCGCCGGCGACTGTAATGCAAGCGCTCATCCGCACCATGCAGGGAAGCCGCGATGAGGCTTCGCGTGTACCCATCCTGCGGCTCAGCAAAGATCCGGACCAACGGGCCTTCCTCGCGTTTCTTGCCGCCGTACATGATGAGGACACGGTCAGCCCATCGCGACACGACGCCTAGATCATGGGTTATGAGCAGCACCGCCATGCCAAGGTCGCGCCGCAACCCGTCGATCAGTTCCAGAATCTCCGCCTGGATCGTGACATCCAGCGCAGTTGTCGGTTCGTCTGCAATCAACACATTCGGGCGGCAAGCTATAGCCATAGCGATCATCACACGCTGCCGCTGTCCGCCTGATAACTGGTGCGGGTAGTCGTCGACCCGCCGCGCTGCTTCGGGCAGTTTCACCTGCTCCAGCAAGGCGATCGCACGCTTACGCGCGTCTGCGCGCGAGATCCGTTCGTGAAGCATGATCGCTTCAGCGATCTGACGTCCAACCGGCTGCAGCGGGTTCAGTGAGCTCATCGGCTCCTGGAAAACCATCGCCACGTCACGCCCACGCAGCTTTGCCAGCTCCCGCGGCTTTAGTGCTCCGATGTCGCGTCCATCGACCTCGATCTGCCCGCTTATTCTGGCCGACCGCGGCAGAAGGCGCAAAATCGCAAGGGCTGTCGTCGACTTGCCGCAGCCGGATTCGCCGACCAAGGCGAGCATCTCCCCCGCCATGAGATCCAGATCGAGCCCATCCACCGCCCGAGCGGCCGGAAAATCGATCGTCAACCCTCGCAAGCTGAGGACCGGGGCAGCCGCGAGACTCCCTGCACTGTTCTTTGGCATTTCTATCGTGCAGCGATCCCGGAAGGCCATCGTCCTGCGCAGCACGCGCTAGGCGAGCGAGTATCAAACGTTCGAAATATCTATCAGTTTCTTGGGCATAAAGCTTGCCGTAGTTCTTTCCGAGAATGGCAGAGATGCTCTGTCGAGCAGCCGCACATTGGATGATTAATTTCCAAACCGTCGTCGATAAGAAACCTCGAATGGACCGATCCGGACGAGGAACTCTAACTCATCAAGGGCACCGTTTCAGGTGCCACATAACTGAAAGACGAGACCGCACATCGCTTACGCCTGGGAGAATTAGGATGCGAGCTCATCGAGGTGCAGCCATAGCTTGAGCGCTTGCATTTTTTCGATGCAGAGCTGACAGCACTGCCTGCCCATGGGGAGGTCCAGCCTGACGCGCGCGGAGATCGAACGACCGCCGACCTATTCAATCATATTCGGCTACTTCCGCCATACCGACGGACCAGGCGGTATTGGTTGTGTCGAGTTGGCGAACGCCGTCATTGCGTCGATCGCCTGAGCAGTATCGTCCCCGAGGCGTCTCCAGGCGCATGGCTCAGAATCCGGGGGATCGCGGCAATCAGCTCAGCGGTGAACGGATGCGAGGGACGCTCGAAAACTGTGTCGACCGGGCCGCAATCGACCACCTTACCCCTTCGCATGACGAGAACGCGACTGCATAAGAGCCGGATCAGGTTCAGGTCGTGTGAGATGAACAAATACGAAAGACCATGCTGGCTGCGCAGGCGTTCCAAGAGATGCAGCACACCGGCCTGCACTGAGACATCCAACGCGGCGGTCGGCTCGTCGAGGATTACCAGATCGGGCTCCAGTGCCAGCGCGCGGGCAATGCCAACGCGGGCCAACTGGCCGCCGGAAAGTTCGTGGCGCCGCCGATTGAAGTGGGAGCGTTCAAGCCCGAGGTCATTCAGCGCTGCAGCCGCCCGTAGCTCGGCGGCCTGCCGTGAGAACCGCTTCAGACGCCGTAACGGCGTGGCCACGGCGGTGAGCGCATCGTCGCGGGGATCGAGTGCCGCGCCGGCGTCCTGGAATATAAACTGAATCCTGGAACGCCAAGGAGAGGCGGCGGCGTGGCGAGCCGACCGCACGCCAATATCGTCGCCGTCGAAACGTACCGTTCCCGAATCACAATCGAGTAGTCGGGCAATCAGCCAGCCGAGCGTAGTCTTGCCCGAGCCGCTCTCGCCCGCAACGCCCAGGGCCTCGCCGCGCGCCAGCTCAAAGCTGACATCATCGACCGCGCGGCGAAGGCTCGGCCCGGCGCCGAACGTCTTGGTCAATCCGCGCACTTCAAGCATAGGTCGCTCCACTCGCATGGCACGCCACCCAATGGTCGGGCGCGACAGCCCGCCAGAGGGGAATGTTCCGCGCGCACACCGGCGCGCGCAGCGGGCAGCGATCGTAGAAACGGCACGCGGGAAGGTCAGCGCGGCCAAGATCGGGCGCCTCTCCCGCAACCGGCGCGATATCGGTCAACAACCGACCTGGCACCGGCGTTGCGGCAAGAAGTGCGCGTGCGTAAGGGTGCACTGGCTCAAACGGCCTCGCCGGCGCACGCTCGACGACCTGCCCCGCATGCATCACCGCGATGCGGTGGCTGCGTTCGCTCGCCAACGCAAGGTCGTGGGTGATGAGAACAACTCCAAGCCCCCGTTCGCGCGAGAGATCGGCAAGAAGATCCAAAACCAGTTTCTGCGTCGTGGTATCGAGCCCTGTAGTCGCCTCGTCGGCAATGAGGAGTTGCGGAGAAGCCGCCAGGGCCAAGGCAATCATCACGCGCTGGCTGCTGCCGCCGGACAGCTCGAACGGGAATGCGCCTGAACGGCCGGCAAGGCCGACCCGCCCCAGAAGGGAGTCCACCTGCGCGCGCGCCGTCGCACGCGACTGCGGTCGGTGATTCCGCAGCACGTCCTCGATCTGCCGGCCGACGCTGCGGATCGGATTGAGCGCGCGTGCCGGGTTCTGCAGGACGATTGACATCGTCGCGCCCCGAAGCTGCCTCATGCGCTCTGGCGCGAGGCCGAGCAGTTCCTCGCCGTTCAGGCGTACACTGCCAGCGGTCACCTTGGCGGAAGATGGCAAAAGGCCGATCACGGCAGCCGACGTCATCGATTTACCCGATCCGCTCTCGCCAACCAGTGCCAGCGTCTCGCCGCGTTCAAGCGAAAAATGGACGTGGTCGAGTAACGTAAAGCTGCGGCCCGATGCCTGCCGGAGTTCAAGCGTGAGATCTTTGACCTCGAGAAGAGGAGACGACACCGTCGCGGGCATCATCGCGCTCGCCTGGGATCGAGCCAGTCGCGCGCTGCGTCTCCGGCCAGCGTTAAGACGTAGACCACGACAAAGAGAGCAAAACCCGGCGCCAGCGCGATCCACCATTGTCCGGAGAGCAGGTATTGCGCGCCGTCAGCCACCATCACGCCCCATTCCGGATTGGGCGGGCGGATGCCGACCCCGATGAATGACAGGCCGGCGG
This sequence comes from Bradyrhizobium ingae, assembly GCF_055791185.1. NCBI lineage: Bacteria > Pseudomonadati > Pseudomonadota > Alphaproteobacteria > Hyphomicrobiales > Nitrobacteraceae > Bradyrhizobium > Bradyrhizobium ingae. Next base: position 93,554 of record NZ_JBVUBB010000026.1, read on the forward strand.
TGTTGAGAATGGCCCATCCGAAATTAACCGACATCTGCGTCACCAATGTCGGCAGAATGTTGGGGAGCAGAACGCCTGTCACGATGGTCCACTCCCCCGCCCCTCCCAGTCTGGCGGCGGCCACATAGGCGGCCTCGCGGCGAGAGCCGATCTCAGCCCTTGTCAGGCGAATGTAGAACGGCAGGTTGATGATTGCGGTCGTAGCGATCACGTTACCGAGGCTATTGCCGAGCACCGCTACCAGAACCATCGCGGCGACAAAGAGCGGAAACGCCATCAATACGTCGACGATGCGGCCGACCAACCGGTCGATGCGTCCGCCGAAATATCCACAGGCCACCCCGATGGGCGCCCCCACGATTACCGAAAGCGCGACCGCAGATCCCGCGGCGAACAGGTCCGTTCGAGCCGCCACCACCAGCCGCGATAATACGTCACGGCCAAGTGCATCAGTTCCCAGCCAGTGCAGCCACGAGGGCGATTCCAGCCGATGCGCGATCGAGGTTGCTGCGGGCGGCCACGGCACGAAAGTTGGACCGGCCACGGCAAGCAGCAAAAGGGCCACCAATGAGGCGATAACGAATGCCGCTCTCATGCGCCTCTCGCCGCGCGGGGATCCACCAGCAGGCACAGCACATCGACCAGCAGATTGACCAGGGCGAAGAGACCGGCCACCAGCAGAACAAATCCCTGGAGCGCAGCGAAGTCGGCGCCTTGCAAGGCCTCCAGCGCATAGGAGCCGACGCCCGGCCAAGCAAACACCTTTTCGACGATGACATTGGCCCCGAGCATGGCCGAAAATATCAGCCCCATCATGACCAGGATCGGCGGTAATGCGTTCGGTAAGCCGTAGCGCAGCAGAACCATCGACCGCGGAAGTCCGAGCGCCTTTGCAGACAGGATGAAATCGCTGGCGAGCACCTCGAGCAGCGTCGAGCGCGTGATCCGCACCAATGGAGCAATGGCGAAGGATGCCATCGTCACGCAGGGCAGAACCGTACGCCCAAGTGCCGACACGAAAGCTTTCGCATCTCCGGCAATGATTGAGTCAATCAGGGGCACGCCCGTGATCGGCCACGGCGCCGCGATGCGTGCATCCAGCATGCCGGTCGGCTCGCTGGTCCACCCGAGCTGAAAATAGAAGACGTAAATCAGCAGCAGCCCGGTGACGAAGCCGGGCAATGCACCGCACAGGACGGTCAGCAGGCGGCTTGCCCGGTCCGCAAATCCGCCCGGGCGCGCCGCCGCGGCGATACCGAACGGCAGTCCAACGATGACTGCCAGCAGGAATCCGCCGAGCGCCAGGGTGAGCGAAGCCGGAAGACGGCGGCGGATATCTTCCAGAACAGGATGCCCGGTCGTGGTCGACACGCCTAGATCGCCGCTCAGTACATCGCGACTGTAGAGCAGAAACTGCCGCGGTAGACTCTGGTCGAGGCCGAGCTTGTGCCGGATAGCCTCGATCTCTACCTGCCCCATTCCCGGGCCGGACGCCAGATAGGCCGCGGGATCGGCCGGCAGGAGACGCATGACCGCGAATGTCAATATGAGCGCCCCGGCGGCGACGGGCAGTGTCGCCACCACTCGTCGGCCAAACATCTTGAGCAAGGAAGTACGCATCTTTCTCTTCGCCGTCCGATACGAACCTTGGCTCGCCCGGCCGCAGCTACAGTACGATCAACTCCAACGCAAAGGCCGGAAATCGACCTGTCCGTGAATGTAGTAAGTGAAGCCGGCCAGCCGCGGATCGAGACCAACCTCGAAGGTCGGCTGCCACAGCGGTAGAATAGGGATTTCGGCGAACGCAATACCGACGGCCTCGCGGATGGCCCGTTCATACGCGGGCCGATCCGTCTCCCATCGTGCCGCCTCGACCAGTTTGCTCAGTGCAGGATTGTCGAAATTGCCAAAATTCCAGCGCCAATCGCCCTGAAAGAAGATCCGGAAGAAGTAATCGGGATCGTTGAACCAGGCCGACGAACTCTCGACGTAGAATGGAACCTGTTTGGCTGTCAGGCGCGTCCCCCAATCGGCAGCGGAGACCTTTTCGATCTCCACAGTGATGTTGAGCTTGGCGAGCGCTTCCTGCACCAGAAGCGCGATCGGCTCCGCAATGGTTGTATCGGCAATATTGTAGCTGAAGCTGGTTTTGAGACCGCCCGCCTGCCCGGCCTCCCGCAACAGTTCGATCGCGCGTTCTAGATTGGCTTTGTACGGATAGGGCTGCGGAAAACTCGCATCGGCTGGTGCATTTTGAGAGGCGCCGAACAGCTTCACACCATGGCCGAACACCGCGGCCTGGAACAAATCCTCATAAGGCAAAGCAAAGGCAATCGCCCGGCGCACCCGCACGTCGTTGAACGGCGGCGTCTTGGTATTGAAGGCGAGGAAGCGGAACGTATTGGTCACGGGCACCGAAACGATGCGGGCCTGCTTGCGCGCGATGATACCGTCGATATCCTTTGGCGGGAGTTGCAGCACGATGTCGGCATCGGATTTGACGAGTGCCGCGACCCGATTCGCGGCCGTCGGCACTACCTCGAACACAGCGCGCTCAGCCTGAGGCAGTTCACCACCGGTCCAATCCGCGAAACGCTTGTAGCTCACACGTTGGCTATCCCAACGATCCACCGCGAAGGCTCCCCCGCCGGCATCGTTGGTGCGCACCCACTCGGCCGCCCAGGGATCCGCGTCGCTGCCGTGTCGTTTGGCCAATTGCGCATTCAGCACCGAAGCGAAGGTGAGAGCGAGATTGGGCAGCGTATAACGATCCGGTTTTTCAAGGCGGACGGTCAGCGTGTGATCGTCGACGGCCGTGAACTGACCGGGGTCGGTCAGCGAGCCCGTGGCCAGTTGCCGCTTCGAGGCCGGCAGGCTCACTCCTCGATCCAGCGACCATTTCACGTCCGCGGCAGTGATCGGGGCTCCATCATGGAAACGTGCGCCGCGACGCAGATGAAACACGAGAGTTCGGCCGTCATCCTGCGTTTCGTAACGCTCCGCCAGCTCTCCCTTGAAACGCGTATAGTCGTAGCGAAAGATCCCGGGCGTAATCTCCGTGCGATCGAAATTGATCAGGCGGTCATAGACATTGGTGAATGCACCGAGCGATGGCGACGAGACGCCCGTGCCATGCGGATCGAGGCTATTGGGACCGCCCTCCGCCAGCACACGCAGGCTCGAGCTTGCCGAATTAGCAGCCAGTGAGCCGCGCGAATTCAGCGCCGGCAGGGTAGCGGCCCCAAGAATAGTGCTGGCGAGAAATTCACGGCGATTCATCTGTAGCTCCGGCCTTGCGAGAATAGGCGTCCAGCGACGCAAGCGGCTTTGGTAGACTGCCGTGCAGCCAGTGGTGGCCGACGGCGTGGTATTTCCAGCGAACGGGATCGTGAACCGTGTGCGTACGGGCGTTGCGCCAATGGCGATCGAGATCGTGAATCGAGCGTGTGGATTGCGTTCCGCTCAGCTCGATCAAGGTGCTCGACGCATCGAGCGCGATTTCGGTGGTTGCGATCTTGGCCTCTGCCGTCGCAGCATTGCCGTCGGTAACCTGCTCTGACGTCGGCAGTTCGGAGACTTCGAGAAGCCGGGCGGCACGATGAAGCAGAGCTTCCGCTGCGTGCAGGCGGACGACAAGGCCACCGATCTTGCTTAGCGTCAGCGGGTCCTTTGCGGGGTCGGGATCCGTCGCCTCGGGAACGGGCCGCACGCGCTCGCGAACCCATTGTTTGAGGTCAGCAAGCGATGCCCGCGCGATACCGAGATCGATCGCTGCGTGCAGCAATTGGGCATAAGTCGCATGAATCGTCGGCGGATCAAGCAACCTATGGCGGGCAAGGACATGGAGCGGTTCGACAGCCACGTCGGTCAGCGTCACGCTGCCGGAGGCGGTCGTGCGCTGTCCGAAGCCGTCCCAATCTGCAGCGATGGCTAACCCTCGCGTGCCTCGCGGCACGAAAGCCAGAACCGCCCGCTCCTTGTCGTCTTTGGCGGCTACAGGCACCCAGTGAGCGAACAGCGCGCCGGTGGCGTAGAATTTCTGTCCGTTCAACCGCAGGCCGTCGGGCGTCGTCGACAGCCGTGTACCGATAAAACGGAAGGTTTTGGTGCCAAGTTCGGAGACGGCATTGCCGAACCGCTTGCCGGCCAACACCTGGGCGAAGAAGAATGCCTTTTGCTCCTCCGTTCCGACCAGACGCACCGCATCGACCAGGCAGTAGTGGTTCTGAGGGATTTGCCCAAGTGAAGGATCGGCCTCGGAGATAATCGCCGTGACCTCGGCAAGAGTTGCAAGCGAGACGCCTGCCCCACCCCAGGCTTTTGGCACTCCGATTCCCCAGAGCCCCGACGCCGAGAAACGCTCGACCTCTTCTTGCGGCAACCTGCTTTCACGGTCGCGTTCGGCAGCGCCAACCGCAAACTCGCCAGCCAACGCGCGCGCGATCGAAAGCGCCTCTGCGTCATCACGAATGACATGAGCCGCGCCTGCCGTGACCGTGGAAGACTGGAAGTTCATGCCGTGAGTTGTCTCCAGCTTGGGTTCGAGCGACGCCCTGGATGGATCGCGTCGAGCCATGGACCATGACCAAAGAGCTTCTCGCGAAGGGTGCCAGGGGCATAAGCCTGCCGGTAGAGGCCGCGTTCCTGCAGGCGAGGCACCGCCAGCTCCGCAAAATCGGAAAAGCACTCGGGCGTCACGGTTCGGATCAGATTGAAGCCGTCGATGTCGGCTTCGCGGACCCAGGATTCGATATGATCCGCGATCGAGTCGGGATCACCCACGACAACGGGGTAACGCCCACCGAGTGACATATCGGCGAGCAGTTGCCTGACGGTCACCCCAGTCGGCCCATTGACGCTGTCGGCGACGGAACGGATACCATTGGACTCGATCTTGGGGATCAGCTCGTCGAGACCGAAGCGCGCCAGGTCGATACCGATCGCTGCGGACAATTGCGCCAATCCTGCTTCCGGCAATGCAAAGCGCCGGTAATCGCCGTATTTCGCGGCAGCGCTTGTTTCGCTTTCCGCCACGACAACATGGAGGCCGGTCAGAATCTTCACCTCGCGGGGGTCACGTCCGGCCTCGCCGACGAGCCGGCGCAGATCTGCAACCAGCGCCGCCGTCTGCTTTATCCCGCGGTTCGGCACGAAGATCGCTTCGGCGTGACGGGCGGCAAACCGGCGGCCCCGCGCCGAAGCTCCCGCTTGAAAAAGGACGGGAGTTCGCTGCGGCGACGGCTCGCACAAATGAACCGCGTCGAGCTGGTAGAATTCTCCCCGATGCCGCACAGCTTGTACGCGCGACGGATCGGCATAGATGCCGCGCCTACGGTCGGCGAGCACGGCATCAGGCGCCCAGCTATCCTCCCAGAGGCGATAGACAACCTCCATGAACTCATCCGCGCGATCATAGCGATCATCATGCTCCGGCTGTCTTCCGGAACCGTGTCCACGTGCGGCGCTGTCGAGAAACCCAGTGACGATATTCCATGCGATACGTCCATCGGTCAGATGGTCGAGCGTCGAAAGCCGGCGCGCCAGTGCATAAGGTGCTTCCGTCCCGGTATTGAACGTCACGCCGAAACCGAGGTGATGCGTGACGGACGCCATCGCGGAAACGACCAGGGCCGGATCGTTGACCGGAACCTGAGCCGCCGCCTTGACGGCCGCATCAGCGCCGCCGCCATAGACGTCATAGAGCCCATTCACATCGGCGAGAAAAATCCCGTCGAACAGACCACGCTCCAGAATGCGTGCGAGCTCGAGCCAGTAATCCAGCCGCCGGTAGGATATCGCCCGGTCGCGCGGATGACGCCATAACCCATGGTCGATGTGGCCGACGGCGCTCATCTCAAAGGCGTAGAGGGCGATCTGCCGTGTCCGTGGCACGGCCATCTCAGAACGGCCTGCTGCCCGCCAAGCTGATGCGCTTCATCAGACGCCTCTGCTCGCCGGGAAAACCCGCGCGCGCATGCAAGGTGATCTGATTGTCCCAATACACGATGTCACCGACGCTCCACTGGTGCACATAGCGGAAACGTGGATCAGCCAGATGGGCGCGCAGCCGCGCAATCAGCGCAGCACCGCGGTCCGGGGCATAGCCCACGATCTCGACCTCCGTGGCTGCGCCGAGAAACAGCGCGCGCCGGCCGCTCTCCGGATGGGTACGCACGAGCGGATGATCGATGAACGGCCGCGTCGCCTCAATATCGGGGGTCCGGTAGAGGACTGCACCACCCGGCAATGGTGCCCGCGCTCGCAGGAACGGATTGTAGGTAATCAGCCTGAGATCATCGATCTCGCGCTTGGTTTCATCGTCCAACGCGTCATAGGCAGCAGCAAGGCTGATGAATGACGTGTCGCCGCCGCTCGGCGGCACCTCGATGGCATAGAGCAGCGAACCGGACGACGGCACCGGAACCCATTGATGGTCGATATGGGCCGTCAGCTCGCGATTGCCGAGCACGCCGTCTTCCGTGACATTCGACACCACGACAATATCGGGCTGCCTGCCACTGCTATCCGAACCCAGCACCGGCGCATCATGCGGCGGCGTGAAAACCGCACCAAACCGGGTCGCGAAATCGAGGAATTGCCGATCCGTCGGGCTCTGGTTCTTGAACACCAGGATCGAGTGCTCACGCAGCGCCTCCTTGAGAGACAGAATTTCATCGGGGCGCGCGCGGGTTGCATCGAAATCGCTGATCTCCGCTCCAAGAGCGGCCTTGATGGCGGCGATTTTCAAGGAAGGTTGTAAGTTCGACACCATATCGGATCCCATTCGCGCCACGCAGCGCATCAGCTACCGCGCAAGCCGGTTGCACGCGGAAGCGCATGATAGACCCTTCGTCCGAGAATAAACTCCATAATTGAGCGGATCCTGAAAACAGGATTTCACGAACGCATCTTCGTACACTGCGTGTATGCCACGAGGGTCCCGTTGATGCTTGGGCGCCCGCGCTGCGTGTCATCCGCGGAGAAACAAGAATGCCTATGCTCTCCTATCCACATATCACCCGTGCGCGCGCGGCGACATCCAGAACGTCAGCGATCGTCGTCAATGGCGAGCACGGCGAAACTCGCCAGCCAATGTTCTCCCATGTAATCGCCGGCAATATGTGGCAATCCCACTTCGAGATGGCGCTCAGCCGCCTCGTGCAGGATCGGACGACGCGCATCATCATGCGGCAAGGTTACGGCGAGAGAGTGCCAGCACCACGCGCGGCTGAGATTGAGCCCGTCCAGATGAGCGATCTTGCCGTCTGAGCGATCCGTCACGATCGAAGGGCGGAACAGCGTTGCGGGTTCGCGCCGCGCGAGCTGCGGCAGGAAGCGGTCAAACCAGGCAAGGAACCGGCCTGGCGCCAGCAAGCGACGCATGCACTCCGCCTCGATCAAGGCCGACGACTGGAAGTCGTCTCCGCCCGGCTCTCCCCACGCGGGACAGCCTTCGTCTGCGCCGTACCAGCGTAGCGCCGTACTCAGCAACAATGCCGTGAGGTCCTCGTCGCTCGTCGCAGCAGCATAATCGGCGGCCATGCGCAATCCGAAGGCAGTGTTGAAATGCGTACCCACGCGCACCGGATAAGTGGACAGCGGCAGGAAATCTCGGAACCGCTGCGCAAAGATCTCCGCAAGGGGCGCCAGTCGCTCGGCCCAGCGCGGCTCGTCGAGCTTGAGAAGCTCCGCGGCCAGCTTCAGGAGCCAGCCCCAGCCATAGGGCCGCTTGAATCCTCGCGCCGTCGGTGCCGCCAGATAGGCGCATTCGACACCGACCTTCTCCGTAACGAGCTGCTCGTCGAACAGAGCGCGAATCTCTTCCGCGACGGGAGAGCGCGGATGGCGTCGCAGCAGTCGAGCAAGCATCCAGTAGCTGTGGACGCAGGAATGCCAATCATAGCTGCCATAGAAGACAGGATGCAGTTCCCGCGGCGTTCGAGCATCCTGCGGTCCGGCAAGCACTTGATCCGGCTTGTTGGGATACTCCTTACAGACGTGACCGAGTGCAATGCGGGCGAAACGGACTGCGAGGTCTTCGGAAAGGATCCTATAGGTCATTGTCGCGGTGGTCCTCTGTCACACGCCGGAGCAGCAATTCGATCAGGCGCGGTGTCACGTAGATGGGAAACTGTGCGGCAGCGAAGAATAAGGTCGTCATGGGCGATGCTGCCGCCCCCATGGCGGACCAGACGAGTCCAATATTGCGGTTACCGAGAATGAGACCGGCGGTGAGGCGCTGCGCCATGCTGTCCGGCATGAGAAGAGCACCCAGTCCCTGCAGGGAGAGATTACAGGCGAAGGCAATGCCGATGAAGGTGAGCGCAGTGGCCGGCTGCGCCTCGATCTGCGCACGTACTCCGGCCATGGTGGCTACGGCAAAGAGAAGCAGCGCCATCAATACGAGCCCGTCGATGGCCTTCGCGCATTTCCGCAATTGGATCGGGGCCTGGCTGCGAAGGAGCACGGCCAGTGCGCCGGACCCGCCGACGAGCAGAGCCAGTCTTGCGGCCAGCCCGATTGGATCGAGAGAAAGGCCCGCGAACCACGCCGCGATCAGCGGTACGGTGACGGGCGCCAGAACCATCGACAGAAGCGTAATGGCAAGCGGGATCGTCGCATCGAGGCCGAGCATGCGTGCAACCGCCGCCGTACCGCTGGAAGGAGGAGCGCACACGGACAGGACCAGCGCGATCGCCAACTCCTCTCCCAGGTTCATTGCCCGCGCTACACCACCGACCAGCAGAGGACAAACCATCATCGCGACCGCCGGCGAGAGCAGTGAAATTCGAGGCTGGCGCAACGTTCGCCAGAACGCTTCGCCGTCGAGCTGAAGAAAGGTGCCGAGAACGAGCACGAAAATCGTCCCGGCCATGAATGGGCGTACGGCTTCCGCCACGGCCGGCAGGACGAGGCCAACCAGCACGCCGATGATCAGCCATGTCGGCCCGCGCGGCATCCACCGCGCGAGGGAGCGTCCCATGCGTTGCAACTCATTCATCGCAAGACGTTAGCCGCCGAAATTACATTGTTGAAATGGATTGTTTTAATGATCATCATTGCTGTCATGAATTTAGCTGCCGTCGATCTCAACCTCCTGGTGGCCTTCGAGGCGTTGATGGAGGAGCGTCACGTCACCCGCGCAGCCGAGCGGATCGGCCTAGCCCAACCCTCCATGAGCAGCGCCTTGAGGCGATTGCGCGCGCTGTTTGCCGACGACCTGTTCCAACGCACGGCTTCCGGCATGCAGCCGACCGAAAAGGCAATGGCGCTCGCCGGACCGATCGGCGAAGCGTTGCGTCAGATCCGCGGAGCGCTCGCGCAGGAGCAGGGTTTTGATCCCGCCACGGCACGGCGGCGAATCACGCTTGCCGCGACGGACTACGGGGATTTCGTGCTGGTGCCGGAATTGACCCGACTGCTTCGACGGGAAGCACCCGGCATCGACCTTGTGGTCCGTCCGCTGGTCGATGTGACCGCCGCCCTCACGAAACTGGAACGCGGCGAGCTCGATGCGCTCGTTGGCGGACACCTGCCTGACTCGCCCCGCTGCGTCCGGCAGCCCTTGTTCTTGGAGCGTTTCGTTTGCATCCGCGACGCAAAATATGCCGCAGGATCAAAGAAACTAAGTCTCGACGATTACGCAGCCTTGCCGCACGCTCTGTTCTCGGCCGTCGGCGGAGATGGTCTGCCAGGCGTCATTGACTCTTTTTTGGCTCGCCACGGGCTTCAGCGACGGGTAGCGGCGACGCTAGCCCATGTCGTTGCCGTGCCGTTCGCGGTCGCGGGCACTGACCTCGTCGCCACGTTGGCTGAACGCGTCGCCCGATCGTTCACTGGTGCCGCAAGCGTCGCGATCGTCCCCCCACCCTTTGGTATCCCCGATTTCAGCTTCGACCTGCTGTACGCCAGACGAGCCGTCGTCGATCCTCCGCTCAAATGGATCATGGACGCCATCAGCCGGAGCGCGAGCCAATGCGGGGCCAATCGCGCGATACGATTCACTGCTCCGGGCGGAAGGCATCGCGCGACATTGCGCAGCAGGCGGTGAAGTAGATCAATGCCAGGCGCCCGACGTCGACAAAAGAGAGTGTCTCCAAGTGAACCCACAAAGGAGATCAGGGCTCGGCTCGCAGAATGCTCGACCTCGTCGGACTGCCGGCCGCATCCGCCGCCCGCTCTTCGCACGAATCCTCCGGTGGTCAGCGTCAGCGCATCGGGATCGCCCGCGCCTTGGCGCCAAAGCCCGATCTGATCATCTGCGACGAGCCGGTGTCCGCGCTCGATGTCTCGATCCAGGCGCAGATCCTCAACCTGATCTTCGCGATCGGCTCGGCGTCTCCTATCTCTTCATCAGTCACGATCTCGCCGTCGTGGAATTTCTCGCCGACCGGGTGGCGGTGATGTATCTCGGGCGCATCGTTGAGGTCGCACCCGCGTGCTGAGCTGTTCGCCCGACCCACGCATCCCTACACCCCTGTGCTACTCGACGCGGTGCCCAAGTGGGCCACGTCACCGGCTGCGGCGCGGCCGATGCCGGCAAGGGTCGCGAGATGACGAGCCGATAGAACGGATTCGAGTACTTGAACCTGTCGCTTGCAAGAATGACCTGATCGGCCTCGACGGGCGCGTCGCTGAAGATGGCTGCACCACTTGCAGTCAATGCCTGGCCGAATCCGTCCCGGTCGTCGAGCACTTCGACCATCTCATCGTATGGCAACCGGCGTTCGAGGTCTCTGGCAACGGCCGTCGCCCTGGCCTGAGCAAATAGAGGCCGGAACGGCGCCGCCAGCTCCTCGTAACGTCTGGAGGGACCGCCGCCCCAAGGACCACCGATCTGCGTCATTTCCAGCTTAACCTCCAACGCGCGCTGTTTGCGCTTCGTCAAGGCTACGTCACCACTTCCAAGTTTTCACGCCGATACGCTGGAATGATCTACCAAAGATGCTGACGTCAAGAGACAAACTCGGCGGCGCGTCTAGAACGCCCATATCCATTGCGTGGCTATGGACGAACCGTCATGCACGACGCCCGCGTCGTCCCTGGATACGCAGCAGCGCGGCTACTAACGCGTCGACGTCCTCCTGCGTGTTGTAAAGCGCAAGGGACGGTCGAACGCTACTCTCGAGACCGAAGCGCCGCAAAATCGGCTGCGCACAATGATGCCCCGCGCGGACCGCAATGCCCTCTTGGTCGAGGGCCTTCCCAACATCTTCGGTCTTGCACTCGTCCAAGATGAAAGACAGCACGCCTGCTCGCTCGCGCGGCATCGCGATGAACTTCAAGCCGGGGACGGTGAGAAGTCCATGCGTCGCATATTCGAGCAATTCGTGCTCATACGCGGCAATGTTGCTCATGCCGATCCGGCTGAGATAGTCGATCGCTGCACCCAGGCCGACCGCGTCGGCGATGTTGCCTGTTCCCGCCTCGAACCGTTCCGGCGCGCTCTGGAAAACAGTTCGCTCGAACGTCACGTCAGCAATCATGTTGCCGCCGCCCTGCCAGGGCGGCATCGTTTCCAGCTCGCTGGCACGGCCGTAGACAACGCCGATGCCCGTTGGCGCGAACATCTTGTGGCCGGAGAATACGTAGAAGTCGGCGCCTAGGGCCTGTACGTCTACCGGCATGTGGCAGATACCCTGTGCACCGTCGATCAAGACGCGGGCACCATGGCGATGAGCGATCTCGGTCATCTCCTTCGCCGGAGTGATCGTACCAAGCACGTTGGATACCTGCGTGAACGCCACGATGCGCGTCCGCGGGTTGAACAGCTTCTCATACTCCTCGAGGATGATCTGCCCACTGTCGTCGACCGGCGCGACCCGCAGCTTCGCTCCCTTTTCCGCTGCGAGCTGCTGCCACGGCACGATGTTCGCGTGGTGCTCGAGGTGAGAAACGATGATCTCATCGTCCTTGTTGACGTTGCGGCGTCCCCATGTCTGCGCGACCAGATTGATACCTTCGGTAGTGCCGCGCACGAAAATGATGTCGCGGGTAGACGGCGCATTGATGAAAGCGCGAACCTTTTCGCGCGCCGATTCGTAGGCGTCGGTCGAGCGGGCAGCCAGCGTGTGTGCTGCGCGATGGATGTTCGAATTCTCATGGGTGTAGAAGCGAACGAGCCGATCGATCACGGCACGGGGCTTCTGGGTGGTCGCGCCGTTGTCGAGCCAGACCAACGGTCTTCCGTTCACCTGCTGGTCGAGGATCGGAAAGTCGCGGCGAAAGACATGCGCGTCGAACGCGCGGGTGCCTGACACGTCAACAGAGGGAACATCCGTCCGATGTTGAATCGCAAGACCGCCGAGATCGAGCACTTCGACATCCAGCGGGAACGACGTCGCTGTCGATATTCGCGGTTGCTCGACCTGCATTGGGCGATTCGCCACGAGGAAGGATGGCGGTGCGACGGCGGGAAATGGCCCGGCGGGCGTCGAGGGCTGCGGCAGCAGCCGGCTATCGAGCGCAAGGTCGCCTTTATCAAAGCGGCTCGGCAGTGTCGCGAAATCGAGGTGACGCTGGGGCAGCGAATCGACGGCAGCCGACGGCGCGGTTGCGCTGGCAGGCGTTCCGGCATCTGGCAGTGCAAGGCCGAGCGGTGCGCGGGCTTCCGGGGCTTGCACCAGTGACAGCTCGCGATCCGCTGAAAAGATCGGCGCCGAAGGAGACGCGGCGCCGGCGGTCGGTAGGGGAATCGCCGATGAGCCGGGATTGTTGTTGGGAGTCAGAGGAATCGGGGCTGATGGCACGCCGGGAGCCGAGCCGTATGCGGGCTCGGCTCCGAACAGCGATGCCGATGGGAGGGCCGCGCCGGGGGCAGGCGCGGATGGCGCAGGCGGCGCAGCAAAGAAAGCGTTCGCCATGCGCGCGATCAACGACGGATCCGGGCCACCGGCCGCTTGCGCAGCGGTGTGATCCGGCCCTTCCAGCTTGGGTAATGCAGTCGGATTCGTCATTGTGGGCCGTCTCAAGCTTTGTTCGCCTGTCCCTGATACTTATCGCCGTACTCGTGGTACTTGCCGACTTCGACGCCATCGAGCACGCCGAGAGCGTCCTCCGTGAGCACGGCCAGCGAACAATACAGCGAGATCAGGTAAGAGGCGATTGCCTTGCGGTTGATGCCCATGAAGCGCACCGAGAGGCTCGGCGTCACCTCGCCGGGCACGCCGGGCTGAAACAGTCCGACTACACCCTGCTTCTTCTCGCCGGTGCGTAGGAGCAGGATCTTCGTCTTGCCGGCCGCGTCGAAGGGCATCTTGTCGGACGGCACCAGCGGGATGCCGCGCCAGGTAATGAATGGCGAGCCGAACATCGTGACGGTCGGCGGCGGTACACCGCGGCGCGTGCATTCGCGACCGAAGGCAGCGATCGCCTTGGGATGGGCCAGGAAGAAGTTCGGCTCTTTCCAGACCTTGGCAAGCAGTTCATCGAGATCATCCGGCGTCGGTGCGCCTCCGCGCGTTGCAATCCGCATCGACGGCGCGGTGTTGGCTAGGAGACCATATTCGCTATTGTTGATGAGCTCGCCTTCCTGACGCTCCTTGACCTTCTCGATCAGCAGTCGAAGTTGCTCCTGGACCTGATCGAAGGGATGGCTGTAGAGGTCCGACACGCGGGTTTGGACGTCGAGCACCGTCGTCACCGCGTTCAAAAAGTATTCCCGGGGCTGCTCCTCGTAGTCCACGAACGTTTCCGGCAAATCCGGATCGCGGTCACGCGGCGGGCTGCATTGCACGTCGAGCGAGGATACGGCTGTTGCGCCACGCGTCTCCTTGACTCGATTGAGGCGGAAGATACCTGCTTCGACCGGCGTCCACTGCAGAAGCGGCACCAGCCATCGCGGTGTGATGCCGCCCCACTGCGCTCGGGTTTTGGTCGCGTTGGCAAGTTGACGCGCCGCACCTTCGGCAAGCGTTCGTCGGGAGTCCGTATCGTCGGCCATGGGCATTCTCCAATCCGGTATTGCTGATCAGCAAGGGCAACCGTTTGGATTTTCCATCCACGAAATGATTTTGATTGGCAATGCCATGCCAATAGGAATCTCAACGAGGACATTATTTTTCTCCGTTATAGCGGAGTCACGGCTTTTATAATGGATATCGATGTCGACCTCTCAAGCACCAGAGGCATCGGCGCTCCGCAAGCCTGTTTGCGGCTCCGGGTTAGTGCGGCACAACAGGAGTTCGGGCAGCGCTCAATCGCGGCGAATACCAAAGGGCCGAATACAAGAGATACGACAAGGGCGGCAAGGAAGGGGGCCGACGCCGCTTTTTCGGTCACGCGATCGTCCGAGGAAGCGTCGGCACCGCGGCAAGCAGCCGCTTCGTGTAGTCATTCTGTGGCCTGGCATAGATGGCTTCCGCCGCGCCTTCCTCTACGATCCGCCCACGGTGCATGATCGCCACGCGGTCACAGAGATGCCGGACGACCGATAGGTCATGGCTGATGAAGATGAGCGACAGATCGAGCTTAGATCGCAGGCGGATCAACAGATTGATGATCTGCGCCTGGATGGAGACATCGAGCGAAGCGACCGGTTCGTCGCAGACGACGACGTCCGGCTGCATCGCAAGCGCACGCGCAATGGCGATGCGCTGGCGTTGACCGCCGGAGAATTGGTGAGGAAAGCGGTCGGCATAAGCCGGATCGAGACCCACGGCCGCGAGCCATTGCCTGATGTAATCTGTTGTCTGGCCGCGGCTGATCAGGCCGTGCGCCAGCGGTCCTTCAGACAGGGTATCCCCGATGCGCATGCGGCCATTGAGCGAGGCGAAGGGATCCTGAAAAATGGTCTGTATGCGCGTGGTGATCTTGCGCGGCATCGAGCCGGAGCTCATCACCGGCTGGCCGGCGAGCCGCACACGACCTGAGGTCGGAGCCATGATCCCGGCTGCCATCCGGCCGAGCGTGGATTTTCCCGATCCAGATTCGCCCACGAGACCGAGAACTTCGCCCCTGTTCAAGACGATGTCGACACCATCGACGGCATTGGGCGTCGATGGTGGCTTCGCGCCGGTAAGCCGAAACTGCAGTCTTGCGAACAGGCTGGCCGGCTTTACGAATGTCTTGACGGCATCGTTTATGACGAGGTAGGGGCTGCCGAGCGCGACAACGTCGCCGGAAGTCACCTTTCGCGCCGGCGGCGCTGCATCGGGAACGCCGGCGCTGCGCAACAGCAGCTGACCGGGACTGGCGCGCGAGGGCAGAGCATTCAGCAGGGTCTTGGTGTAGTCATGCTGTGGCTTGGTCAGGACGGCAAGTGCGGGTCCGCTTTCCACGATATGGCCCGACCGCATCACAGCGACGCGGTCGGCGATGGAGGCAACGGTTGCGAGATCGTGGCTGATCCATATCAGCGCCATGCCGAGATCGGAGACCAGCGCCTTCATCTCCCTCAGGATCTCGGCCTGAATCGAAACGTCGAGCGCCGTCATGGGTTCGTCGCAGATGACGAGCTTCGGCCGATGCAGAAGTGCGATCGCGATCGCGACCCGCTGCCGCATGCCGCCGGAAAACTGATGAGGAAAGAAATCGACCTTTCGCTCGGGCTCGCTGATGCGCACCTGGGCCAGGGCGGCAATCGCCCGTTCGCGCGCTTCCCTTGGGCCGATCCGTTCATGGGCTTCCAGCCCAAGCCTGATCTGCATTCCGATGCTCAGCACCGGGTTGAGCGCCGCCATGGGGTCCTGGAAGACCATGGAGACGGTCTTGCCGCGGATTTTTCGTAGCTCTTCCTGCGGCAGGCCGATCAATTCGCGACCTTCGAGCTTGATCGACCCTTCCACGATGCGGCCAGGTTCGTCGATCAGCCCAATGATCGAAAAGCCGGTCGCCGACTTGCCGGAACCGGATTCCCCGACAATACCAAGCACTTCGCCCGGCGAGACCGAGAAGGACACGCCGTCCACCGCCCTCACCTCGCCCCGGCTACCCGGAAACCAGGTCTTCAGATTGCTGACGTCAAGCAGAGACCGCCTCGTCTCGCTGAATGGCAGGGCGATCATCGGCGCAGCCTCGGATTGAGCTGGTCGCGGATCTGGTCGCCGACCAGATTCAGCGACACGATGAACAGGATCAGCGCGAGGCCAGGGTAGATCGAGATCCAGTAACGCCCTGAAAGCAGATACTGGAAGCCGTTGGCGATCAGCATGCCGAGCGACGGCTCCGACGGCGGAAGACCGACACCGAGGAAGGAAAGCGTCGCTTCGAGAGAAATGGCGCTGGCAATCTGCACTGTCGCCACGACAATCAGCGGCGGCAGGGAGTTCGGCAGCATATGTTTGAAAACGACACGCCAAGGCGATAGCGGGATCGAAAGCGCAGCCTCGACATAGTCCTTCTGCCGTTCCGCGGCGGCCGTGCCATGGGCGGTGCGGGCGAAATAGGCATACTGCGCAAAGATCAGCGCCAGGATCAGTTGGTAGCGCCCCTGGCCGAGCAGCGCGGCGATCACGAACGCAAGCAGGATCGCCGGAAAGGAAAGCTGCAAATCGACGAGCCGCATCGCGACGCTCTCCACGCGCCCGCCGATATAGGCCGCCGTACAGCCGACCAGCGCACCGAGGGCAAAGGCGACAGCGCCGGCGATCACGCCCATCTGCAGCGAAATGCGAAGGCCGTAGATGATTGCCGACAAGAGATCGCGACCTTGCGAATCCGTGCCGAGCCAATGCGTATAGCCGGCGCTTCCGACATAGCCCGGCGGCCGCCGCGCATCGCGAAGCACGAGATGGGCGAGATCGTAGGGATCCTGCGGCATCACCAAGGGGGCGACGACGGCCAGGACGACAATCAGGACAACGACGATCGCTGCGCCGGTGGCGACCTTATTTTTTCTGAAGTCGTCGAGAAAACGGAGAAAGGGACTGTCGCGCATCATGCGCGCCCTTTCCGAAGACGCGGATCGAGCAAGGCATAAGTGAGATCGACCATAAGATTGATGAAGATGAATAGCAGGGCGATCAACATGAGATAGGCAACCATGACAGGCCGGTCGAGCGAGGTGATGCTGTCGATGATGAGCTTACCGAGACCGGGCCAGGAGAAGATCGTTTCGGTCACTACGGCGAAGGCGAGAGTGGAGCCGAGCTCGAGACCGAAGACCGTGACAAGTGGGATGGAAATCAACCGCAAGACGTGGCGGCGCAGAATGATGAATTCCGAAATGCCGGCCGCGCGCGCGAACTTCACGGTGTCGCTCAGCATCAGCTCGCGCGTGCCTGCTCGGGCGAGACGGATCATCAGCGAGAACTTGAACAGCGCAAGATTAAGCGCGGGCAGGACGAGATGCGAAAGGCCGTCGACTGTCAGGAAACTGAACTGCGTGCCGAACAGGCTGACGGTCTCGCCGCGGCCCCCGGCCGGCAGGCAGCCACACTGGACCGCGAAGACCATGATCAACATCAAGCCGAACCAGAATGCCGGAACGGAGAAGCCGAGGATCGATAAGGCCATGATGGCGCGCGATACAAAAGTATGCGGCCGATAGCCGGCATACATACCGATCGGCACCCCGACGAGGCTGGCAAACAGCACGGCGGCCAAGGTCAATTCCAGGGTCGCTGGCAAGCGCGAGAGGATGAGCTCGCTGACCGGCATGTTGTAGACGAAGGATCGGCCGAAATCGCTATGGACCAGGCGGCCGAGAAAGCCCAGATATTGCTGCCACAGCGGCTGATCGAGACCGTATTGGGCGATGACGGCGGCACGAATGTCCTGCGTCGCATCGGGCGAGATCAGCACGTCCACCGGATTGCCCACGGCATGGACACCGCAGAAGACCAGCACCGACATGGCGACGACCACGATGCAGGCCTGCCAGGCTCTTTGGAGGATGAAGCCAAACATATCTCGTCCGCTCTACGGCTTTCGCCTGCACATTCAGTGCCAATCGCTTTCCAGCAGACTTCTCGTCTCCTCGACCGCAACGGCCCAGACGGCATGCATGTCGTCGTCTGCTCGCTGATAGAGGCCATGGTAATTGCCGTCGCCCAGCAATTCGCGCTTCTTCGCCGCGCCGACACGCGCAAGAGCGGCAAAATCGATCTGCGCCTTGGCGGATTGCGGCTGAGCGGAATCGTTGGTGCGTGTCCAGGGAAAGTTTTCCATCCAGGAGGCATGCGATGCCGCGGGATCGAGCTCCATCACCTTGGCCCAGGTGCGCGGCGCGCGCCACCAATCGTGGAATTTGACCGAGGCATCGGAATGGAGATTCAGCCATTCGGAGATGATCGTCGTGGCCGGCGCGTTGCCGCCGTGGCCGTTGACCACGAGGATGCGGCGAAAGCCGGACCGGTAAAGACTGTCCATGAGATCGCGGATGACGCCGAGATAAGTCGAAAGCGAGAGACTGAGCGTGCCGGGAAAGGCTTCGAAGGAGGATGCTAGACCATAAGCCAGCACCGGAAAGACCGGGATGCCGAGGCCGGCTGCGGCATCGACCGCGACCTTTTCGGCAAGAACCATGTCCGTGGCGAGACTGAGATAGGCGTGTTGCTCGACGCTGCCGATCGGAAGGATGCAGCGATCGTCTTTTTTGACCTGCTGCTCGAGTTGCAGCCAATTCATGTCCTGAATCTTCAAACAGTCCTCCTGTTCTAAAGCTGCTGCAATCGGCGCAAGGATTTTGCGCGATCCCATCGAGGCATAGCGCTCCTATGCTCAAATCGCCCCATTCGCCCGTCAACACGTTCCAAACGAGACTAAAAAAAGAGGTTGACGGTCAAATAATCTATAGTCAAGTTCCAAACGGAACTAAATTCATTTGATGTGAAAGACCCCTGCCGTGACCTCGGTGCCCGATTCCGCTTTGGAAGAGCTGCTGCAGGAAGGGGGAAAGCGTGCCGCCGGCGATCAGCCGGTGGACGATCTGGTGGCGATCAAGCTGTGGCAAAATCCGTGCTGGCTGTCGTTTCGCATCAACTTCCTGGCCCTCCAGTTCAATGAGCCGATCTACCGGCTCCTGGAGAAGGAACATGGCGTGAGCCGCCCGGAAGTGGTGGTCATCTACGCGCTCGGTCTCTCCGATGGATTGAAGGCAAGCGCGATCTGCAGTTCGTCCGGCTTTCCCAAGAATACGATCAGCCGCGCGATCCAGCGCCTGATTGACAAGAACATCGTCCGCCGCGAAGTCGATCCGGCGGACCTGAGAAGCTTCGTCCTTTACATCACCAACGAAGGCAAAAGCATCGTCGATCAAGCCATGCAGCCGATGATCGAACGGGAGAGAGTCATGATGTCGGGACTTACTCCGGCGGAACGGCTCATGCTTTCCGAGCTGCTGGCGAAGGTTGTCGTGGATTCTCCGAATTGGCCCCCAATCCTTACCGAGGAGCATGAAGAGTGAGGTTGTTTCAAAGTGCACGCATCGTTGCGCTTGCACCGATATTGTTGAGCAGCGTTTCCAGTCTCGCCACGGCGGCCGACCTGACGATCGGTGTACGCGCCGGGCCGTTGTCCATCGACCCCGATTTCACCTCGGCCGGCACCCACGCCGAGGCGATGAAGCACATCTATGACACGCTGATAAAATCAGGCAACAATCTCGAACTGCAGCCGGGACTTGCGACGAAATGGATGCCGATCGATGCCACGACTTGGGAGTTCAAGCTTCGTGAGGGCGTCAAGTTTCACGACGGCTCCGATTTCACCGCGGACGACGTCAAATTCTCGATCGAACGCATTCCGCGTGTCACCGGCCCCAATCCGACGACGATCTATGTCCGTCGCGTCAAGTCCGTGGAGGTCGTCGATGCCCATACGCTGCGCATCAAGACCGATGGCCCGGCGCCAACCCTGCCGAATGATTTCGTTCGCCTGTTCGTCGTCTCGCATGTCGCGGCCAAGGATTATTCCGACACGCCGGAAAAGGCGGCGGAGGGATTCAATACCGGCAAGGCGGCGGTCGGCACCGGACCGTATAAATTCGTATCCTGGACTCCCAAGGAGCAATTGGTGCTGCAACGCTTCGACGACTATTGGGGCGGAAAGGAGCCTTGGGACAAGGTCGTCCGCAAGGAGATTCCCAACGATGCCGCACGCGTCGCGCAGCTCAAGGCCGGCCAGGTCGATCTGATCGCCCGCATTCCCGCCTCCGACGTGCCCACGCTGCAAACCGATTCGAAGCTGAGAATCGTGCGGGAAAACAGCGTTTACTCCTTCAATATCTCGTTCGACTTCCGTGACAAGCCGCCGCAGGTCAAGGCGAAGGACGGCTCCCCGCTTGCGAAGAATCCCTTCCAGGATCCGCGTGTACGCGAAGCCTTCGATCTGGCGATCGATCGCGAGGCGATCGCCGATGTTGCGATGGAAGGCATGGGCGCGCCGCAGTCGCAATTGGTGACAGCGAACATCTTCGGCTACAACACCAATCTCAAGACCACGGTCGCGAACCCCGAGCGGGCAAAGAAGCTTCTCGCCGAAGCCGGGTATCCCGATGGTTTCAAGGTCGTTCTCACCTTCACCAACGACCGCCTGCCGGGCGACAAGGAGGCAGGCACTACCATTGCCCAGATGCTGACTGCGATCGGCATCGACGTGCAGGTGAATGCCCAGCCGGGCGCGGTGTTCTTCCCGGCGAACACTCGCGGCGATTATTCGCTGACGATGTCGGGCTGGGGAACGTTGACGGGTGAATCCAACTATACCCTGTCCTCGCTAGTTCATTCCAATGCGCCGGACAAGAAACTCGGCGCATACAACGTCCGCAACTATTCCAATCCTCAGCTCGACGCGTTGATTCAAAGTGCCGGCGTCGAAATGGACGGCGACAAGCGCAAGAAGGATCTGGAAGCTGCAAATGCACTGGTCGCGAGCGATCGGCCGAACCTTGCGATAGCCTCCATCGTTTCAGCTTGGGGCATGAAGAAAGGATTGAACATCACGCCGCGCTCGGACGAAGATACTCTCGCTACAGATATTCGGCCTGCCAAGTGAGCATGCACAGCAAAAGCTGGGTCTTGGCCCAGCTTTCTCGACTCATAGGCGTTTTGCATGGTCCCGCTCCGATCAGATGCCGAGGATAGACCGACGCGAGCTCGCTCTCGTCATAAAGTGCAATCGGACTGCTACGCGCAGCCCGAAATTCCAGCGCGCCGGCCTGCCCAAGCTCAGCACGTCGCTCGCGAACCACGTCAGCTGATGGAGTGACGATCCATTCGAATAGACGAAGAGCGTGGAGATCGAGATCATCTTGCTGGACGGGCCGCTGAAGTCGAAGTCCGAACGCGTGCACATCGCCATCACTGCCTTTCCAGTCAGTTTCGATGGAGTGCTCGACGAATTTCTGCGGCCGATCAAACGCGGACTATTCGCAACCCATCGACACCTATCCACTCGCGGACCTCCGGATCATCCGAGGCAGCTTGAGGAGCATCACCGCCTGGCGCGCGCGGTTGCCGTATTCGGCTTCGTTGCACGCGATACCGTGCATCTGCAAAGAAGGGATGAAGGGCTGATCGCCGAAGGGCCGAATTTAGGTTCGGTAAACTCGGTACGATCCCGTCTGTGATACTCGGCTCAGTTGATAACGCCCACTAATTTAGTCTGGCAATCGCCGTGCCGAAGCGATGCAGCGCGGTTCTGTTCCGAGTTTGCTGCAGTGGTTCAGAAGAACGTCGAAGACTCGTCGCGAACCGTGCGATGTTCAACCACAAAAACGTCGCGCGAGACCCATTTTGTTCTCGGCGACTACTCGGCGAAGGGCTTGGAAAACAAGAACTTTCCAATGGTGGGCGCACCAGGGCTCGAACCTGGGACCCGCTGATTAAGAGTCAGATCTTTCATGAATATCTACAGGTACTTGGCTGTAAAATTCCGCATCAAGAAGACTATACGGATCAATAGCTTACAACGGAATTGTAAATTGCAGACTAGCCCGCCAGATGCTCCTCCGGATGCTCACCGCCCCGGTCCGGCGAACAGAGGAACACGTCTGCCAGCGAATTGGCCACGGCGAACGGGCGGTCGTCCTCGTGCGTAGGTCCAGAATCGGCGGATCTGGTCCTGGTCCTTGCCCTTGGCCAGGACCGGCGCAGTTTTCACCACCAAGGCGTTGGCGCACAAGCTGGCGCTTGCCAGCTATCATATCCTGGAGGAGCGGCATGCCGTTCAAGGCACCCCGCTGCTTTACCTGACGGACGACGACGATCCGACAATTGGGCTGATCACCGTTACCAGCCGCGGTGACAGCGGATCGCCCGAACCGTAAGCCATCCGGAGATTGGCGCCGGCCTGCCGGCAGCCACGGTTCTGTGCAACTCTTTTGGATACGGGACGGTACCAACGTTCTTCTGGGGCGGCCATGCCGCCAGGGCACAGGCCTCACTTCTCGGACTTCTTGGGCCGATGCTTGATCCTGATGGGTGTCTGGCGCGATCCGCGATGCGGACGCAGCCATCGACCGAAGAAACGGGTGCGGTTCGAGCACGGCAGCTGAAAGCGACGACTAAAATCAATTGGCAGCCCACGCTGCCAAAAAAAATCGCGCTGCGCCCTTGACGACCGGCCGGCTAATGGGTGTCACTGTAATACCGCGTTCGCGCAAAACAAAGCACGATAACTTAAGGGGGCAGTCCACTAGTGACTACTGAAAAGTTCGATTTGATGTTCGAACCCTACAAAATGAACCGTAAAAATTGCTCCCCCAGCAAAGAGCAATTCGTGCGCATACACCCCCTCTCGTTCAATCCGCATCTCGTGAACGAGTAGGTCCCCATACTGCGATCCGCTATTTGCTGTTATTGTATGCATTCTTACGTCTCGATAACGCAAATGCACGTATCGGTCGTGCATTGGGCCAACAAAGCGTGCGTCAATACTTACCTCGCGAGACTGGTGCGGTTTACGCAGTTCAAGCTCCGAGATCTTCCAAGCGTCTAGCCAGGCATCGTGCAAGCTATTTGGGCTAGTCAGATTGTGATTGTCTTCATTCCATGCAAACTCAAAAAGGTGAGAAGGCATCACCCCTCTGACGGTCTCAAGATATCGCCAGTAGGGACCATGATCAAAACCCCGCTTGCCGTCCGCAATATACTTCATCTCCTGTCTCACTCGCTGCCGCTATAGCTTGTTGCAGCCTGGTGCTCCTGCAATCGATCCACACATTGAGGTCCCGACAACTGAATCGAGGATGAAAGCAGGCGTACCAACTCTCATATACCGCTGTATCAGGACGTTCAGAAGTACGTTCTTAATATCCGCTTTTCCCTTTTCGGGAAGGATGCCTCGGGCGCGCAGTTCATCAATCGATATGCCACGAAGACGATCCTCAAGCCCCGGTAGAGTGTCTTCAGGGATACCGCCGTGCTTATTTATCCACCCTTCTGGTCCCCATACGCCGACCTCATCGCCTCCTTTGAAAACATGGACTTCGAAGAGCGATTGTCCACCCCGACTATTAAAGGTATCGATGCGTCCTGTATACCCCTCACCCAGATTGATGTTGAGATCGGCTCCCATCGCGTTCATCAACGCTTCGCGGTCCGTTGACAATTTCTGCTCTTTTGCTGCTTCGAGACTTGCCGTCGCGAGATACTGGAATCCCGCTGTAACCGCGCCGTTAGCAAACTTTCCGCCGCCGGCGACGGATGCAAGTCCTCCGGCGGTCGCCTGAACGATCGTGCCGCCGACGAGATCACCAACGTCATGCAGAGGATTCTTGAACACTGAGCTTGTGACGGGCGAGAGTGCAGCACCGGCGGCCGATGCCAATGCTCCGGACTTGCACGAGCCACCCGACGCGACCGAGGAAGCACAGCCGACAGCCGCATTTTCGGCAACATACGCGGCATAGCCGATCGGGTTCGCTCCAACCGACGCAAGAGTGGGTGCAGGACCTATCGCCTGGAATGCGAGTGTCGTGACCGCAGCAAGCGCTGCCGCCTTTAGTATCTGCCCGAGATTGCCACCCGTTAGTCCCGTGACAACGGCTGCGGCGACTGCCGCACCGATGATCGGACTTCCCGTAACGAACGTCACGGCAACGTTGATCGCGATCTGGACGATCGACATGAAGTTGCTTTTGAGGAAGTTGACGGCGGCCGTGATCGCGTGGCTGACGCTGTGGAAGAAGCTCGACAGCCACGAGAACCCGTTGGGATCGGTGAAGGCGAGCGGGTCGTTGCCGACGTAGGAGTAGCGGTTCCAGCCCTGCGGGTTGGTCGGATCGGTCACCGTCGGATCGGCCGAGGTGAACCTTGCAAGCAGGGCGTCGTAGACGCGCCCGTTCAGATGCACGAGACTTCCAACCGACAGTTGCTCCTCGCCGGTGAAGCCGCGCGTGGTCTGGCTGGTGACGCTCCCGGTGGTGTCGTCGGTGCCGTCCACGTTACGCCGCTTGCCCCAGGCGTCGTAGCTGAGACGCTCGACGACCAGGGCATTCTCGTCGGTGATGACCGAGATCGAGCCGAGATGGTCGGTGTGGAAGTAGCGCGTGATCAGCGTCTCCGATGCCGTTTGCAGCACGTGCATGCCGACCTTGGCGTTGCCGACCGAGAGATAGTCGGTCCACTTCTGCGAGGTCTGGCCGGGATTGGTGACCTCCGCCAGCACGCCGAAGGCGCCGATGTAGAGCGTCGTGCCCTCCGGGGTCACCTGCTTGATGCGCTGGTGCTCGGTGTCGTCGGTGAAGCTGATGGTGCGGGTGCCCTGCGTGATGCTCGCCGGCTTGTTGTAGGGGGTCCAGGCGATGGTGCGGTTCAGGCCCGAGGTCTGGTTGCCGTTGAGGTCATAGGTGAACGTGGTCGAGATCAAGCCCGCGCTGATGCTGGTGACCGCATGCGGCCGCGCCTGGCCTGCGGCCGGATAGCCGTAGGTGCCGACATCCGACTTCGTCAGCATGTTGCCGATCGCGCTGTAAGTGAAGGTTTTAGCCAGTGGCGTCGGACTGAGATTGACCGTCGAGGAGGCGAGCCGGTTCAGCGTGTCGTAGGTGAAGGTCTCCGACAGGTTGGTATTGGCTTCGCTGCGCGACAGCGGATTGCCGAGCTTGTCATAGGTATACGCGAGGTTCTGCACCGCGGTGCCGGCGCCGCTGCCGGTGGTGAGGCTGGTCAAGCGGCCCGTGGTCGCCTCGAAGCTGCGGTTGGTAACGAGACCGTTGCCGGTGGTCAGGCTGTAGCTGGTGCGGCCGTGGTGCTCGTCTTGCTTGCGCTCGCGCCGCTGATCGGCAGCGCCCAGGTCCTGGACAAGCTGACCACGCTGTTCGTCTACATCCTGCTTGCCGCGATGTGGAACCTGCTCTCCGGCTATGCCGGTCTGGTCTCGGTGGGCCAGCAGGCCTATTTCGGTCTCGGCGCC
>NZ_JBVUBB010000027.1:0-118217 GCF_055791185.1 Bradyrhizobium ingae
CCCGGCCCCGTGGCTCCGAAGCGTCAACTATATGGTCAACCATATATGCGAACCTTAACTGTATATGACGGCTCGCATGTTGCCGGTCAGCTCACGCCGAACAAGGTGTGGGAGACACGCCGCTTACGCTCAATCTGCTTGTTCAACAACGGATCCCGCAGCTGTTGCGGTGTCACGCCCCGATGAAGCACGATGTGACCGAGTTCGTGAGCAACGTCGTATCGAGCTCGAGCCGCGCTGATGTGCAGTGTGTTGATGCCTACGAATGGACGTCCCAGTGACGCCGAATTGAAGCAAAAACCATCTTGTTCCTCCGAAGTGATTTCGAGGTTCACGACCGGAATTCCGGCGTTCTCCAGCGCCAAACATGCGTCCGGAATCGGCAAATCGCGAAGCTTCCAATGCTGCCTCACCGCTCCGGCGGCCGCTTCGATCGATGCGGGCGTCAGAGCTCGAAAGTCCGGTAGCTTCAGATCAGGCAGATTAAGCACCGGGAAATTCACGTCCCGCTCAAGATAGGAAAATAGCTCGCACATCCAAATCATACGCTGCTCGGTCATTTCGCGCGCGTATTTGGTCTCCGCCGATCGCGAACGCCAAAGGCGTCGCGATGCATTTTTTTACAAGGTAGCTCAAATGCTTAACAGGCCTTGGGCGACCGATGCCGTCGCAACTATTGGCTATTAATCGCGCGGCGGAACTGCAGCGACGCCGCAGGTGCGCCGCCCATAGCTTTCAGGGTTTGAAGGTTCCCCTCTCCCCGCGGCGCTCGAGGAACGGAACCTTCGAATTAGTGTGTATTTATGTGTTGACTCCTGTCAAGCTTCGGTGTGTATAAATACACATACGAAATCGGCGAACATTATCAAAGCTCTGAAAGCCGACGGTTGGGAACAGGTTGCCCAGAAAGGCAGCCACATTCAATTCAAACACCCGACTAAGAAGGGCCGGGTCACAGTCCCTCACCCCAAGCGGGACATCCCGGTTGGAACGCTAAAGAGCATCGAGAAGCAAGCCGACCTGAAGTTGAAATGACACCGCATAGAGAGGGCCACCGGCCCACCCAAGGAGGGGAACTCACATGCGACACTATATTGCACTGATCCATAAGGACGCGGACAGCGACTATGGTGTTTCGTTTCCCGATCTTCCCGGTGTGATCACCGCTGGCACGGATCTGGACGATGCACGCGCTATGGCTGCGGAAGCCTTGGCTCTACATCTGGAAGGTATGGCAGCAGACGGCGAAGCCGTACCTGAGCCCTCCTCTCTCGAGGATATCATGGCGAACGCTGAGAACAGAGATGGCGTTGCCGT
Source organism: Bradyrhizobium ingae (assembly GCF_055791185.1). Taxonomy (NCBI): domain Bacteria; kingdom Pseudomonadati; phylum Pseudomonadota; class Alphaproteobacteria; order Hyphomicrobiales; family Nitrobacteraceae; genus Bradyrhizobium; species Bradyrhizobium ingae. The sequence continues at coordinate 1,318 of NZ_JBVUBB010000027.1, forward strand.
TCTCATTCCAGCGCCTGCGGAAGAGGTGAAGAGTGTGCGCGTCAACGTCACTCTTCCCGCCGACGTTCTGAGTGAGATCGACAACTATGCCGAACAGCATGGCTTCACTCGATCGGGTTTTCTTGCGCAAGCCGCCAAGAAAGCGATGGCGGCCTAACTAAGGCCATATCCGGTTGAAGCTGCATCCGTCTCCGAGCGTCGCATACGTGCGCGGCCTTCCGGCCAATCGCATCTCTACACGCTGGTGCTGTCTCCACAAACCAAGGCGCGCCAGCTGCGCAAAAGATCGTGCCTGATTCAATCCCTACCCAGCACAGTCTCAACGAGCTGTCTAACGGCCTCTGATCGAGTGAGAACGGAATCCTTCTGCTTCGCGAGTGACGATGACCGCGTGCGGCGTGCGGAGCCAAACCAAGCCCCCGTAGAGCGCGGCCATCGCCAGGATCGCGACGATGGCCGGCGAGGTCGGTAGTCTAAGGCCCCAACGGCGGGGCGGTCGGCTCGTATTCGGTGGGACGCGCTTCCGCGGTTTCGGCTGGGTCTCGGTGTGCAACGAGCGCGTCAACGTGAGAGCGTCCGCCGACGTGAGAGACCGATCGGCTAGGTGGTCAAACCGCTCTTGGGGAGGCAACGCCAGTAAGGCCGACAGCCGCTTCGTGCTGGCCGCCTCGAATGCGCTGACCGAGGTGGCGAACGCCGCCTCAGCCTTGGCATAGCTCTGTTTCAAGCTTTCCATAACCGCGCGTCGCGTCCGCTGGATCTGGCCGAGGCGAAGCACTTCCATTCGCCTCACAAACTTTGCCATGTGCTGTCGGTACTTGCCTGGCAAGGCTGTTGAAGAAGTCAGCCGCGTTCGCAAACGAAGGCTGAGTCGTCGCCATTGTGGATGTAGAAGTGGCCAACGAGCCTGCCCGCGGTGCCGATCATGGCCCATCCGCGACCACAGGATGGATCATTCTCGTCGTGCCCTTCCCATGAGAACTCGGCGCAGGCCGATCCGTCGCGGCTGCCGTAGCGCACGTCCAGGAAGCCCTTCAGAGCCCCAAAGGCGATTTCGCCATCGGACTTGCCGCCGAAGGTGAGATGCGCCTCTTCGACAAGATCGAGGAAGTCGCTGTCCCAGTTGTCCATTTCGACGATGCGCCAGTGGCCGGCAAAGGCCTTGGCGAAGCTGGGCACCTTGGCCATCAGCCAGCCTCCGCGACGAGCTTGGGCAGCCGCACCAGATTGTAGGCGGCCGCAGCGAGGTAGAGGCCCACCATTGAAGGCGTGCTTCATAGGCCAAGGCCATGATCCCCAAGGGCGGGGCCGGTCGGGTGTTTGTCGCCGCGTTCAAGCTGCGACACGTAGCCAGCCGTGACGTTGAGATACCGTGCGAAAACCGCTTGGCTCAGTTTCGCTTCCTCGCGGATCGCCCTGACGTCGGCGCCCGAAATTTCCGCCGTCACAGCAGCGGGTATATCCGAAGCCCCGAGATGCCGCATGGTGATCTTGTCGCGGGCTGCCTTCGTCAGCACGCCGCTCTTGCACATATCATACGCCGTTTCCAGCAGCTCCTTTGTGAGCCGGCTGGTCTTTGCCTTCTTGCTTGCTTTCTTTGCCATCGTGCACCTCGATTAACGTTCCGTCGTTTAACGCTTGGTCGATTTTCAGTTTGCTCGCGTCCAGAGCCGCTGCAAAGCGCAAGCATTCCTATCAGCTGCGCAAGCGTCGTAGTAATTAGCCAAGGAACTTCGTCTAAACGGCGGCCTGGGCATAGCCAACAAAACTAAGGCCTCGACAATTTCATATGTTCATCAGATTGATATCATCATATGTGCATGATTTTTCGATGAAAAAAAACGACAATACAGTCGAACCTGACTTATATTCACGACATGACGACGCTCGAGAAACTCAAACGCGCCACCTGAAGCCAGGCCAAGCCTATCGACGAGCCGATTTGGCCCGATGGTCGACGTCCGTCGATCGGCATCTCAAGCAGTTGGTCGAGAGCGGTACACCCAAGAAGCTCTCTGGCGGTTTGTATGCTTACCCAAAAGAAACGGCCTTCGGCCCAGCGCCAGCATCCGACAAGGATGTCGTGGGAGCATTCCTGAAGGACGATACGTTTCTGCTGGCCTCGCCTAATGCCTATAATAGCTTGGGCGTCGGCACGACCCAGCTCTATGACAAGACGGTCGTCCGTCATCCGTTAAGAAGCCCGGATTGAGCTGGCTGGACAGTTGAACGCGCGCCAGCGCGGGACCAGGAACAGGCACAAAAGATCTCTGAGCCAAGCGAGGATGCGGCGGAAATTGTGGCCGACGGCTGAGAGGACGACGTTGGCGGCATCGCCGGTGCGGCCTTTGAGGTAGCAACGGCCGAGGTGGCCTTCGGCCTTGAGGTGTCCGATGACGGGCTCGATGGCGGAGCGGCGGCGCAGCTCGCGCTTGATGATACCGAAGACGCCGCGCTTCTGGCCGGAGATGAAGACGCGACGGGGATTTTGCGCGTCGTGGCCGCGGTAGCCCTTGTCGACATAGGCCCGCTCGATCGGGCAGCCAGTGAGTGTCTCGGTGCGGTCGATGACGTCGCGCAAGGTGTGACCGTCATAAGGGTTGTCGGGCAGCGACCTGGCGTGCAGCACGAACAGGCCCCCGGGAGCCCGGCAGTTATTGGTGACGATGGAGGCCTTCACCCCGATCTATGGACCACGCCCGCGTTGCAAGAGGAATCAACAAAGGGATGATGCGGTTTGCGCCAATCTATCCGGCTTCGATGTGAGGCTGTCGCCCCGAGCCACTATGGATATCCGCCCACTTCTGTCCTCAATAATTCGCCGGTCTTAGACGGACCATGGCGTGAACCAGGCTTCAGAAGTGTCGGTGGAACCGTTTCTCCATTCGTCCTTTCCGTCTCGCAAACCTCGGCGGGATAGTGTGCTATCTATTCCCCGATCGGATCGTGGATCTTCCTTCCTTCCCGGGTCGGACGTCCTATGCAGCGTGGCCCAGGAAACTTGCTTCGTAGTCACGGCCTTTTGCGAGCAGGCTCCAGGCCATCCGCGCGAGTTTTGCGGCCAAGGCGACAACCAGTACATTGGAGTGGAGCCGCTTCGATGCTGCCTCTAGCCAGGCTCCGAAGCCGTGCCTGGCCCAGGTTTGGCGCTGCAGCAGTACGGCTCTGGCTCCCTGAATGAACAGTGTTCGTAGATAGCGGTTGCCGCGTCTTGATATGCGACCGAGAATGGTTCGATCACCGGTCGAGATTTGTTTAGGTACCAGACCAAGCCATGCCGCAAAGTCGCGGCCCTTCTGAAACGCATCACCAGTTCCGATCGCGGCGATCATCGCGCTTGAGATGATTGGCCCGACGCCCGGCGCACTCATCAGGCGGCGACAATGCGCATCTTGCTCCGCGATCTCGTTGATCTCCTTGGTGACTAACGCGACGCGACGGTCGAGATAACGCCAGTCCTCGGCCAAGTCCTGGATGAGCCGAACCACCCGAGGTGACAGGCTTTCCGAAGATGTTGATAGGATTTGGGGGAGCGCCGATCGGAGTGCTGCCGCTCCCTGCCGCACTGGTAGCCCTCGCTCAAGCAAAAAGCCTCGGATTTGATTAATGACCGCCGTTCTCTGCGTCACCAATCGACTGCGAATTCTGTGGAGTGCCTGTAAATCGAGTTGTTCGGCCGACTTCACTGGGACGAACCGCATTGTCGGCCGCTGAACGGCCTCGGCGATCGCTTCAGCATCCCGAAAATCATTCTTGTGACCCTTGAGGTATGGCTTGACGTACTGTGCCGGCAACAGCCGTACTTGATGGCCTAATTTCTCGAGCTTGCGACCCAGATGATGTGCGCCTGCACACGCCTCCATTCCGATCAGACAACGCGGAACATTGGCCAGCGACTGATCAAGCTGATTTCTCGACCGCTTCTTGCGTAGCGTGATTGCGCCCTTGGCATCGAGACCAACAACATGGAATGTGTTCTTCCCGAGATCGATACCGATCGTGGCAATGTTCGTATTCGACATGGCTTGCGCTCCTGCTGCTGCCCCGAGGGCTCCACGTTGCCGCTGAGAGCGGGCGTGGTCCATGCCATTAACTCGTAAGGTGCAGCGGCCTTGCCTTTGCCGATGCACTCCACCTCCGGGGCATGGAAAGAATAAAGCTTCCATCCGCGCTGGCGCTGCTGCTGCGAGCGGATCTGCGTGGCCCGGCCAAGCGGCAGGGCGAACGCCTCCTCCAGTGCTGGCTGGCCCTCGATCTTACGGCGGATGTCGCGAACGATCCGGCCCAGCCGGCTGCGCAGGATGCGCAACTGCCGCTGATGCCGCCCGAACTGTTTTGCATGAGCGTAGCGACCCGCCATCATCGCCGCAGCCTTGGCCACGCGACAATAGGATTGCCGCAGCCTGACGCCGTGCCTTCTCGTCAGGCGGTTGAGCCCCCTGATGGCTGCATGCAAGAGCTTGGCATCGGTCGGAAAGGTGATGGCCTTCGGCTGCACCGTCGTGTCGACTGTGACTCGCTTGAGGTCCTGGCTGCGCAATGCGCCGGCCTCGTGCGCCACTCGCAGGCTCTCGGCCAACAACTGCTCCAGCTTGTCGCCAAGCCGCTTGCGCCAATGGCTCAGGTCCGAGCGCTCGTGCGGAAAAGCATGCTGGAAAAACTCTTCGCCGGTGAAGAACTGGAAGTACGGATCGTGGACCCAGCGCTCGCACACCCCCTCATCGGACAGCCCATAAATGTGTTTGAGCAACAACAGCCCAATCATGAAGCGGGTCTCGATGCCCGGCCTGCCGTTCTCGCTGTAGAGCGGAGCGATCTCGCCGTCGATCCAGTCCCAATCGATCTTGCCGGCAAGCAGAACCAACTCGTGCTTCATGTTGATGATCTGGTCCAGCCGTGCCCGGAACAGGTCATTCGATCCCGTCGTCTTGTGCTTCTTCGGCCGCATCGTCCCTCCGATGCACCACACAAAGCACAGTTCATAGCGATCGGGAATCCAGAATCGAATTTGCAAGGTTTCGCGCGCTCAAGCGTCAAATCCCTGCAAATCTCCAACGCCACCAAATCGCAAAAACAGACTCCGGCTCAATCGCTTAGAGGCTTGTTCACGGGCGACTCGTCCACAATCACAAGCGCCATTGCGAGTTTCAGCTCGGCAATCGCAAATTTGCAGTCCGCGTGAAGCCGCGCTTTCCGAAGTTACTGACTCCTGCTTGTTGATCTCGTCAATAACGTCGGTCAGCTCGCCGAAGCAAAGGAAGAGGTTCTTGAACGGGTGAAACAGCGTGCGGCGTCGACCGATCGACGGCGCTTTGCGTCGGGCAGTTCGCGAGTATGGAAACGAACGAACCAAGAACTTTTTTGATCACGCGCTAACGGCGGGCGGACCGCATGCCGGCTGACTTCCTCCACAATCACCCGCAGTTTGCGGATCTGATCCGGATTGTGGCGGAAGAAAAGAGCATTAATCCAGCCATGGTCGAAAAAGACTGCTGGATCGTGCACAGCCTTCGGCTCCATCGCCTTTTTTCCAACCACGAGTCTAGCTTCGAGCGTTGATATGCCGCTTGAAAAAGCTGCATTCAATCGTGCGGTAGTGTTCGAAGCTCGCCGCGACAGTTGATAAGTGGATTGCCCTCGCCTGGGCGCACCGCAACGGTTCGGCCGATAAATATTCCGTGCGTGCCAATGACTTGATAGTGGTGCAAAACGCATTCGAGAGCGCAAATTGCGCCTTGCAATAGAGGCACGTCGAGAATTCCCTGATCCCAAGGACCGGTATCGAACCGTTGGAGACCTTTGGAGCCATCTCGGCCGGCGAACCGCAGAGCGATGTCCTGATGATCAATAGCAAGAAGGCTCACGCCAAAACTGCCGTTCGCGAGTATCGCATCGTGAGTCCCGGAACTATTATTGATGCCGACCAGCAAACAGGGGGGCTCTATGCAAATCGAAGTGATAGAACTGACCGTTAAACCACGCCGTTCAAATGCCGTTCCTGTCGCCACAATCGCAACACCGCTGGCCAGATTTCGCATGGCTTGGCGAAACTCGATCGCCTCGATGGATTGAATATCGCTCATCTGGCAAGGCAACCGATGATCAGCGCCCCGCCTGCGCGACCACGTTCAAGTTCGAGCGTTCGCGCTATGCGGACATTGCCGCGCTCTCGGCTCTCGGTTCCCCAGGCCGGCCGATCAATTTGTACTCTATCGCTCGGACAAGCTACTCGGTCGAGCTTGTGACTAGCCAGTTCGTGGTGATGAACACGCCTGCAGGTTCTGTCGGCAAGCCTAATGCGGGCCTGATCGTGGTTGACACTAGCCCATCCGTCTTCAAGGCTTAGGCGCCGACGCGCCGCTGGAATAGTCGCAAAACTGCGCAAACGGGACTTTTGGCGCTCCGCTGCAATATGCAGATGATCCGTGACATGCGGATGCGCGATCAACACTCGCCGATCCCACCATGGTCCTAAGGCCGATTTCGCAATTGTCGATACACGACGTTTCGTTGCGGCGGGTTGCACACTGACGCGTGTTCCCGATCTATCGATCATGCGAAAACTGCCGCTTTCAGCGTGGATACGAGTGTGGCGCATCAGCTGATTGGAGACTTTGCGGGTCATTGGTTCGCCCAGGTCGCTGCCGCCTGGTTTGGTGAAAGCAGAGCGCGAGTTGCTGCTGTCAAGTCAGACTGACGCATGAGATTTTCGCCCACAAGGAAGGCCGAGATGCCGGCTCGCGAGAGCCGCGTCAGATCAGTGAACGCGCAGATGCCGCTTTCACTGACGATCAGACGATCCTTCGGGACGAGTGGCGCCAGGGTTTCACTTGTCTTAAGGTCTGTCACGAACGTGCGCAGGTTGCGGTTATTGATGCCAATCATCTGCGAGCGAAGCTTGAGGGCGCGATCGAGCTCTGCGCGGTCATGGACCTCGATCAAGACGTCCATGCCGTACGTTAAGGCCGCAGCCTCGAGGTCGCGGGCAGCCCCGTCGTCCAGCGCGGCCATAATCAGCAGAATGCAGTCGGCGCCATGGGCGCGAGCCTCGATCACCTGATAAGTGTCGAAAATGAAGTCCTTGCGCAAGACCGGCAGGTTTGTGGCCGCGCGCGCCGTGTCCATATAATCAAGGTCACCCATGAAAGATGGTTTGTCCGTTAAGACCGAGAGGCAGGCGGCGCCTCCTGCTTCATACGATCTGGCAAGCGACGGCGGATGAAAGTCAGAGCGAATGAGTCCCCTCGATGGCGATGCTCTCTTGAGCTCGGCGATGAGGGCATAGCTACCTGACGCGCGCTTCTTGTTAATTGCGCTGAGAAAGCCGCGCGGAGAGGGCGCACGCCGTGCGCGCGCGTCGAGCTCAGCACGCGGAAGCTCGCGTCTGGCAGACGCGATCTCTTCGCGTTTGTATATCTCGATCTTCGTCAGAATGTCGGATTCGATCATGTCGTCTATTTGGCGTTGGAAATTGCAACCAGATGCTTCAAGCGGGCGGCGGCGGCGCCACTATCAAGTGATGCCCGCGCGACGGCCACGCCCTCCTTCAACGTTGTGGCCCGACCGGCTACTATAATGGCCGCTGCTGCGTTCAGGAGAGCAACATCCCGATATGGGCCTCGCATGCCATCCAGCACGCTCTGCAGTGCAATCGCGTTCGCATCGGGATCTCCGCCCTTCAGTTCCTCCTTTCCGCAGAGAGGGAGCCCGGCTTCTTCCGGCGTCATCTCGAAGCTGCGAATTTCGCCCTTCTCCAGCGCGGCGACAGAGGTGGGGCCGGTGAGCGTGATCTCGTCAAGTCCATCGCAGCCGTGCACCACCCACACCGATTCCGCACCGAGGCTCTTAGAGACCTCCGCTAGAGGCTTCACCCATCGGCGCGAGAACACACCGATCATCTGCCGCTTGACGCCGGCAGGATTGCAGAGCGGTCCAAGGAGATTAAAGATTGTGCGGGTCGCGAGCTCGACCCGGGTCGCGTTCACGTTTTTCATTGCCGGATGATGGGTCGGCGCAAACATGAACCCGATCCCGGCATCCCGGACACAGCGGGCGACATCATCTGGCTCCAAAGCGATCTTTACTCCGAGCGATGCCAGTACGTCGGCGGAGCCTGAGCGTGAGGACAGCGCGCGGTTTCCGTGCTTGGCGACAGGAATGCCGGCGCCCGCGACAATGAAAGAGGCGCATGTCGAGACGTTGACCGAGCCGGAACCATCACCGCCTGTGCCCGCAATGTCGACGGAATCGGGCGGTACATTGACCGGTCGCATTCTGCCGCGCATCGCGGAAACCGCGCCGGCAATTTCTTCCACTGTCTCGCCGCGTACCCTCAGCGCCAGCAACAACCCGCCCATCTGCGCGGGCGTCGCCTTGCCCGACAGCATACTGTCGAACGCCTCGGCCATTTCCTGGTAGCCCAAGGGGACGCCGCTAGCGACTTTGCCCATGATTACCTTTAGATCCATCACGCACTCTCGAGCCAGACGGAATTGTTGGTCGCGCTTTCGACCCGCGCACGAGCGGCCCTGTCGATCGACGCGGCTATTTCCCAATGCGGCCTGCCGCCCTGTTGAGAGATGCCGCCGGCGCTTCTTTGCTCAGGGCGCATTGAATGCCTTCCTTTTCGCTTTTGGTCAGTTCGGGACTTCGGGTGGGGCAGGACGAGTTCAGCGATCGAGACGATCAGAGCTTCGGTGCCGTGACGGCTTTCTGCCTGTCCGATGCCGTTTGTGGCTGCCGCCACGCCGCCGCAAATATCGTCGGTACCGTCCAACGCAATGCGCGAAGTCTGCAAGATGCTTCAGATCTCGTTTCAACCAAACCCGCCACCTTCACCTTGGCATTCGCGCGCACTGACAAGCGCAGCCTGCTCCATTGGAGGACCTCGTTTTGGCTACGATCTTCTGGAAACCTACAACTTGACGCTGCGACAGCTTCAAGCCATTTCAGCGAACGAGGAGGCGGCACGCTTGCAAGCGTGGACTCGCGCTAAAAGCGGGAGGCGATCAGTCTGGCTAACATTTGCTACACTGCTCACCCTCGACGTCCCTTCTTCAGAACTCGACGCTTTTGATACGATGTGATTCGTTACGGCGTCGACTGGAATGGCCGGATGTCGCTTGAACTTTCCGCAGTTGTGCCGCCAGTCGCGGTCTGCGCCTAGCGACCACGCCGCCCCGCACACTGCACCTTGTTCAATAACTCTGTCGCGAGAGTGTTGAGCAGCAACACGTGCCACCGAACACAGCGAAGCCGCATGCCCAAACACCGGGGATGGTTCGGCGAAGTTTGCCCAGGAGCGGGCGGACGCAACCGTCGAGGGCAGAGGATGCCAATTCTCGAGACAAAATGCGCTCGGAGTGGAACCGCCCTAGTCTTAAATCGTTCAGCGTATACTTTTGACGCTCAAGTGAGAAAATGCATGAGCGCGTGGGAAAGCGACCGACTTTTCAAATCTAACGACACTTCCTTTCTCACTATGCCCTGCCTCGATCTCGTTCCGTGCCGTGTTTAACTCGACGGCCTTTAGAAGATCCCCCCGCCGGTGCACGCGGCGGGGGCCCCGCAGGTGGATGACGCGAGGCTCGCGAACGAGGTGTCGCACCAAGGACCCGCGCTCATTGAACGCCCTCGCCACCGGCAAGCTGGACTTCATTGTCCGTGCCGGCCCTTGGGCGTCCATAATCGCTTATCATCGGTAGATTTGTGCCGATGACCTGAAACCGCCATCTGCGGTATCCAATAAACCGCCTAGCCGGCACATCTTCCGAAATCCGGCGGTCCCCTGTCTTTTTGAGTTCCGGCTTGATGACACATCAGAACGATCTGCGCTTGGGCATTTCTATGGGACGTTCCGTAACGCGGGAGATCGGCCGAAGGTAAGCCGCGTGCAAACGATAGCGCTGACGCCGCTTGTGAGAGCGCCACGCGCGCACGGCGTACCCAACTGCGAAGCCAACAAACAAAATCGGAAGCAGCACTAGAAATGGCATCATCGAGAAGTCTCAGCTTGCAGAGCGGTTGCGCTTTTTCGAATGAGCGGCGAGGACATCATGAGCGGCCCTTTATTCCTTGTGCGTATTGAAACCACTCTGCGACCATACAACTTGACCCAACGTCCGATTCAAGCCCTGTGAGACTCTCGCCCGGAACGATATTTTGCCGCAGAAACCGTAGCCGACATAGCTTCACTCAAAGTCCGTATTCTCTCGACAAACTTGCGGTTGGTTGAACGGCCCATGCGGCGACGCTCGTCTCTCGCCAGCCGTGCTATGAGAAACGAACACCAAATCACCCGAACGCATTGACTAGGCCGCCAGATCAACTCGCTATGGATTGATCACGATAGGCACCTGAAACGCGGTGCCGTCTTGATAATTTGGCGCGGCAGGCGGAGATGGTGCGGCTCTTCGAGTCAGAAAGGAGAGCCCTGCCTGTTGCGGCGGTCGCCTGCAGGTTGGCACAGGGTTGACCGCTTCCTCAGAACTCCTAGATGGAGGCTCCTCTCGACTACAATCCGAAGGCTGCGAAATGAAGGTCAAAGAGCTTATCGAGCTTCTGTCAGGATGTGAGCAAGATGCTGATGTCATCATTCCGGACTCGTCTTCGCCACGCGAGGCTTTCGCAGTGGTGAAAGCCGTCCAGACTGGTTGGATTTATAATCCACAGCTTGCGGTCGAGGATATGTCATTTTGGATTGACGGTCTCGACTATGCTGAACCGCCGCGCGGTAGCTATATAGCTCGTGGAGTGAGGTTGCTCGGTCCGAGATGTGGACCTGTCCTGGCAATCCAATAGATTGCCCAGAAAGAAGCAACTAATGTCGTTGATACTCTAGCCATCGATTGTCTTCGTTGTTCTCCGACAACGCTGTAGGGCAGCTCCCAGGCTCTTCTGCGGCCTTAGCGAGCTCATTTGTTTCGCTCCTCGAAAATCGCGCCTTGTCTATTACTTCGCACGCGACTATTTAATGCGATGAAATTTCGAGCATGGCAGATCGCAATGAAGATGAATGACCTGAAGTCGATGACTGTCGATGAGCTGTGGAGTCTCCACGAGAAGGTGTCCGCAGTTCTCGCTCAACGGATTGCGGCGGAAAAGGTCAAACTAGAGGAGCGGCTGCGAACCATCGGAAGGGGCGATAAGCTCGCCCGGCCAGGCCGTGAGCGTCGGCCCTACCCGCCCGTGCGGCCAAAGTATAGAAATCCGAAGAACCCGGAGCAAACTTGGTCGGGGCGCGGGAAACCACCGCGATGGCTCAGCCCGCAACTTCGTGCCGGCCGGAAGTTGGATGATTTCCTTATCGACCGATCTGCTCGCAAGCGCCGCCACAAGGCTTCGCAAGCCGGTTAGCAATGCCTGCTTCGATCTATGCGGCTGTGGGGCCAATTGGCGCTGAACGACTGCGGTTTTCTTCCTGCCTATGTCGCAAAAGCTCAATATCCCGGCCACGCCAGGGGTCTCGGCTCGCCCATTTCCCGCTCACCGATCGTGCAACTCGAAAGAAAAGCCGCGTGCGGCAAGCGCCTAGGGCATGGATTTTCTATGCCCTTCAACTACTGGCGACGGGTTACCGCGCCACGGACCTCTGATTGGCGAACAAGCCTATTTCGGAATCTGGCGCATCTGTTCGGGTTCGATTTACCGAAGCACCTCGGACCGTAAAGAAAAGCAGAGGCCGAGCTAACAGCTTGTATTCCTAAGCAATACGTCACCCTCCACTGCGCGAGGATAGACCGTTACCACTTCGAATGATGGCAAGAGATCAAGGATGTCTCGCAAGGACAGCTGCCCTTCATAAAGCTCGCGGTCGATATATTCCGTGTAGATGAAGCGCGTATTGCTCAAGGTCCGTCTGCCGCCAGCGATGACATCGGACTCCGCTCCCTGAACATCCATCCAGATCAAATCAATCTTGTTCAGATTAGCTTCGCTGCTCCAGTCATCCAGCCTTCGCGTTTCAACGGAGGTCGGATGATCGAATCGAACCCAATCATACTCGGCAAGGTGATTCTTTGGCCGGCGTATTGAGCCCGAGAGGTCCCATCCCTCCGCCTCTCCATCTCCATTACTTGGATGAAATTCAATATTCCCGTTTCGATCGCTAATCGCGCACTCAAACAGCCTCACATTCTTGACGTCCTGCATGTTCCTCTTAAAGCGAGCCAACGCTCGCGGGTCAGGTTCAAAGCAGTAGAACTGTGCTTCCGGGCGAAGTTGGAGAAAACGTCTCGCATCGGTTCCGTCATAAGAGCCGATGTCCAAGATAACGGGGCTTTGACTTTCCAGAAGTGAAACGATCTGGTGGTGAACTTCCAAAGGGTTAGGGTCTAGCATGCGCTTTAGGCCTCTCGCACGGATCGCTCTGAGCTTCGGTCGACTTCTTTGAACTAGGGCAGCATTTCGGTTGAACGTCGGAACTCCTTAATGCACATGCGGCGCCTGCCATGCGATGATATCAACCGAACTCTGGTGGCTTGCGTTGATCGTCTTATGCCTTGGAAGGCGGGCTTGTTGCCCGAAACGATTTAACTTCGGCGAGATTAGAACTCGTATCCGATTTGCGGGCCAGGAGCCGACTCCGGTGGTTACGCGCGAAGAGGTCGCCAAGCCGGAGGCCCCGATCATATTAAGGGGCGCTTCCGAAGCGTCGTCCGGTCTTTGAGGGCCGCTTTGATGCACGCGAGCAGCTCGCCATTGCTGAATGACTTGCACAGGAAATGCGACACACCGGCTTCCAGCGCGCGAGCTCGGTTGTCGTCGTCGAGTTCGGCCAAAAGAAGTATGGTGGGAATTTCGTTTCCGGACGCGACGAGCAGCTCATGCAAGTCTAGCCCATTCGTGCTCGGCAGCTGCATGTCCGCGATCAAGCAAGACGTGCTGATGAAATGCTTTGAATTCAGCAATTCATGTGCACTCTGGAACAGATATGGGACGCAGCCCGCTGAAATCAGCATATTCAATAATAGTTCGGACAACGCCAGATCGTCACACACGACCGAGATGATATCGAGCGTGTGGGCCATTCGCACCAGATCTAACAGGGACCTATTTTGACCCTTCGGCGCAACTTGATCGCACTGCGCACGATCCTTTTGAAGAAGCATCAGACACCTACACTCGACAGCTCTCGCCTTCGTCGGGAGGCTAAGGTGACATCGAGGCGCGCCTCAAGTGTACGGTGGTAGGTAGTCCACATCGAAGAGGTTGGAAGACCTATACGAAGGTTTGCTGACGTCGCCGACCACGTGGCTCCGGCAATATTTGGTACGAGTCGGCGAATACACGTTACTGAAATTGGCATCCGCCCTCGATGCTCGACGCAGACTTGAGAATTCCTCTCGCGGCTAACCATCCTGATACGCCCTGACGTCTCACCGGACCGGTCCGTTTTATCCGCCGTTCTCGGAAGTTCGTAAAATCAATTATATCGATAGAACATATCCGAACAGTGGATGGGTTTTCTTAGATCGGGGCAACGCGGGCGAATGACAAGGAGGGAAGGACCGCTCCGCACACTGGGTTATGGACCCATGGGCGGAGTTTTTAAAGACCCTCAAAATGGATCGATGGCCGGTCAATTGCATTCCGCCGGCGGATCGGCGTGCAGCCCGTTATCTTTCACGAGTAGGATGAGCTTGTCCTTGATCGTGCGAGCTCCAGTTTGAGGCGGGTCCAATCGGTCAGTGTCACTTGATCCGTATTTGCGCAGCCAGTGTGGCCGCTTCAGATGGGCCAATTCCGACGATACCAACGAACCCCGAGGGCGGCATCGGAATTTCCTGGCTAGTCGGCCTCCAGAGATGCAGACAGTAACGGCTGTTGTTCACGTATTCGGACTGGGGCGGATGAAGCTGCATCACGCACTCTTCCTCCTCCCAAAACAGATCCTTGACGAAGCACATCTCCTGCCAATTCGGACAACGCCGCGGTGTCGAGACGGAGACATGCTCCCAGCGCGGACGGAGCAATCCAATGATTCTTAGTTTGCAGCCGCAGGGTCCCTGCACAAAGAAGAGACCGCAAGGGCCTGATCCTGGTGCGCTGGCGAATTGTCCATATCGTACGCGACCAGCTTCGAGCTGGTCCACAATCTGCGCTCTCATGCTACCTCCTTTGCCACGCAGATACATCGGATCTGATGTAGATCACGCTCTGCTCGAACTTTCTTCGTTCCAGGCTGGCACTGCTGCGCAGTGCCAGCCTGCCCCTTCTACTGTCACGACCTACGGGCGCATGTCGCTAGGTACCCTGCCCTCGATAAAGCTGCACCGCTCTCCCGATTGACGAGACGGCCACTTCCAGATCCGTTCACGTCCTGCATCGATGAGATGCGCCATTGTGTCCTCACCGACAGCTCGGCGCTGCGTGGACGCGTCTCAACCTGGTGCGAGGAACGATCGCGCCGAAGATGGAAGCGCCCCAAACCCAGCGACTTTGAACGCTACAACTCAGCGGCAATTCCCGCGGCTCGATCGCTTGATCAACTTTGCAGAACACGACCTCGATTCGAGCCTATCAGGCGCGCATGAAGTAAAGCGCTAGTTCAGTCATCACTGACCACGCGCCGAGCTCCATTGCTCGTGCGTTACGGGTCACCAGCGCTTCGTCGTTTGAACCGAGCAGCAGCGTCTTTACGGCATTTGCCTTCAAGACCATATGTTCACCGTCGCCGTCATTCGACCACATCAAGTCGTTTCGCAGCAGTTGGGGAAGACCGTGACGGTTGCGCAGGCGACCGGCGAGAGACAACTCTGTCGTTATTTGGCCCGACGGCGGTATCGATGTTATTCAATGCAGGCCTCATTCTGCTAGTCGCCGACGTCGCCAAGCAAGGGTGACGGGCGCACTGGATGCGCCGTCTTCCCTCAAGGCTGCCCTCTCCTGAGTTGCCGGCCATGAGCGAGCGCTTCGAAACGCGCGTTTGGACCAATGGCAATCCTGACATCGCTTGTCCTCCCTTCATCGCGCATTCGACTGGAACGTTCCGCACATGCGTTGACTTCGCGGGCAGCCAACTCTCCTCGAGAGCGGACTACATCGACTCGCGTGTGGCAGTACGCTTGTTCACGATTGTCGCTAGTCCTACAACCTGACGCTACGTTAGATTCAAGTCATTCCAACAACGCAGCCAAGCCTTATTTGTCCACCGGCGAGCAACGCACTCTCTGCTGTCGGCGCGACATTTGCCGCTCAACAAGATGGTAGCGATTGATGAAACTGGCAGATAAAAGAGCAGCTTCGGTGCGGCGTTAAACCGCCAGGCGCTCGGAGAGGGATTGCCAATTCCGGCCACGAACTCTGCTAAGCAGTTGGCGCGAGTTAAAGAAGGGGACTAGTCATGCAAGCGCGGCGAGCTTGGACCATCAAATCGCTAACACATCGAGATGCGGACATCGAACGACTTCAGGCTCAGATGAACGAACTGAACCAACGCCTGAACGAACTTAGATGTCCCGTTCTAGATCGGTCGAATGTAGCGGCTATTCGGGCAAGAGCACTTACGCTATCTCGGGAAATTGACGAGATCCGTTGCTCGGCGAGCGGGATTGACGCGTTAACAGAACTTCTCCGAAGATAGTCTGGGCTCGTTGCGGCGTCGTAGCAACGCAGTTCTGCCACCGCGAAGACGCGATGCCGCCGCCTCCACATGCCCTTCGGCCTCTTCGCCAGCTCGCATCCGATGTTCGAGAGCCCCCAACCACAATCTGTCCATGGTTTGACCGTGAAGTCCCCTGGCATCTCGTTCTGGCGGAGAACAATTGGACCGGCGGGTCGCTCTCCGGTCGAGCCTCCCTCGGCAATAGTTGCATGATTGTGCAAATCCAACGACGGGTCTCGACGTGCTGCTGCTACTCCTTCCACCAGCGGCGCAGAGATTAGCCTCGCTGCCGAGCCAGCACGAGCTGGTCGCCATCGCACTGCATCAAAGGCGTCAGGCCTGCATAGTTCGTCGTAGTTCTCTGATACTCGTCCGATCGATTTAGCGGCAGACCCGCCCACTAAGCTCCTTGCGATCGAGTTCGCCTTCCCACCAAGCGACGACCACGCAGGCGACGCCGTTGCCGCAGAGATTGGTCAGCGCGCGGCATTCGCTCATGAATTTGTCGATACCGAGCACGATTGCCATGCCCGGCACGAGCCGCGGATCGACTACCGCCAGCGTCGCGGCGAGCGTGATGAAGCCCGCTCCGGTGATGCCGGAGGCGCCTTTCGAGGTCAGCATCGCCACCACCAGGATGGTGAGCTGCTGGCCCAAAGTGAGATCGAAGCCGAGCGCCTGCGCGATGAACAGGCTCGCCAGGGTCATATAGATGTTGGTGCCGTCGAGGTTGAACGAGTAGCCCGTGGGCACCACCAGGCCAACCACAGACTTGGAGCAGCCGAGCCGCTCGAGCTTCTCCATCAAGGACGGCAGCGCGCTTTCCGACGACGAGGTGCCGAGCACGATCAACAGCTCGTCCTTGATGTAAGCGAGGAACTGGAAGATCGAGAAGCCGGCAAGACGCGCGATGGTTCCGAGCACGATGAACACGAACAGCGCAGCGGTGGCATAGAACGTCACGATCAGCCCGATCAGATTGAGGATCGCACTGGTGCCGAACGTGCCGATGGTATAGGCCATCGCGCCGAATGCGCCGATCGGCGCTGCGCGCATCACGATCGAGATGACGCCGAACACGGCATGGGCGGCATCGTCGATGAAGTTTCGGATTGCGTGGCCGCGCTCACCGAGCCCCATGATGGCGAAGCCGAACAGCACAGAGAACAGCAGAACCTGGAGAATCTCGCCTTGCGCAAACGCGCCGACCACAGTGTCCGGGATGATGTGCAGAATGAAGTCAACGGTCTTTTGTCCCTCAGCGTGCTTGGCGTAGTTGACGACCGCCTTTGCGTTCGCCGCTGCGCTACCGAAGCCCGCGCCCGGGCGAACCAGATTGCCGACGACGAGCCCGATCACGAGCGCAAACGTCGAAACGATCTCGAAATAGACCAGCGCCTTGACGCCGATGCGGCCGACCTTCTTGGCGTCCTGAATGTGGGCGATGCCCGAGACCACGGTACAGAAGATGATCGGGGCGATCACCATCTTGATCAGCTTGACGAAGCCGTCGCCCATCGCCTTGATCCAGTCGTTGGTGGCGAGCGAGGGCCACAGCCAACCGACGACGGTGCCCATGACAATGGCGATCAGCACCTGGGCGTATAGAATCTTGTACCAAGGCTTCATGGGCAGCACCACGGCGCGACAATAGCGGGAGATTTCAACGGCTCATCGCTACGGCTTCAGATCAGAAGCGCGCGACAGGGCTGCAAGTTCAGTTTCCAGCTTTGGCCGGTGCTTAAAGATCGCGTCGATCAACGCCGGTACAGGCAGCTCGGCGTCCTCCACCAGCATTGCTCTCTCGGCGCGCTTGGAGGGGGCGAAGACACGCTTGACGATAGTCGGCGAGCCCTTAAGGCCGCATTTCGAGATATCTGCAACGCCTGCGTCCTGCGCGTTCCATTTGACGATGTCGGTGCGTGCCGCACGCAACGCATCCATCATGCTCCCTCGCCGAATCTCGTTTGTCGCCTCTAGCATGGTAATGAGACATGGCATCTTTGTGCGCAGCACCTGCACACCGCCTTCCGAGCGTCGCTCAACCTCGATCGCGCGCGACGCGAGATCCAGGCTCGTGATCGCGGCGACATAAGTGAGCTGCACCACTCCGAGCCGTTTGGCAATACCAGGCCCAACCTGCGCGGTATCACCATCGATCGTCTGCTTGCCGGCAAAGATGAGGTCGGGTGGCCCATACTCCTCTCCGATTTTACGAATGGCCGTTGCCAGCGCGTAAGTGGTCGCAAGCGTATCGGCCCCCGCGAAAACACGATCGGTGAGCAACACCGCGCGATCTGCACCGAACGTCAGTGCCTTTCGCAGCGAGTCTTCGGCGGCTAGCGGCCCCATGGTGAGAACAGTGACCTCGCCGCCAATCTTGTCGCGCAACTCTAGCGCTGCCTCGAGCGCGAACAAGTCGTAAGGATTGACGATCGTCGGCACACCCTGGCGCATGATGGTGTTGGTCACGGGATGCACGCGAATCTGCGCGGAGTCCGGAACCTGTTTTATACAGACGACGTTGTGCATCGACGATCTCTCCAAAGGCTGCAGGGAATTGAATTGAAACAAGTCTCATGCCTGTGAACCGACGTCCGAATTTTGGCGTCGATGTAGGGATGCGTCCGAGTCATCGAGGACAACGGTTGGTGTCTCAAGTTCAACAATTCCGACGGAACGTCGCAGATTGGACAATGTCTTTCGCAAGTTACGGCCGCATACGACGAAGCGATGTTGCGGCTGCGATTCATGAAGACATTCCATACGCGTATCCTCCGGGCGCCCTTGAGCTTGGGCGGTGTTATTGCGAATTGCCGCCAGGTCGATGAACGTTCCTGGCTCAGAGAAAGAACGGAGCGGGCCTGACGCACGAGCAGGGGCGCACCTGGCCCGCCCCTACATCACCAGGCTGGGTGGCGATGCTACGCTGAACAAAGCAAGCAACGTGCCGCAATGGAGAACAACTCGCACCAGCACCTTCCAAGGAAGGGCTGCCGAGCATCAAATCGTTCGAATCGTCAGCAACGCAACAATTGGTTGCTTCGTGATCCGTCGCGATGGGCTGGCGATAGTCCGCAATCATAGTGATCCTCTGCTTGTTGTTTTTCATCAGAGGCGTCTTTCGGCGTTCGGACTTACCTGGGGTATCCGCGATCACCGAAGAGAAGTTCGTGCGAGCTGGAGACTCGCGTTTTGAACGCGATTCATAAGTGGCGGGCCCGGACTGCCCAGCAATCCGAGCCCATAGCCTCAGCAATCCGGCGAGCCGGTTGTTCGGCTACAAATACGACGTTGATGGAGACGCTCGGAAAACGCATTGATGTCGCTCAAGAGCTCCGTACCGGAAAGTTCGGTCGCGCAACTCGCATGTGTGAATAGCGACCGACTTGAGATCGTACGATCTGATGCCATCCAAAATTCAAGACTCCTTTTACGCCGGGGGTTGAACCGTACGTAGCGTCAGGTTGTAGGGATAGTTCAACGGAGTTGCATCCTCTTGAATGAGGTCCTGCGGCCTCCGACTTTGTGCCCACGCTAGCGGCGCACTTTCGCTAGACGCCGGAAAACCCATGATGGTGGGCAGAGTTAAACGGATCTTGGCTTGCTCGACAGGACGCAGTTGCTTGCAGAGTTGGACGTTCAATAGTCCTGTCGGATGGACGCTCGCGTGATCGCCTTTAAACTAACAGGATATATCATGGCACGATTTGCGCGCCCCGCTGAACGGAGCGCCTATGGAAGGCATTGATTTGTTTGTCTTGGTCATGGCAGGGATGACCTTGGGAGGATTGGCTGCGGCCATCGCACGCGAAGGGTCTGAGCGCGAGTTTTGCTGGTGGAAGCATCTCGCATTGTGGGCTGCCGCAATCGCGCTGCTCTGCATTATCGCCCATAAGATGGTTGACGCTGAGGCTGACCGCGGCGTCGAATTAGACAGCATAAGTCCGGGCACGACGCTGCCGCTAGCCGCGAGCCCTTCCCGAGACAGCAGTTATGTGCCTCCATCCACGCAGAGTGCGACAAGCTGGCGAGGAGGGTCGCCGCCGCCAGATCTTCACGAGCGTCAACTCCCATGCCGCGAGGCTTGGTGCCCTGATGATTGATCTAAAGGATCTCTGTGAGCTCAACGCGGCAGCCGTGCAGGAAGCGGACATCGAACAACCGCACGGTCCGACATAACTCAAACTTGATGTTCCTTTCTCCGGGGGGAGCATCGTCTCCTCTGCTGCTTGGCGTGCGACGAAAGGTTTACGTCTCGGCCAGAACAGGCTTGACGTGACCACCGCTGCGGTCCTGCGTCACTGATGCGACCGAACTGTCGTCAACCTCAGCCGCCCCTTTGCGCGCATCAGCGAAGCCGGCGCAACTGCTTTATAACGCAGCTCGCCCGGCAAACGGCGCTGCCACACGCATAATCACATACAGTGCGGGCCGGAACGGCTCATCGCCGCGGCTTTCCCTGACACGAGGCTATGGCCGATGAACTGGTACACCAGAGTGCGTCAACGACCAAATCGCTCGCATATTGTATCTCTTCACGATAATGCTGCGACCAAGGACTCAGCCAAGAACACTGATATTCGGATCGATCTACCGGGAAGTGCGATGGCCCCCGTTCATCCGTCTCGCTATGAGCGGCTGCGCCGTATTGGGCGCTTTCTTGTCGAGCAACCCGGCCTCGATCAGCGCCTGTTCAATACCCATGATCTCCGAGGGATCGAGCTTCGCCGAGGGCGGCCGCACCACTGCGCGCGGCAATCCGCCGAGCAGTACCAAGACATTCTTTCATGCGGTTGTGCATATCGACGAACGGAGCGGCGTAGAACACGCGCGTCAACGGCTCGATACGATCATTGAGCCGCTTGGCCTCGGCGAGATCGTTGCCCTGCACAGCGCGGTATAGGCGCACTTGCAATTCCGCGATAGCGCTTCCGGAGCCCGATAGCAATCTATTGCAGCCGAGCACCAGCGAAGAGAACAGCCAGGCGCTGTGGGTCGTAAGCACGTTCACAGATCGCGGCAGATTTTGCAGCGTGCGCACGTGCCAGTCATGATGCGGAACGTTGCCGACCCAGTCCTTGATGGCGCAAACGGTCGGCACCTCCTCGCACAGCTTCAGCAGTGTGTCCTTCGGATAGGTTTGACCAGTTGCGAGCGGATATTGGAACACGATCAGGTCGGTCGCATCAGCGATGCACTTGAAATGAGAGAGAGCCATTTGCGGCGTCTGGCCGAGGCCGAACGCCGCCGGCGGGAACACCAGGAGCGCGGAGGCGCCACCTAACGTTGCCATGCGGGCCACGCGCGCCGCCTCGAGGCTGCCATCCGCCCAGATGCCGTTGATCAGCGGCAGCTTGGTCCCGATTTCGCCCTGCGCGATATCAAGCACACCGCGCTACTCGTCGAAACTGCAGGATGCGACCTCGGTCGAATGAGCGTTGACGGTGATGGCGGAAAGACCTTCGACCAAGCTCACATCTCGAAGGCGCTTACGTAAGCAAGCCTCGTCAATGGCCTGATTATTGTCAAACGGTAGCAGGACCGCCGGGATCACGCCGTGCGGAACATAGTTCACGTGCCGGGGCATAGCTCGTCTCCTGTCAGTCGTTCATCCGGAAATCGCGGGCAAAGCGCGCGAACCCAGAATACAGAAACGGGGTGACAAACATTTCACCATCGCCTTCACCCGGTGCGCTGAATGAGCCGACTTCTCCGATAGTCGATCGGCGGCGACGCGCACGATGCGCGCTTCTGGGATCTTTCACGACCCTCGCCAGATCTGACCTGAAATTCCGATCGCGCCGAGGACCTGGGCGGCGAAACATCGCACTTCGGCGCGGCGCAGCGTGATATCACCGGCAGGGATCAATTGATCAATCGTCCGCTTCGCGTTGCTCGGAAGCAGATGCGCTCGTCTTTGACGGCGCCTCCGTGCCGACCTGGCGCGCTTCCATCAGATCGAGGAGGGTGCGACCCTTTTCTGTGATGCGCCAGCCACCATTTACCCGCTCAACGAGCTTCTGCGAAAAAATGTCGAGGTTCGGGACACGGGCGGCCATTCTCTTGGTGCGCTCGGTCCAGTCGCGACCACTCGTCGCTAGAATGGCCATGTCGCGTTTGAGCTCCGCCATTGACGCGAATCCGTCCGGGTAGCTCACAAGGATCTTAAGAACGGTAACCTGGAAATTCACCTGCGTGGGAGATCATATTGTCCGCGCCTACCGCCACATGGTCGGTGCATCGCGAAGTGCTTCGAGGCCAATCTGTTTGAGGCGGTCGGGTATAGTTTCACCTCTGGTGGCGGCTTCCAGAAGCTTAGCGGCAACATGCGCGCGGACGCCAGTCTCGTAGCGCGAAATGCGCGCGCAGACCTCCTCGAGGACCGCGCGCAGAAGCTCGGCGGTAGCCGTATCCACCATTTGGAGATCTCCCGCGTGCCCTACATGAGGAAGATAATACGGATCGCGCGTTCCGAAATTCAAGTGGGATGAATGACCTCGCTTCCACCGTGCTTCCTGCGCCCTTATCGCAACGCCACCGGGCGGTTGGCGGGCTCGTTGTTCGATTGCGGCGGTTCGGCTTCGATCGCAATTGTCGCCGCATCTACTCTCACTTGAATTTTCGGACTTCTGCTTCGGCGCGGTGCTAGAGCTCCTTTACTTGGCGGCCATTTCTATCCGGCGCTCCACGCCAGCCTGCGCCCTGTCGAACTCCAACACAGTCCTACGAGCAGACTTATCTTCGCTTGGAGTCCAGCACAATTTCTGCGGCGGTAGAGATGGCCAGTCATGCCGTCGCCTGCCGAATTGAAAATGTGCTTGACCTTGTGATTCTTCAACGATTTTCAAACAATCGGCGCGTGAAAAAGGTTAGAGCTTGCAGTGCATGGTAGCCAGCTTTCGCGTTCGATGAGTGCAACGAGTTCGTACTTCGGCGCACAAATTCCGCGTCAGGTTGCATTTTTCGACGGATTTCACTTGTTTCGCTCACGGCGCTCCTCACGATTTGCATCTATCTTTGATTGCTCCGAAGATTGCGCTGTCCGAATAACAGGATGACGAGCCTGCGATTGCAGATAAGCGGTTGAAGCTGGGTTTAAGGCCTTAAGCCGCCTCGGGACGCCTTTGGCGTAGACGTTCCGAACGTCATCACGGCGTCAGAAAACCGAGCGCCAGGCGAAAACTCCGTAAAATCAATGTAGTAAGCGTCTATTGTCCTTCGGCATTCATTTCTTTATCACCGTGGATAGTTTTGAGAGCTTGAACAGAGCTTCTGTCGGGGTACGGGCGGAGGGTGACTGAGGGGCACGTAAAACCGATCGGTTCGTTTGCGCCAGGGTAGAATTTGACAAGTCAGAACTCTCAACGGCGGGTCGCTTTGATTACCGGCGTGACCGGGCAGGATGGCGGCTATCTCTCCGAATATCTATTATCGCTCGGCTATGTCGTGCATGGCATCAAGCGGCGGTCCTCCTCCTTCAATACCGCGCGTCGATCATCTCTATCAGGACCGGCATGCCGGGAATGTGCCGTTTCTCATGCACTACGGCGACATGACCGACTCGACCAATCTGATCCGCCTGATCCAGCAGATCCGACCGACCGAGATCTACAACCTTGCCGCCCAGAGCCATGTCGGCGTGAGCTTTGAAAGTCCGGAATATACTGCAAACGCCGACGCGATCGGCGTGCTGCGCCTGCTCGAGGCGATCCGGATCCTTGGCCTGGAGAAAGAGACACGCTTCTACCAGGCTTCTACATCCGAGCTTTACGGCCTGGCTCAGGAAGTCCCCCAGAAGGAGACCACGCCGTTCTATCCGCGCTCGCCCTATGGTGTGGCCAAACTGTACGGCTACTGGATCGCGGTGAACTATCGCGAAGCCTACGGCATATTCGCAAGTAACGGCATCCTCTTCAATCACGAGAGCCCAGTCCGCGGCGAGACCTTTGTTACCCGTAAGATCACCCGCGCCGTCGCCCGCATTGAGGTCGGCCTTGAGGATTCGCTCTACCTCGGCAACCTCGAAGCCAAGCGCGACTGGGGGCATGCACGCGACTATATCGAGGGCATGCACATGATTTTGCAGGCGGACCAGCCCGATGATTTCGTGCTCGCGACCGGCGAGACGCGGTCGGTGCGCGAGATGGTCGAGCTTGCATTTGCCGAGGTCGGCCGCCGCATCGAGTGGCGCTGCAAGGGCGTCGATGAGACTGGCGCTGACGCGAGGAGTGGTAAGACCGTGGTCCGAATCGATCCGACCTATTTCCGTCCGACAGAGGTTGATCTTCTCATTGGGGACGCCAGCAAAGCGCGCAAGCAGCTCGGCTGGAAGCCGAAGCGCAGCTTTGCGCAGCTCGTGCAGGAGATGGTGGCAAGCGATCTAGACGAGGCGAAGCGGGAGGCCGCCGGTGGCCGCCATACCGTTTGAGCTGAAGGGGAAATCCATCTATGTCGCGGCGAGCTGCGGTCGGTGCGCGAGATGGTCGCGTTCGCGTTTGCCGCGGTGGGCTTCGAAATGGCGCGGCGAAGGCGTCGAGGAACCTGACATCGATACCAAAAAGCGGTACGGCGATCGAGCTCACCACAACATGGGTGCGACAAATCTCTCGGCTGCATCAACGCGGAAATGGTTTGCATTCACTGCAAGACACTGATGCATCTTCATTCCGCTGCGATTTTGGTGAGCTCTGCCAGTGGTCCCGGTTCTACTCGGATATCACCGGAAAACGGACGCTCTTGCAGGCCGATGAGTCCAAGCGCTATCACAACGGCGATTGAGAACACGGTTAATGCCGTAATTTGCGCACCGACCTTCTTCAGGTGCACCAATCCGATCGATATTTGTGTGACCACGCCAAGGATGAGGACGAGAATCCATTTGGCATCGATGGTGCGGTCGGAAGCCAAGGCGAGCCGTTCGGAACGCGCGCTGCCCGCTCCGACTGCAGCATTTAGCAAGGCTGCCTGCACTGCCCCGCCCGCTGCTTGAGCGATCTGCGGATCGCTCACTTCTCGCAGCAAAGCGTCATAGGCCGGACCAGGCGAATGGGCCTTCTGGTCCTTCGCCATCGCCGGCCACTCGTCCTCCACGAGGGCGGCGACGTATTTCGCA
Organism: Bradyrhizobium ingae; assembly: GCF_055791185.1. Classification (NCBI taxonomy): domain Bacteria; kingdom Pseudomonadati; phylum Pseudomonadota; class Alphaproteobacteria; order Hyphomicrobiales; family Nitrobacteraceae; genus Bradyrhizobium; species Bradyrhizobium ingae. The sequence goes on from NZ_JBVUBB010000027.1 coordinate 26,037, forward strand.
ACCACTGAGCGGAGGCTGGCCATGTCCGAGACGGACGCGTAACTGACAGCATAGATGTTGCGCAGCTCCGCCGCCTCTGACTGCACCGCGCGGGCCGCTTGACGGTTCCGATCGGTTATATCATTGGCCAGAAATCCGGTGAGGAACGCAAACAACACTCCGACCGTGCCGAAAAACGGAGCGACCACGCCTTCTACGCGGCGCATCGGCACAACCGTTGCAGGGCTGAAGCTCGCGATCACAATGACAGCGCCGGTCGTTGCGTAAAGAGTGATGAGGACCGCGAACAATTCAAATATCGGAAAGTCCAGCCAAGCTTTGATCATTGGGTTAACCGATCCTCTGATGCAAGGCGCAGACTCCGATTGAAGCATATGAGCATTCGGCCGCCCGATAGTGCATTGCCAGCAAAAGCACAACTCTGGGGCCGCGATAGAACGGTTCAGGGATTGGGTTCGTTCGCTTAAGGATCAGAGTTCTCTCAGACTTTTTTCATGGGTTTTGCAAGGGCCCGCTCTGGGCAAGAGATTACCTCGCTGCGACATTTGGTCCGCATGGTGCCCCCCTATGTGACGCCTCATGTCCAGCCGAACACGACGGATGCGGCGGATGCAGAAGCGGTTTGTGAGCTGGCCGCCGGCCGACAATGGCCGAACAACGAGCCGCGGGCATGAATTGTGGACGCGGAAATGCCGATAAGGCAGCGCAGCCTGATTTTCACGCGGGTCGACAAGGTCGAATTAAACATTGTGGCAGGCACCGCAAAGCCGCTAGCAATTCTTCGGAATGAAAACGACGACAGGATCCCTGCTGCCGCCCGCTGTGCCCGCTGAACAGATAGAGCTGCTTATACGTTCAGGCGCGAGGACAACCCGGTCAATGCCCCCTCCTCCTCCTCGACGTCTGACGTGAATGCAGGAGACCATCATCGTCGGCACCGGCAGGCCGCCGCATCGACTGTCTAGCGGGCACCAACGCCTACCGGATCAACTCATTTCCATGCGAATGCCCCGGGCAAGGTTTGCAAGCTTCGTAGCGCTACACTCCGAGCCTCGAAATCGCACCGCCAATGCAAGGATGCCTCCGAGAAACGGGAGATAAATTCCATTGATAGTGCGACTGCCGAAACTTGTAGGTTTTTCCGGATTGATGATCTCCGCCTCGAACAACCCACTCTGGTCACTTGTCCGGACACTGACATCTTGAAAATCCAGGAATTCACCGGTTTCTGGCGAATAGGACTTGTATACAGCTTCCTTGATGACGAAGATTAGTTTCGGGCCAAGGCGATTGCTGAACCATTCCCGACGCTGTAGTTCCGCGGAGGTGCATATGATTGGCAGAAGATCGGCTCCGAGCGGCTCTTCATCTTCGATGTCTAATCCCAGAGCGAGGACGTTCCTTGAGCGTCCCGCAACGGCGCCACAGTCGGAAGAAGAGTGGGAAATGCTCCCGACGACTCCAAGAGGCCAAAGCGGAGCCCGATCACTTCTAGACAAAATGGCAACAGGAGTGAAGCCGAGGCGACGCAATGCCTCGTGAGCGTGATGCCGCCCCCAAGCGAATTCACGCCGACGACGCTGGGCTACGTTTCCCAACATTTTCACCTCAAGAGGAAACAGAGGGGGAGCGGGATCATATATTGGTCCGCCCGAAAAGCTGATATCGTGCGCCAAAGCTGCGCCGATGGCGGCTCCTAACGTCGTGAGCGCTTTCATAGATGTGACAAGCCCCTTCTCTCGCGGTCGTGCGCCTGAGACGACGTCAATAGCATTCGGTCATTTCGCTGAAAGCTGGCACGTGCTTGGTGTGCTCGTGGGGCGATATGCGATCCGAATTTCCTTTTTTTGAGGAAGCGCAGCAGCTGCACTCGTTGCGAGCGGTAGGGAAATGTACCGCATGTTTTTGCGCCGCGGCTTCAGATCGTTCTCGGCTACGTGGCGCGGTTACGCCCCAGCTGCGCGAATGGTTCGAGGCCGAGCCGAGGCGAGCCAGGCAGCGAACCCCTTCTCAAATTAGAATAACCCAAGGGATCACGCGGTGCCAATCTCGGCTGGCTCGCAGGTCCGGCTCGGCGTCCGCTGTCGACTGTCGTTGCGGTGGCCTGCAACACCCAGCGCCAACGCTCAAGACGAATACTATTGCGCATGACTTTTTCACGTTGCGCTCGTCATGACTTTGGAGCGCAACACCTCCCCGGCCAGGCCTCATGCTCTGGGCTCCGGTGATACGCGTTGCCAGGTCACCCCACAATCTCGATTGGTCCTGAAGCAGGGTGCCGGAGCGCCCGTCTGAGCTCAGCGAACTGGTGGCACATGACAAACAGCGCGATCATTCCGGCGCCCAGCTCGGCGATTGCTTGACTAGCCAACACTCCGTTGAAACCCGATATGACCGGGAATAACAGTACGGCCGGGATGAACAGATAGCCTTGCCTCGCGAAGGACACAACCGCACTGAGGCGCGCTCTCCCGAACGAATGAAGCATCGTCGTCACGAACGTCTCAATACCAAAAAGTCCAAAAAACAGATGGAAGACGATGCAGGTCGAGATGCCAATTTCCCTGACCTTATCGCTATCGCTGAACAGGTTGACCAAAGGCCGGGCAAAAGTCACAACGGCTGCAGAATACGCAACCGAAAAAGCGATATTTATGGAGAGTATGAGCTTCGCAGCCTTCAGCACTCGAGCAAAGTCCCGTGCGCCCCAGCCGAAACCGAGCACAGCTTGAGAGCCTATACAGAAGCCAGTGATAGGCAGGGCGCCGATCGTCAAGATCCGCACAGCTATTCCCACGGCCGCGATGGACTCGTCCCCGAACGGTGCGGCAGCTCGGTATAAGAGCATCACGGCAATAGCAGATAAAATGCTGGTCATGGACGCCGGCGCACCTATCGAGGCGAGCTGTCTGATGCGATCGGCTCGCAACGAGACGTGAGACATCCTGACGAGGACTTTCCCGCGGAGCGTCGTAAAATACGTGATATAGAGGCTGATCGCAGCGACCTGGGACACCAGCGTTGCGAGGGCCGCACCTCGCACACCGAGGTCCAGTAGGAATATGAAGATGGGATCAAGCACCGCGTTCAGTATGAACGCGGTAACCATCGTCCACATGCTGAATCGTGTATTGCCTTCTGCCCTGACAACAAATCCGTTGACGATATTGAGAAGCATCAACGTGTACCCGAACAAGAGCGTCGCTGCGTAGTCGAGCGCCATGGGCATGATGGTTGGAGTCGCGCCGAGCGTTAGGAAGATCCCTTGCAGGCTTGGAAGCAGAGCGAACGTAATTGTGATACCGATCGGAGCGGCGAGCGCAAGTGCGGTGCTCGCGTCTTTGCTCGCCTCCAGGTACTCACCAGCGCCAAGATGACGGGATATGATCGATGCTGTTCCAACACCGATCCCCTGTCCAGCCGCCGCGAGCAGGACCACGATTGGCAAGGCCATGCTGACAGCTGCAATCGCCTGAGCGCCAAGTGCGCCAACAAAGATCGCGTTGACGACCTGCTGTAGCGCGTTGATCGATAAGCCGACAACAGAGGGGATGGCGAGCCGTAGAATCAGACTCGAGAGATTTGGGTCAGAAAGGTCAATATGCGCGCTCTTCTTTGTCATCACATCGCGATCGTTCTCGACGGCGAATTTTCGCATCTGGCTCATTCATGGGTGAACGTGCCGCGAATTGATCCGAATTCGCTAATCGTCTCCAACAGCTCCTGTTGCAATGTTGTGCAGAGATTACGGGTCGGCTCATAACCGACTTGGCTTGAATCGTACCTTGCTTCGATCTGTATCTGGCCGGCTTGATATCCGACATCGAACCAGAAGAGATGACCCACGGACGCTTCATCCATGTCTTCGCCGATCCAGAGTGGCGAGGGTTCCTTGGCTAGGAGACGGCGTGGAAAATGGCGCTGCACACCCGCTCGATAATTCAATCCAATTCTTGGTAGGGGCAGGCGATCGACCCGGCTCCGCACGGCAGGATCTCGGTTTAGGAATCTCATGGCCCGAAACCCTATTCCCCTGCGCGGCAAGGCATTGCGCTGGCGGTATATTGAGCGCGCACGATCGGAGCGGCGCTCCGCTGCTGTCAGTCTCAAGGGAAGCGGAACAAGCTCGCTGATATTGCCGATGATTTGAGATGATTCGAGATCGTCAAACACCCGACCTCGGATTGAGGTAAGGTTATCAATCCAAAGCGAGTGGTTGCCGCAAACGCGTCCGAAGGCGCCAGATATGGCGGCAAGAAAGACATCCACGTCCTGACAATGCGCCCATCTCGCTGCAATATTGAAGAGGTCGGCTGTCGCTTCTTTGTCGATCTCAAGATAGTATTTGGCCTGATCTTCCCAAAGGGCGCGGCAGTTCGCTTCGTCCATGCGACGTTCAAGTCGCGCATAGTGAAGCTCTCTGGCGGTCACTTTCGAAAAGCTCGCGCCGCCTGATGAAGTGTCGCTGACGTGGAAATTGAACTGATGGTAGTCAATTCCCTCCCAGTATTTGAGTTCGGCTGGCGCTTCGCTGTTCGCGTAGTGCTCAAGGCGCTTCCACCATGGAGAGAGCATTTGTATGTTCTCGGCACCGCTCTCGATATGGCCCGAAGCAAGGGCGTTGTACGCCGCATCCAATGCTTCCAGGAACAGTCGATAGCCTATCCCGTCCGCTACAAAATGATGCATCAGGACCAGCAGATAGTAATCGCCGCTTTCCGCGGTGCGGAAGGCGGTGACGTTAACAAGCGACCTCTGGCCGTCAAACCGAAACATGTGCTGACGTCTTGCTGAGATGCTCTCGATTATCTTGCGCTGCTGAAGGACGTCCATTCCGACAAGATCGATCTCTTCCACGAGGCGTTCGGCCACGGACGGTCCGATTGTCAGACGTAGGCCCTCAACCGTTCGAGCAATATGGAGTCTGAGGCCTTCGTGCCTATCCATGACATGGGCGAGGGCACGCTCCAGCGTTCGGACGTTCAGGATACCGGCGGGCAAAAAGAACAGATCGCCGATGTTGAAATGCTCATCGAAGCCGGCAAGACGGTTCCAAGATGAGATTGCGGGGGTCACTGGCAATGAACCGTCTGGGGAACGGACGGCATCGCGTGTAACCGCTTCGTCTGCCGCCAATTCCCTGATGGTCGGTGTTCGATGGAGCCGCTCGACGGTGAGATTCAGCCCGGCTCTGCGCGCCAGCGTGACGCAGCGCACGCTGAGAAGAGAATTTCCGCCGATATCAAAGAAGCTCCGATCTAGTCCGACCGACTTGGCGCCGAATAGGTCCTGCCAGATCTCAGCAAGAATGCGCTCGTTTCTTGTGCGGGGCTCAGCACATGGAACTGGCCCGACCTCGCGGGAGGGAACGGACGACAGGCGAGAACGATCTATCTTCCCACTTGCCGTAAGGGGGATGCTGTCAACCAAACGGAAGGCGGCAGGGATCATGTAGGACGGCAAGGTGTGGCGCAGGTGAGTGATGATATCTCCAGAGCTCAGACTGTCGCGAGCCTGAACCACGTTAGCGATCAAGCGACGATGATTATCCATGCCTTCTGCGACCACGGCGGCCTTTGCGATTGCAGGATGAGACTCAAGAGCTGTTTCGACCTCCTCCAGCTCGATGCGAAAGCCCCGTATTTTGATCTGATTGTCCGACCGGCCGCAAATTTCGAGCAGACCGCTGGTTGAGAAGCGTGCGATATCGCCACTTCGATAGAGAACGCTGTATTGGCCGTCATCATAGGGATTGCGGACGAAACAGCGGTTGGTCCGATCCTGATCCCGCCAGTACCCAGCGCTCACGCAGCGTCCGGCGATGCAGAGTTCGCCGGCAGCTCCGACAGGGACTCTCTTTAATTGGGCATCGAGAACATAGAGTTTGACGTTGTCGATTGGGCGTCCAACGGGGATAAGCGACGAGCCGTCGCCGACATCCGACGTTTCATAGACTGCTGCATTGGACGCACATTCCGTAGCACCGTAGAAGTTCCACAACGGCACGTCCGGGAAATGTGCACGCCAGCGACCGGGGAGCGAGGAAGGCATCGGTTCGGCGCTGCTCGTAACCAGCCGCAAGGCTGTCGGTCGCGGGTGCTGTTCTTGCGCAGCAATGATGCCGGACAGGAGTAGTGGCGAGGCAAATAAATGTGTCACGCGACGTTTCGCCAACGTGCATAACAGCAGATCTGGATCCAGCAACTGCTCCTGGGTCAGGATCAGCGTGGGCACACCCTTCAAAAGCCCCCCAAAGTACTCCCAGGCGGACGCAACAAGGGAAGCGGATTTCTGGACAACCATAACGTCGGCACTGTCGAAGGGAAAACGTCGCCACATCCAGTTCAGCCGATTGAGAGTAGCCGATTCCGGTATGAGAACCCCCTTCGGCTTCCCGGTTGAGGACGAGGTGTATATGAGGCTTGCAATTCCCTGATCTGATGGTTTGTCGCTGCGCCCAAAATCGTGCGCGCCCACGCTGGACGCTTCCAGTGTCAATAGACAGACCGACGGCACGTCAAAACCAGGTTCAGCGGTATTTGCGTGAATCAAAAGCTTTGCCTGACTATCTCGCAGGATATGTTCGATCCGATCACGCGGACAATCCGGCGATATTGGGACAACCACGGCCTGCAAGGCTCGTGTCGCAAGAATAACCGCCGCCACGTCAGGCGACCGGTCGACCAGTATGGCGATCATATCGCCAGCCCCCACGTCCGAAGCTCGCAGTAGCGACCTGATAGCTGTGACGCGCTCGCGCAGTTGGCCGAATGTGATCTCGCCGAAATTGCCAAAATATGCTACCTGTGTCCGATTGGAGACACTGATTTGCTCGAACGCCTCGACAAGCGAGCATTCAGTCTCGTATGGCTGCGCCGAGCCATTTAGCGAGTCCAGCATAGCGATGTCTAACGCGCTGAGGCAGTTCAGATCTCTAATGGGCGCAAGCGGTTTCTCAATGCAGGCTGCAATCAGACAGCGCAGATTGTCGGCCATGCGGACAATCAGATCGCTCGACAATATGTCTTCCGCATACGCCAGCTGAAGGGCAATTTCATCGCTCAGATCTTGTGCGTACAATGTCAGATCGAATTTTACATAGCCGGTCTCATATTCACGGAATGTCAGATCCAACACATGTTGGCCGGGTGGTTCGGCGGCCTCGGAGTACATGTTGAACATGACCTGGAAGATCGGGGAGCGTCCCGCTTCGCGATGTACACGGGCATCTTTTACCATCCAGCCGAATGGATATGCCGAATTTGCAATCGCACTGCTGACGAGGCCCTGGACGCGCGAGACATGAGCCACAAAGGACTGGTCGACATCGATCGCGGTGCGGATCGGCAGCATATTCAAGAAAAAGCCAATGATTTCCGTGCTGCCAGGTTGATCCCGTACGGCGTGCGGTATGCCAACGATAATATCGTCCTGGCCGCAATACATCCGCAGCAGCAGCTTGAAGCATGCGAGGAGTGTTGTCGACGTGGTGCACCTGTGTCGACGGGCAAACTCGCGGACCTGATTGGAGAGCTCGCTGCCAAGCAGCACCGCATGCGAGGCGCCGCGGTAGAAATTTGTCTGCAGCCGCGCTCGTCCCGTTCCAAGCGAAAGCACCGGCGGATCATCACCAATCTGACGACGCCAATAATTACGTTGGCTGGCCAGCGTTTCTGTAGTCGTGTGTTGCGTTTCCCAGAGCGCGTAGGCCGAAAGTGACGCGCGGTTCTCTGGCGAGAACGACGCAGGATCTACGTAGCTTTGTCGAAGGTCCCTAAGCAGAACGGAGATCGACCAGGCATCGATGATGATTTCGTGAGCGGTGATCAGTATGAGATGGTTGTCGGGGCCAAAACGGATCATGCGCGCGCGGAACAGGTGTCCTTGGCCGAGATCAAAGCTGCCGTTCAGCTCTGTTCGCCGTAACTCTGCTATCAGCTCCTCAGCTTCCTGCGCCGTGAGATGAGATGCATCAACCAGTTGAAGGCTTGCGCATTGCGGACCATCGAAAAGCTGAACCGGACCGTTTTCGTCTGTGAAACGTGCAGAAAGTGCCTGATGGGAGTGAACAACATCGGTCCAGGCGCGATTGAACGCAGCCAGATCGATGATGCCTCTTATTCGCAGGCCGCCTTGAATGATGTAGTTCCTGGCAGATGGATCGAGCTGCGACAGAAACCATAGGTGCTCCTGAACTCGCGTCAGGGGCGCTCGCATAAGCTTGCCGTGCTCCGGGGCTGTGCACGGTTTCGATTCGACTCGGGCCGAGATCGACGCCGCAAGAGACCGGATCGTTCCATTCAGAACCAGCCTGAAATCCGTTCTTACTCCAAGCAGGGTCTGCAACTCGCCCAATATGAGCATGGCCCGAAGCGAGTCTCCACCGAGGCCTATGAACTCGTCATTGACGCCAATGTTCTCAATACGCAGAATTTCGGACCAAATTTGGCACAGCTGAGCTTCGAGCTCTGTTTGCGGCTCTTGGAACGGAGTCGGCAAGAGAGGGCGAACACCGGTCGGGTCTGGCAAGGCTCCAAAATCGACCTTTCCGTTGCTGGTCAGTGGAATACAGCCGACGTGGATGATCCTTTCTGGGAGCATGTAGGTAGGAAGCGTTTCGGCCAGAAAGCTCTGAAGCTCGCCTTCCCCCACTTCAGGCGGGGCTGACACATACGCGATGAGTCGACGCGATCCAGTTTCCCCCTCGGCCCTGGTTATGTCTCTCGCCGTAAGCTTTACGCCTGCGCGGACCGAGGCGACCACGGCGGCGCCACGTACCAATTGATGAGCGGAAAGGCGGGCCTCGATTTCCCCCAGCTCAATTCTGTGCCCGCGAATTTTGACCTGACGGTCCCGTCGACCGAGACATTCCAAGAGGCCGTCGGAACGAACTCGCCCGAGATCGCCTGTCCGGTATAGGCGCTGGAACGAAGGATCGTTCGAGAACGGGTTTAGCCCAAAGGCATCCTTGGTGCGGTCATCGTCATTGACGTAACCCGCAGCGACACCAACGCCGCTAACACAGATTTCGCCGACCTCTCCCGTGTTGCATAGCCGCGGTCCGTCCGCGATATAAACCTCAAGGTTAGAAATCGCTTTGCCGATCGGCACATAAGTGTCAGCCAGCGCGGGAGCGGCGGAAAGCAGATGATGCGTCACGCCGTCCGCGCACTCGGTCGGCCCGTAGTGGTTGAGGATGGGAACCAGGGGATATAAGGCAAGCCACGCGCGCGCCAGGCCGGGTGTTAGAGGTTCTCCGACCGTAGAAATACTTCGCAAACCATCCAGAGCTCGCTCAGAGGCCGCAAGCGACTGCAGATATTCAACAAATACGGCAAGCATCGACGGCACGAATTGAACGACCGTCACGCCGTATTGTTGAATGGCTTGGAGAAGTGATACTGGCGATTTCAGTGTCGCATCATCGATGATCGCGATACAGCCTCCGACGCAAAGTCCCGCCAGAAGCTGCCACAGCGAGATGTCAAAGCAGTGCGACGCTGTCTGCGCGACGCAGTCGGTCCGAGTGAGAGTTAAAGCGTCAATCTTTGCCACCAGATGATTATTGAGGGCCGCGCGCTCAACCATTGCGCCCTTCGGCTGGCCCGTCGAACCGGACGTAAACAGAATGTAGGCTATTCCATCCTTGCTCGGTGATGGTACAACAGACGAAGTCTGGCCCTCGCGCAACGCCGCCTCTATCGTCACGAATTGGGTGGTGGGCTTGCTGTTAGCCTTGAATAGGCTGAGCGGCTCTAGTTGGTCCGGGCCAATAATCAGAGCGCAGCGACTCTGCTCGATCATGAATGATGTACGGGAAACCGGTAACGATGGATCGAGCGGCAGGTAGGTTGATCCAGCCTTCAAAATTGCGACGACCACCGTCGCCCAGTCGAGGTCTCGCTCACCCCAATAGCCGACCACCGCGCCGTGAGCCACCTTCTCTCGTAACGTCCTCGCGAGCGCATCAGATCTTGATCGCAGTGCCTTGTAGGTGAGTGCGTCTACGCCGTACCTGAGCGCAACCCTTTCCGGATCCGAGCGTGCAAGCCGATCGATCGCCGTGATCGGGTCTATCGGTAAACCTTCCACAAGCGGAATTTTGCCGGACCGATTTTCCGTAGGCATACGCCTGCCGCCATTCGTCAACCTGTGCGGCCCTTCAGCCAGAACATCGAGGGTCCTGAATGGGTTGTGCGTTGCTTAGCCACCCTGGTTCTGCCAGTCATCATACGCCGTTTTGCCTATTTGCTAGCTTCTCGCTTTTTGCGTTCACGATGTCCTCGTTAATCGGCAGGGAACACGACCGAACGCTAGGGCCTCAAGTTGGCGGTGGCATCTACCTGATCTTGTAGTAGACACGCGCTAATCTGCATGACACCCGCAATCAGCGCGTCCAGAGACTCGGTCCCGGCTTGCGATTTCCTACATTTGTAGGCGCCTGGGCTGTAGCTTGGTGCTGTCTCGTGAAACAAGACGTGGCCCTAGCCGGCCTGCAGGTCGCCCGCGGTGCGGAAAGCGATGATATCGATTGCGCAAGAACCAAGACAGAAACGCCTCATCGTCCGCGAGGCCTACGTCGTTCCGGTAGGCGCTGAGGGGCAGTCGTTAGGTGCTCGAACTTTTTGTCGTTCTTCGCTCACGAAATGGCTTTGAGCAGCGTAACGAATCGTGGGCTTGCAGAACCACCCACCACGATTGATATGTTGTTCGCAGGCGTTCGCCCTGGTCCACACGAAAACGCACCCAGAAATGTCTATTCTGGACGTGCAGGCTGCCCGAAAGGGCGTCGCTCCAATACGATTTCCGAATCGGGATTGAACGTGGGGTAGCGCTGCTTGGCCGCCACGAGGTGCACGCTCGACAACTCCTTTCAGCGCGTCAAAGCAAGCTTGCGTCTCGCCGCCGACAGAAGATCCGATACAAACAATGTTGCGGTGCCGCTTGGCACCAAGGCGAAGCCGGAGTGTTAGCATCGCGCGGTGTCGGTGGTAAGCTTGAAGGGCTGATGATGAGCCTTTCCTCCCGTGCCGCATCGCGCAACCGATCGCTCGTGACGTCTTTGCCACGAGCCAGACTTCGATAACCGCAGGCTAGCCAGCAACGAAAGCGATTTCCTGCAGGGCAGCCTGCTGTCGTACGCTACGCTACAAAGCGATTGTCAGCTTTAAGACCATTGTCCATAAGTTGACGCATGCACCCGGTACCAAGCAACTGGTGCCCCCCTCAATTCCCAAGCGGCACGCTGCTTGCTTCATTCGCGGTGCCACCACCGAAGCCAGCTCGAAAATGCTCGGTTGTGGATAGGGATAGCGCCGCGGAGTGTTTGATGCGATCTGGAGTTCGTTCTGGGGGAGCGACAACGATTGCGCTGGAAGCAAGCGGCGTAGCCAATTCGGCGGATCTTGAGCCAGCAGTACAGCTGTCATCGGCCCCGTGGAGCCGGTCCGGAGAATATACAGGCGGGCACGCCCGCAGTATCAGCGCTCAAACATGCTTCAGTCATCCCGACGTTCCGTCTGTCTATCGCGGCCGCGCCGATACCCCCGCGTTCTCTGAAGGCGACCAGATCGGCTACAACTCGCAGAAAAATGGTTGGGTGTTTGGCTTCAAACGCGATGCCCACGGCCCTGTCTCCAACTGCATAAATACCTGTCTTGCCGGCTACGGCATAGCAGTGAGGGTCAACTGCAAGGCGGGTCCAAGCGACCTTGTCACTGGAGCCGGTCGCCTCGGTTTACGCTTTGGGTACGCAGGGCCACACCATGCCCGACGTCAAGGGAAGGGTGGCTTGGCAATGCAAATCTCGGCGACGGCGCGCTCGACTTTTGCAAGACGCGAGGTTTATTGGGCGCGAACCGAGCGTCTACCGAAGGGGCGATCGACGTCTTCGCCGACAAGCGTTGCGCCAACTACGGCCGGGCGTTCGAATGCCCGGTTAAGGATCGCGACGCACTCCGAACAGGGACCTCTTGCTAACCACCAATCCCATCGAGAGCCTGTTCGGCACCGGGCAATTAAGGAGCATGCGGACGAAGGGCTCCTTGATGCCAACCACCGCCAGGCCGATGGCGTTCGAGCTGGTGATCGCAGCCATAAGGGACCTAGCGGCGGCTTGAGGCACAAATAGGCGCCCAAGATCGCAGTATGTCAGATTCAATAACGGCATTGAAATCATCCAAGTGCCGAGCGCGCCTGATCACCTCGCCATCCAAACCCCGAATAGCTCAGCCTAATAGGCCGATGATTCAATGGAGATTTCTCAATGACTATTGATGGCGAGAAGGCAGCCCCGCCGGCTCTGTCCTCGGGTGGGACGCATATCCTCATCGACCTATGGGGAGCGAAGAACCTTGACGACCCGGCTGTTGCGGAAGACGCAATCCGAAAAGCCGTCCGTGCGGCGAGTGCGACCTTACTCCACCTTCATATTCATGAGTTTTGTCCGGGTCACGGTGTCTCCGCAATAGCCTTGTTGGCGGAATCGCACATCACCTTGCATACTTGGCCCGAGAGGTCCTACGCCGCCGCTGATATTTTCGCATGTGGCAACAGCGATCCTGCGAGCGCCGTGCCAGTTCTAGTTCAGGCCTTTCAGCCCGAACAGTCCGACGTTCGTCGTTTCCGCAGATGCGCGTCAATCAAGCCAACCGTTGAAGCAGATGGTCGATCTCCTTGAAATAGCAGCGGATGCTGCTTCGCTCGCGCGCGTCGCACCGGCAGTTTTGCGAACGCCGCTTAGGGACCGCCGTTACGCCCAGTCGTGCGGCCAATGGCGCGGAGGACAAGATTTGGAGCGTCTTGAGTGCCCGATTGGCGCGTTTGAATTGATGGAGTGGATTGCCTCCGTATCCGAGATCGTGGTGGTCTCCAGACGTTCACACCAAGCAGAGCCCGTACGGTGCCAGCGAGCGGGCTCTGATGCTCGACATTGCGTTACAATATTCCGATACTTAGCTTTTGAGATACCAATCGGCTGTTCTTGGCAAGCAAGGTTAGCCGTTTGTTGACGTAGTGAAGAGATTCCTCGTCGAGCCCGTCAAGCATTGTCGAGTTGAGAGCTTGTCTTTTGATCGACAGCTTCCTGATGTCCGCCTGCGCCTTTTCAGTCAGCGATATCCGCAGGCATCTCGCATCATCAGGCGAGGTCACGCGGGCAAGGAGCTCCAGTTTTTCGAGTCGCTTTGTTTGATGGCTGATAAAGGCGGGATGGATACGCAGCTTGTTCGCAATCGCTATTCCCGAGACCCCGCCACCTTCGTCGAGTTCGTCGATGGCCATCAAGATCAACCACTGCGGCTCAGTTATGCCTAATAGCTGAGCCCAACTCTTGTGTATTTCCTCGAGAATGGAATGCACCTCGACGATATTCCAGATGAAGTCACTAACGGCTCGATCGAGTCTTTCTTTCATTTGCATCTGACATCTTGTTGTTTCCGGCAGGTCTCGGTGTCGCCAATCACGGTTGGTGTTCACTTCGGCCGAAACGTACGTAACCTCCTTGTGTGATCGAAAATGGGCTCAGGCAACGCGATGCATCAAAACACTTAAGACCAGCAATTGATTGAGTGCCGATCTTTTAGGGATAGCCGGTTCTTCAGCGCCAGCTTGGGCCCATATGCACAAATAGTAGGCCGGCAACACAGACGAAACTTCATGCAAATAGGCGATATACCGCCGAAATTCTGCTCTTTGTCGTCGGAACCGCGCAGCTTTTCATCCGAATAAAGCCATCAGATGTTCCGCGACCGAGATGATGCTCGCATCCTATGAATTGGCGGCGACCGGGCGTCAGCGTCACGGTGAAAGCGGAGCTTGGTTCGTGAGTTGGCAAAACGAGCGGCAAAAGCCGTTCTGATGATGCGTTCGGGAGTTCCGAGAGAGGTCGTTCAGGGCTCCTTGCTCCTGGTCGCGGCGAACTGAGATTCAAGCCAAAAACAGCGCTCGGACTGCTTCGGGGTATCGTCCGTTAACGAACCCCGCACAATTGGCCGCGCTATTCAGGGCTCAAGGAATGACAGCGCCAAACAAGGAAACGGCCTCAGCGGCTCCGGGGGATATGCTGAGGCCGAACCTACGCCTCGCGGACAAGCCGGAGGCGGAGCCAGAACGAGGAATGGTTGGCTGATTTTCGTTTGCGCGAAGAAGACTATCCAAGTCGGAGATTTTCGGCGGATACCTTGCCAGAACGTCCGGTCGTTATCTCATAGCTAATCTTTGCACCCTCTGCCAGCTCGCTGTAGCCGGCCCTTTCAACGGCACGAATATGCACGAAGACATCAGCGCCGCCATCATCCGGCTTGATAAAGCCGTAGCCCTTAGTTGCGCTGAACCATTTCACAGTACCTATCGCCACCACAGTAACTCCAAGTTGAACGCGCGCGATTTAGCCAGAGTCCCCACTGAGCATCAAGACCATCCGCAGTGTGGGACGTCCGTGTTGCTAGACCGCGCGATCGTAACGAATCCGCAGCTGCGTACCATAGCGGACAGATGGTCTGGTGTCTCACAAAGCGCGTTGCGCGCGCTTGAGGTCGTCGAGCGGTGGTGTGGCCCCTGGCAGACGCTTCCAAGAGCCCTGAGGTGACGTGAGCCGCAGACGTCGATTTCATGTTTTGCATGTTCGTGTTCGTGCAAACTTTTATCGAGGACCCGCGCGCACGCCGCGACCGCATGCGACGGGGCTGATTGCCCGATGCGCGAAGGAAATTCCACGGGCGTGCGGCGTTAGAACGATTTTCGTTTTACCTCTGATGAAGTCAATTCAGCCGGTCACGGCCTCGGCCGCATCGCATGCATCCAGAACTTGCTGGTCCGCCGCACCGAACCTGTGCTCCGATTGCGTCAATTCATTCCCGAGCCGCATCAGGTTGTACTGCAGCCAAAGCCTTTGCTGCAGGTCGCGCTTGCTGCACCGAAACAAAGTCTCGGCATACGTGCCCATACGGAGGCGGTAGAAATGGCTGGCCATGTTCTGCTCCTATGCCGCTGCGCCGACCTGATCTGGGCACATATGTCCCTGTACTCGCCGACCCAAGATCGCCCTGCCTAGCCCTGCAAAGTAATGGTTTATTGATGTTGATTGATGCAACGAATCGCTCCGCAGCGCATAAATTCGGCGACTGATTGCTCTTTTTCGATCGATTCCGCTGGTCGATTGTCGGCTTCCGCTTTTGGCGAAGCCGACCGCTTTGTCATCGCGCATGAAACGTTCCTGCAGAGGTGCCGCCGAGGCAAGAAAGCCGAACTATGATTCCCGCACGCTGACTACCGCACTTCCTTCGCTGCTTCAGAGGCCGACGCGCTGAGCGTCGAAGCCGCTCGCGAGGTCGAGCGGTTTCTCAGGCCTCGCGATAGGCAGAAGAAAACTCATCGTATTTCGCTGGGCCGTGAACCTATAAACGCGCCGGGCGGACGGCTCGGACCTGATGATCTGCGCTTTCGGTACAACGCTGAATTCCGATCCCGGCCCGGATCGGTCGGCCCGTCCAACTCGTGCGCTCATGAAGAACTCCCAACGCCTGCTCATCACCCCGGCTGGTCGGCGCCGTAACGTGCCGTTCACTATCCAATCCTGATCGCCGCATCTCCCGCGGCATGCACGAGGTTCCAATGCTCCGCGGGTTGCCCTGCGATGTTCGAACTATGCCTATTCGGTTTTCACCCATCGTTGCGACATGTAGGGTGACGCCATTCGCCGGAATAAAGCGCTTCGTAGGTCGGCGCGGTCACTTCGCCGGTGATGCCGAGTAGGGAGCGGAAGGCGTTGAATGGATAGAATCGCCGATTGAACCGGAAGGTAAACTCGTTGAGGTAGGCTTGCAGGTGCTGCGGGCTGACGCCGTGGTGGGTGCCGATCAGCCAAGTCTTCAAGTTGGCGAACACCAGATGAACTATCGGCAGGTGCTCCTCGGCGACTCGCGGATCACTCCGTTCCGCGACTGCATGATGGTCATACCCAAGCTTGGTGAGATCTGCGTACCCGGACCAATTGTCGGTGACGACCTTCGCCCCAGGCGCGACGGCTTGTTCAACAAAGCCGCACAGTGATCCGGCGCTGCGGTCCGGAATGACCGCGAGTCGGATCCGCCCGGCGTAGCGTCCGTTCCTGCGCGCGTCGCGTTTGGTCCCCGGTACACGTTGACGTACTTCGGTAGCGGCCGCAACTAGCGTCTTGTGGTGGACGCCGCCGCCTTCGCCGCGCGTGCGTCCGCCAACCCAAGTTTCGTCGACTTCGACATGCTCGTTGGCGCGCCCACCGATGCGGTCATGGGCCGGCCGCACCATCCTGGCGCGCAACTTGTGCAGGATCTGGAATGCCGTCTCATAGCGCTTTAATCCAATCTGGCGCTGGAACTGCGCGGCGGACGTGCCGGGCGTTTGACTAGAGACAAGATACGCTGCCCAGAACCAAACACTGAGCGGCGTATGCGAGCGCTCCATCACCGTGCCCACAGTTAGCCCTGTATTCTTCCGGCAGTTGCGGCAGCGTAAGACCCCGGGGCGGTTGGTGAAACGGAATGGTGAACCGGAAACTCCGCAATGAGGGCAAACGAACTCATCCTTCCAACGGACCTTTTCGAGGTAGCCAGCGCAAGCCGCGTCGTCGGGGAACAATCGCTGAAACTCAGGCAGAGACTGCGGGAACGGCAGGTCGTCGCGCTGAAAAATATCCATCAAGCTGCGACTATGGCTTCGGATTTTTGGACTCCTGGCAACAGAGCGTCCGCGAGAAAATGGAAATCCTTCCCCAGGATTTCGGGAGACCGCTTGTGGCCGTCGTTATCGTGGACTTCATATCGTCGGTAAGGCGCCACGGCTCGTTCAAGTCGTTGAAGTAGGTCAGCGACTTCAACGTGATCATCGGAGGCACACTCGACCCGAAAATGGCCTCCAACGCGGCTAGTCCGCGCGGCAGGCTCTGCCCGTTTGCAAGTATGACAGCGATATCCTGGTAATCCTTGACTTCGCCCCGATCAGGAATCACTTTGAGCTTATGTGCGAACAAGTCGTACATCGACGCGACGCACAGGACATCGTCGTCGGTCTTGTCCGGTTCACATACGCAACCGTTCTTCACGCCCCCGAAGAATGACACCTTGATCGGCGCGCCCATATGATCGACGCTGACTGTCAACGTATCCTTCTCGTTTTGCAGTACGGAGGCGCCTTTGAGCCACGCGATTTCGTTCAGCAGGTTGTACTTTTGTCCGTCGTCGAGATCCGCGTCCGAAAAAAAGTCGAAATCGACGGATTGACGACGTCCGAGGCGAAGCGCAATCGCCGTACCGCCATATAGAACAAAGTGGCCGGGCACTTGGGCGAGATGAGGCCATAGGCTACGTTGAGCAGGGGTAGAATGTCGAGGCGCGGCGTAAACACCATAAGCAAATCCAGCGTCAGGAAAACCGGCGACGCGACTTCGGCGGTGTTCCATGCCCGCCCAATCGATAATGCCAAAAAGCGAGCGATCGGTTGGAGACTACGCCAACTGGGGGAGATTTTAGAACTTCCCTAAACATATCAATTCCGACGCATTCGATCAGCGCGGAGGCGTCTTCCCAGGTACCCATCTCCATCACATTAGCAACAAGCCTAGACATTCCGTCGGACGCAACAATATCGGGCGGCGTCCACCACACGTACTTGGCCGCAAGCCGCAGTATTTCCGAACTTCGAAAAGTCTCGTTCATTGCGGCATCTCCAGTGGTCTGAAACTAGCACTAGCCGGTGTGGGCGTCAACCGGATAGGCTCAGTTCGAACTATTCTCCGCCTTCGTAGAACAGCTCTAGCGGCAGGCCGACCAGCGATTTGCCAATCCAGTCCCGAGCAATGATGTTGGACGGCCCCATTGCGATGGCAGCACGCGCGTCGCGGAAGGAACGCTCAATCGGCCCTCGGTGATAGCCGTAACCTCCGGTCACCGTCAGTGCAGCGGCGGCGACCTTGTTCGCGACCTCGGCGGCGTGCACCTTGAACTCGGTCAGCGGGATCAGGATTTCACTTTGCGGCTTGCCGGCGCGCCAGAGTTCGTCCAGCCTTGCTGCTAGTTCAAGGCGCCACGGCCGCAACGACTCGACGAGCACCTTGGCCGCACCGAGCTCCTGTCGGATTGCCTGATAGTCCGCAACTCTCTTGTTCCGATCCTTGTGTACGAAACTTGCGGTGTGCTTGACGGCCGCATTCAACACGCCCCTCGCCAGGCCTTCCCAGACAGCGCCGAGCCCGATCAGATAGACGGGCGAGACACCGTTGTAGATGATTTCTTTGCCCTGTCCTTCTGCGCCGAGCCGATCCCGTTGCGGTACCCGCACGCTGGTGTACTGGATGGGCCCCGAGTGATTGGCGCGCACGCCGAGGGCGTTCCAAGGCTTCGATTCGATCCCGGGAGACTTGCCGTCGACGATGAAAAAGACAATGTCGGCCTGATCCTTGGCGCCGGGAGTACGTGTCTGCACGACATAGAAGTCAGCCTGGCCGGAGCTCGTTGTGAATGATTTCTTGGCATCGAGCAGATAGTCGTCACCGTCGCGCGATGCCTCCGACAGATTATACCACCAGTGTCCCCCGGTCGCGCGTTCGCTGGTCGAATATGTACCTAGCAAAGCACCGTCCTTCGCCTTAAGCCAGCGCTCCTTCTGGTCGTCGCTGCCATATAGATTGATGGTCTGAGCCGCGCCGACATGCATGACGTAGATAAGACCAGTCGATGCATCAACCTGGCCAATACGATAGGCAGCTTCGGCAAAATCGACATGGCCTAGGCCAAGGCCGCCAAACCGGGTTTCGTTCAAGACGCCGGTCCAGCCCGCTTCCGCCAACGCCTCCAGATTCTCTTTGGGAAAGCGGCTTTCGAGATCGTTGCGATCGGCATTGACCCTTACGGTCGCATCGATGGCGGCATCCAGCCGGGAATAGAGGTCATGGTCGAAATTGTGTGCCAGCTTGGCTACGGCCATAGTTGGTCTCTCCTTTTTTCTGACGAGTTCAGGCAACGGCGTGCGTCAGCACTTTCTTTGTGGAGTCTGTTTGCGGTGAACCGCCGAGGTAAAGCGCCTTGATATCGTCGCGGTTGCGCAAGGCGACTGATGCGCCGGACAGGACGCTATGGCCGTTATCGAGAACGACCGCGTGGTCGGAAAAGCGTAGCGCGACCGTCGAATTTTGTTCAGCTACCAGGATCGAGAGGCCCTGCTCTCTGTTGAGCTGCTTTAGTGCTCGGACAATGCCCTCAACGACAAGCGGAGCAAGTCCCATCGATGGTTCATCGAGCACCAACAGCCGCGGCCGCGACATCAGTGCGCGGCCAATCGCAGCCATCTGCTGCTCCCCGCCCGAAATCAGCCCTGAGACAGACCTGCGATGATGCTTCAGTCGCGGGAAAAGCTCGTAGACGTCCTCCAGATCCGTGCGGATCGCGTGAGACTTGGCGTCTCGGCCAATGGCACCCGTAATAAGGTTCTCTTCGACGGTCAGCGATAGGAAGCAATGCCGACCTTCAAGCACCGGAACGATCCCGGATCGGACCAATTTGGCGGGCGCCGCAGATATGATGTCGCGGCCTTCAAAAGCGATTCGCCCGGCAGCTATCTGACCGCGCCGCGCGGGTAAGAGGCCCGAGATCGCCTGAAGCGTTGTCGATTTGCCCGCACCATTGGCGCCGAGGAGAGCGACGATCTCGCCGCGCCGAACCGCGAACGATACCTCGTTCACGGCACGGATGACGTGATTGTAGGTCGCCGCAAGCCCCTCGACTGAAAGCAGAATGTCACTCATGCCGGATCCATCCATTCCAAGGCGGTACCGTTCGTAAGCTGACGCTCCCGAAAGGTACCGCCTATCGCTTCACTACTGGCTCACCGGATCATCACCGGAGGTACGGATCTTGATGTCATGCTCCTTGGCATAGGCCGTCGACGACTTCTCGATGATCGGCCGGAGGAACGCCCAGTCGGGCGCGATCCAATCCGAGACGACCTTCCACTTGCTGCCGTCCCATTGCTGAAACGTGACACGGCCGTCACCCTCATGATTGTCCCAGGTAACGTTGATCGAATGGAATAGCCCCTTCGCGCCCAGTGCTTCCACCCGCGCCGGATCCAGCTGGAGGTGCTCAAAGCCCCAGCGAACCTCGTCGCCCGTTAGGGTGCGCTTGCCGAACTTGGCCTGCGCGATCCGGACAGCTTCGACATTGAGGATACCGTTTACAATCCCGAGATTGTGGTAGACGCTGCCGATCCGCTTCTTGTCGTCGAGATTGCCCTTGTTCGCGCCGTAGACGGTTTTGATCACCTCCTGCAGCACCGGATATTCGGCGCCGGACGCCTGGGTCGTAATCGCGATATAGCCCTTGGCCGCATCACCCGCGGGAATAACGTCTTCCTCGGAATTGGACCAAACATTGCCGATGATGTGGTCGGCTGGGAAGCCGACCTTCTGGGCGGTCTTCAAGGCCACTGGATTCATCATGCCCCAGCCGCGCAGGACCACATAATCCGGCTTTGCCCGTCGGATCGACAGCCACTGCGATTGCTGCTCGTTGCCGGGATGCGGGACCTCGATCTGCTCCAGGCCAAAACCGTACTTGTCCGCGAGCAGCTTATAGATCGGGATCGTCTCCTTGCCATAGGGCGAGCCATGATAGAGCACGACGATCTTCTTGCCGTTCAGCTTGTCCGGGCCGCCTTCTCTCGAGGCGATGTAGTTCACGATCCCGGAGGTCTCGCTGTAGGGATTGAGCAGCAGCGGAAAAACGTAAGGGAACACGCGGCCATCGGTCGAATCGGTGCGTCCATGATTGATCGTAATCAGCGGCACCTTGTCCTTGGTGATACGGTCGATCATGGCATAGGCGATGCCGACCGACAGCGGATTCCAGGCTGCGATCCCAGGTCGGCTCTTCAACCGCTCATAAACCTCTACGCCACGCTCGACCTCGTACTGGGTCTCGCCCTCATCCCAGGTCAGCTTCACGCCGTTGACGCCGCCATCGCGGATGTTGATTAGATTGAGATAGTCGATGAAGCCACCGAAGAACCCGGTGCCGCCGGCGGCATAGGGACCAACGCGATAGCTTTGCAGCGGGAAGAACTGCTCGTCGGCGTGCACCGCCAACGTACTGGCAAGGCCCACGGCGAGTGCCGCGCCCATTGTCACCTTCAAACGGCTGAACATGTTCATTACAAGCTCCTCTGGGTTAATCAGATCTCAAGTCGGGATCGTTGGGCGCCTGGCGGGCCGAACAGCGGACCAAGTGCGATCCCACAGGGCAATCAGCCCGCGCGGCTCTGCGATCAGAAAGGCAATGATGAGCGCGCCGATGACGATACGCTGGCTCATCTCCAGCACGCCGGAATCGAAGACGCCGCCAAGCAAGGCCGCACCGACGCGCGACAGCAGAAGCGGGAATACGACGATGAAGGCCGCGCCGATGAAGGAGCCGCGCAGCGAAGCAAGCCCGCCGATGATGATGATGAACAAGATCTGGAACGAGCGATCGAGATTGAAGCCGGCCGGCTCGACGGTGCGCAGGTACGCAAAAGCCCAGAGAACGCCGGCGACCCCGATGAGGAACGACGAGATGCCGAAGGCGAGCAGCTTGGTTCGCAGCAGCGGCACGCCGATCACCTTGGCCGCGATCTCGTGATCGCGCACCGCTATGAAGTTGCGGCCGGATTGGGAGCGCAGTAGTCGCAACGTCAGCAAGGTCAAGACGACCACGATCGTCAGCGAGAAGACATAACGTTGCGCGGCGGTGGTGAACGAGACGCCGGCGACGGTGAGAGCCGGCGCATCGATCACTCCGGATGGGTTGTCGTTGGAGAACCAGCCGAACTTGGTGAGCGCCCACTGGACGAAGAATTGCGCGGCCAGCGTCGATACTGCGAGATAGAACCCGCGCAGCCGCAGGCTCGGCAGCCCGAACACAATGCCGATGGCCGCAGCGATGCCGCCTGCCAGCACCAGATCGACCAGCAGCGGCAATCCAGGAGCGCGGAGATGGAGATTGTACGCGGCGTAGGCGCCGACCGCGAGGAACGCTGCCGAGCCGAGCGAGACCTGCCCGGCATAGCCGGTGAGGACGTTGAGTCCGACGGCGGCGAGCGCCAGCGCCAGGAACGGCGTGAGAACGGCATCGAGCAGATAGTCCGACCCGGCGAGCGGAACGACCCCGTAGGCGACTGCGATGGCAATGCCGATCCACAACGTCTCGGCGGAAGGCCCGTTCGATTTGGCGGGAGCAAGAATGGCCATTGTCTACACCCTCTCCACCAGCTTCTGTCCGAACAGGCCCGATGGCCGGATCAAGAGGAGCGCAAGTGCCACGACATAGGCCGCCCAAGCCTCGATGCCGCCGCCGAAAAACGGCCCGACATAGACCTCCGCCAATTTTTCGATCGCACCGACCAAGAGGCCGCCGACGATCGCACCAGTGATCGAATCGAAGCCACCCAGCACCAGGACCGGCAGCGCTTTCAAGACGACGAGCGACAGCGAGAACTGCACGCCGAGCCGCGCCCCCCACAACAGGCCACCGACCAGGGCGACGATGCCGGCTACGGTCCAGACCGCCGCCCAAACGCGCGGCAGCCGCAAGCCCACCGCAAGGGCGGCAAATTGGTCGTCAGCTACCGCGCGAAAAGCGAGCCCGGTGCGGGTATAACGAAAGAACAGAGCAAACAGTGCGACCAAGCTGCCTGCGACGCCGGCCGCGAACAGATCGAACTGGCTGATGAGCACGCCCGCCACCTCGAACGGCACGTCGCTGATCCCGATGTCGAGGCCATGCACCTGCGTGCCCCACAGAAGCTGTGCAGCACCCTCGATGACGTAGGAGAGCCCGAGCGTCGCCATGAACAACGTGATCGGCGGCTGGTTGACCAGTGGCCGAAGCACCGCGCGCTCGACGACGAGACCCAGCGCGATCATGATCGCTAGTGTTGCCGCCAGCGCCGCGGGAAACGACGCGCCGCGCTCAATCAGGCTGACGAAGGTCAGCGCCGCGAACAACAGCATCGCTCCTTGCGCGAAGTTCAGCACGCCGGAGGTCTTGTAGATCAATACAAACCCGATCGCGACCAGCGAGTACATGACCCCCGACAGCAGGCCGCCGATCAAGACCTCAATCAGAAACTGATAATCGAACATCAGATTGCGAGCTCCGTGCCATCTTCATGCGCGACGCCGAGATAGGCATCGATCACCGCCGGATCGGCGCGGACCTGCTCCGGCGTGCCGTCGGCGATTTTTCGTCCGTAGTCGAGCACGGCCACGCGATCGGACAGCCCCATCACGACGCCGATGTCATGCTCGATCAGGACGATGGTGGCGCCAAAGCTGTCGCGGGCGTTGCGTACATGCAGCGACAGCTCATGTTTCTCGGTCAGAGTCACGCCGGCGAATGGCTCGTCCAGCAGCAGGAGTTCTGGCCGGGCAACCAACGCCCGCGCCAGCTCGGCCCGCTTCTGCACGCCGTAAGGCAGCGTTCCGGCGATGCGGTCGCAAACGTCGTCAAGATGCAGAAAGCCGATGACCTCTTCCGCCGCCGCGCGGTTTTCCGCCTCGATCCGCCGCGCCAATGGCGAGCCGACGATCTGCCGCAGGAACCCCGCGCGCACGCGGTGTGCAAGCCCCATCAGCACATTGTCGAAGACGGAAAGCCCCTTGAACAGCGCAAGATTCTGAAACGTCCGTGCCAAGCCATAGGCGGCGAGCTTCGACGTCGGCACCTCACGGAACGAATGCTCGCCGAACCACACCTCGCCTTCATCGGGCCGGTAGAGTCCGCTGACGACGTTGAGTAGCGAGCTCTTGCCGGCCCCGTTCGGCCCAATGACCGCTAGGATTTCGCCCCGAGCGACCTGCAATTCAACCTCGCGCAGTGCTGCGACAGCGCCAAAGCTCAGCGAGATGTTCGTAAGTCCGAGGACCGGGCGTGGAAGCGTAACAGGCTCCGCCCGGCTCACAATCGTCTCGCCGCGCTCTTGCCTCAAGTGATGGACATGTTCTCCGGCAGAACCGTCCTCCAGACAAAGCGCAGCCGCTCCCCTCGCAATCCCCGCCACTTGGCCCCCTCCCCGACGGTTTCGCCTATTCGGCAGCTTGCGCCCGCACGGGCGCGCTCGCCTCGAGCTCCCGAACGAGCGGGATCACATGCTTGCCGAAATATTCGACCTCTTCCTGGAAATGGAGGAAGCCGAGCAGGATCAGATCGGCACCAGCGCCCTTGAGCTCGGTAATGCGTTCGGCGACCTGTTGCGGGGTTCCGATCAGGTTCGATCGGAAGCCATCATTGTATTGAACGAGGTCCTGGAAGGTGGATTTAGCCCAATTGCCCTCGCGCTCGGGGCTGGCATTGCCGGCATTCTGGACCTCATGGTGGAATCCGCGAACCGCATCGGGGATCGCCTTATCGATAATCTCCTGCAAGACCTCCTTGGCTTCGTCTTCTGTTTGCCGGACGACGCCGAAGGCATTGATTCCGATTTTGGTGCGCCAGCTTTTGCCGAAGGCCTTTTCCTTGGTCCTAATGTCCTCAACCTGGGCTTTCAGGCCGTCCGGCGTATTGCCATTGGTGAAATACCAGTCGGACACCCGGGCAGCCATGTCGCGGGCTGCTCGCGAAGAGCCACCCTGAAAGATCTCCGGCAACGGATCGAGCGGCTTTGGTTTGAGCGAATAGTCGTTGAACCGATAGAAGTCGCCCTTCAGGGTGAAGCTTTCCTCGGTCCAGATCCCACGTAGCGCGGTGATGAATTCCTCCGAGCGGCGGTAGCGCTCGTCATGGTCCAGCCAGGGCTCGCCGATCGCATGGAATTCGCCGCGGAACCAGCCCGAGACGATGTTGACCGCAACGCGCGCATTGGTGAGCTGGCTGATCGTCGCAATCTGCTTTGCCGCAAGCGCTGGGTTCCATGGTCCGGGAAGGAGAGCGGCGATAACCTTGAGCTTTTCGGTCGCGGCAAGGAGCGCGTGAGAGAAGCTGACGGACTCGTGTTGTTTGTCGGCACCATAACCTGCAGTGAATCGGATCTGGCTTAAGGCATAGTCGAAACCAGCCTTCTCGGCGATCTGAGCAAGCTTGCGATTGTAATCGATATCCCAGCTGGTGCGCTGCTCGATCGAAGAAATCACAAGGCCGCCGGATACGTTCGGCACCCAGTAAGCGAATTTGATCGGATTGTTGCTCACAGTCATCCTGCTTGTTCCTCAAGAATTAGGCTTGCGTGGATAGGAACGACGATCTGAGTTGGGCAGCGTTGTGCCATCACGCCCATCAAGACGGGCGCGGCTCACGTGTAGTCATGGTCGTCGTTTAGGCTATTGATTCAGAAGCGCTACAGCCGTCTCAGATACATTCCTGTGCGCGCGGATTTCAGCCGCTTCAACACAGGCACGCGCAACAGCATCGACCAGCTGTGGGCTTGGTCAAATCACTCAACTTGTCGACGATGTTGTTGCGCATCATGAGCGTCCCCGGCTGTCATCATTGCGTGACCATCGTCTCAAAGAAGCCTCGACTACGCGAGTCGAAGACGAACTATTTTTCCGACGTTGGAGATAATGCGATTTTGTAATTTTTCATCAGACGCGATTTTCATTGCGCGAATGAGAACTCTCACTGGCTGAATGCCGACGACCTTGTCGCAAAGCTCACGACGGCCAACCAAAGGTCTCTCTTGTTCGTCGAAAGGACTTTCGCCGAGTTTCTGACAGTCAGGGGCACTCTTGCTTATCGTCCCATAAGCTTTTCTAAAACCCTCGCCATGCCCCCTCTCGGGGCAATGCACGCGCCGCTAGGATCACTGGTCCTCGCGATTTCGTCTGCATGGTAGAGCGGCCTTTTGACTGCCTGCCGAGGTCCGTATGCAGCACATCAAGACCAGCTGTCGCAAGCAAAACAGACATCTGGGCGCTCGACGAGGGGTGAGATGCCTTCGTACCGCCGTGGCTGGATGCTAACTCATGCCATGCCCCATGATGACAGGCAGACGCCTCGCGGCGTCGCGCCTTGAGATGTCCATCGTTCACGGAACATTAGCGACCGTCCATAGGACACAATCATGAAGGATAGCGGACGAACCATGTCCGCCGCCGACGGCGAGCGGATCGTGCAACTTTGGATCGCGGTGGCGTCTATGCTCGTCTGCGCTCCCGCCGACATCGGCGCTCTCATCCGCGAGCGGGGCAAGCGCCTCAAGCTTGATCAGTCAGCCCTGGCCAAACGCATCGGTGGTGATCGCAGCCGAGCACGATCACGCCGTGCAGAGGTGCGACTGGTGCTCCGAGCCCTCGGCGCCTCGGGCTTTGGCCTGGATGCAAGGGACGAACCAATCAGTCCTAGCGCGTTCAAATCCCGCGTCGACATCAACGCTATCGCGACAAGAGCCAGAACCAGAAAGAGCGCTCTTGTTTGATCCGTTCGGTGGGCTAGCTTGCTAGTAGCTTGCTCGCGTTAACAGCCTAGCAAAACCCATACAAGTTAGGGGGAAATCGCCGCCGCATCGCCGCACTCATTAGACGGAGGGATTCCAAAATGGGCTTTGTCCATGAATCTATTGGCGTACTAAAAATCTCGATTTGGGTAATAAATGGCCCAATAGGGCCCATGAGGTCCATTAATGGCTCAGTGATGATGAAGAAAACGAGACCCTATTCCCGCTACGCAAAGGAGGCGGCTGTCCTTTTAGGTCAGCTCATTCGTAAGGCGCGCATCGACCGGAAGATGACGACCGAAGAACTCGCCGACCGCGCGGGCCTTTCTCGCGGACTCCTGCGGCGAATTGAGAGCGGAGATCTCGGCTGCACGCTGGGTGCCGTCTTCGAAGCCGCCGCTATCGTTGGCGTGCCGCTGTTTGCTGCCGATGAACGCGCTCTGACCAGCGCTCTCGCATCGAATACAGCCGTAATGACGCTGATGCCGAAAGCCGTCCACACACCGCGCGCGAAACCCGATGACAACTTCTGACAAGAAGCCGACTGAAACCTATGTGTGGGTCTGGCTGCCCGGCGAGACGGCGCCGGTCGTAGCCGGCCGCTTGTTCGCTTCGGGCAATCAGTTCCTCTTCAACTACGGCCAAAGCTATCTCGCGCGCAACAACGCGATTGCACTCTACGATCCGGAATTGCCTTTGCCGCAGCTTCGGTCAGCCTCGATCGCGCCGCAGGCAGAGATGTGCTTCTGATCGAGCGCTTTGATCGGAAAAAGGCCAATGGCGGATGGGAGCGCCGTGCCATGGTGTCAGCCCTGACCTTGCTTGGGCTCGATGAACTGATGGCGCGCTACGCAAGCTATGAAGATCTTGCCATCATTATCCGCCACCGGTTCACCTCGCCCAAGGAGACGCTACGCGAGTTGTACGGCCGGATGGTGTTCAACATCCTGTGCGGCAACACGGACGATCATGCCCGCAACCACGCGGCGTTCTGGAATGGAAAGGATCTTACGCTGACGCCTGTCTACGACATCTGTCCACAAACCAGGACGGTAGGAGAAACAACACAGGCGATGCTTATTGTAGGCAATCACCGCACGAGCCAGATTTCCGTTTGCCTTGAAGCGGCTCCGTTGTTTCTGCTCAACACGAATGATGCCGTCGACCTGATCGCTCGCCAGATCATGACAATCAAGACATCCTGGAATGAGGTATGCGACGCCGCATCGCTGACGGAGGTCGACCGCAATTTCCTCTGGGGACGCCAATTCCTTAATGCGTTCGCGTTCGTCGATGCTCCTGCTGTTCTCGCCGAACTTTCCAACTGAAGCCTGTCTTCATCGCCGAGGGGCGACAGCATCCCACGCGCGCGCCGGAGCCCACAGTTGCGGCACGGCCGCGTCGAGACATTTGCCGAGCATATCTGACCGACGAGGCCGGCGGGCCGGCTCGCTAGCAATCAAGCCGTTGAAAAAAATACAGAACGGCATTTCCAGGGCTCTTTCTGCGCAGTTGGCACGACTCTTGAGTTTCTCTCTTTGCGCAGCGGCAGGAGGGGCTGAGCAGCATCTTTGACTGATTTTCTCATTTGAAAGGAGGCAACAATGAGGACGGCGCTTGTGCTGAGGCACGGGAAGCAGGGCCCCGAGGTCCTAGAACTGGGCCGGCGCCTGGCTGATTAACGCCGCGAGCCGGCGAATACGGAGCCAAGAGAGTCGGCTCGGCGCGCCTCGTGCAAGTGCTGCTCAAAGTCCTCTGACCCGGACCGCCCCACTTCCTGCTGTTGCAACGTGGCATCGTCGGTCTGCCAATGACCTGGATCGAATCGATTGGAATAGTTTAGGTCCACACCAACCCTCCGTGTCCGAAGTCAAATCAGATCAGGTTGCCTACCCCGTCTGGCTGTCGAGAAGCTGACGAGCCCCGCCCTCCAACGCAGAAAGGCACACCTTGAGTGCAGGCGACCCTGCTTGAGTGCAGGCGGCCGCGCCGCTCGTGGACCCGACCCTCGAACCGGCTTGGCCCGATGCGAATCTCGCTCCAGCCGCTTCCGGCTACAATCTGAGCACCGCGCTAAACCAGTCCGCTGCTAGCGTGTCTCGCTCGTCCCGATGGTTATGGAGCGTGTGCTCGCCGTCTGGCCAGGACTTGAGGCGCGATCGGGGATCGGTGTTGCCTTCGAGAAACACACTCTGAGATCCCGGTTTGACCAGCGCATCGGCGCCGCCCTCCAGCACCAGCGTCGCGCAGGCGATAGAAACGCGGCCGTCGAAGACAAGCGCGGAAACGCGCTCGGCAAGCAAATCCGGATCGTGGCAGCCGAACATCGCGACGAGCTGCGCTTGCGCCGTTCGGAACGGCGGCACCTCCGTGCGCGCCGGAGCACCATTAATGCAGCAGGCGCGCACGCGGGTGTCGCGGATGGCGGTGTGTGCCGCGAACAACCCGCCATAGCTGTTGCCCCACAGCCCAATCCTCTGACCAGGCGAGCGCATCAGAGCAAGATCGACGAAGCGGCTCAAACCGCTTGCAACGTCCTCATCGGCGAGGATGCCTCCCTCAAGCCTGCTCTCGCCCTGCCCGGGACCATCTACCAGGAAACACGCGATCCCTCGCGCGCACAGCGCTTCCGCCATCGAGCGATAGGCCGTGGACCAGCCACTCATGCCCCCTAACACGATCACGCTCGCAGGGGTCCGCTCCTCGATCGGTTGAAAGTGCCATCCGAACAGCGTCCCTTGCCGGTATGGCACTTCCACCTTCATCGCCGGGTAATTCGACAGCGCAGCAAAGCGCGCGAAGCACTGGGTCATCCGGCGATAGAGCTCCCGCTTACGGTCGCCATCCGCATTGAAGGCCATTTGAGCAAAGATCAGGCTCACAGCAGCGGCGTGCCAGCTTTCGCGGGCAAGCGCTGCGTCATCGGCCACCTCGGCAAGGCGCTCCTCCTCGTGCGCGATCTCTTCAAGCACGAGGTCCCAGGGCCTCCCCTCGTGCACCCGCCGATGTGCGAGCTGTGCCTTATCGCGCGGCATGCCATAGTCGACCATGCGCGTGACCGACATCGCGCGGCACAGGGCCTCGATTTCTTTGGCCTGTTCTTCGGATATGGCCATGTTCACGCTGCCAAGGCCGTCGCGTGCCACGACAGCTTCTGCTGGAGATTTTCTACAAGGTCGGCGACGTCCTTCAGCCCGGCGGCAAAGCCAAACAGATTGGTGTCCGGACGGGTGACCATCGCGGGAGCGTTCTTTCCAGCGAGACAAGACGAATAGGTTCCATCGATATCGAGCATACGTTCAACGCCGGCGCCGGCATCCTCGGCGAGCGTGAATGCGCGACAGCCGAGACTCCTAAGAAAGCCCATCCGCGATGGGCCAAGAATAGCCGCTGGATTGCGTTCAGCAATGAGTGCGAAACTGTAGCCGACCAGGTCGTCGAGCCCTGCAATGCGATCGCCGATCCTGACACGCCCCTGCGGCGGTACCGAGCCCACGGCCTTGCCCCAGGGGCCGCGACGGTCGTCCTGGATGATGCCGGCGGAAAGGGACGGAAACTGCGGAAGCGGCGGGAACAGATTGAACCGGAAAGCAAGATCACGGAAGAACGCGACCGTGCGGCTATGTGTATTGGCGATTTTCCCCAACATCACCGCCGTGCGCATGATGTGGGCGACATGTGGACGGCGCTCGGGCTCGTAGCTCTCAAGGACTTCCGGTGAAGCGACGTTCCGGAGCACGAGATCAAGCTTCCAGGCGAAATTCGCGGCGTCCCTGATACCAGAGCAAGCGCCCTGCCCGAGATAGGGCGGCATGGTATGCGCGGCGTCGCCTCCCAGGAACACCGGCCCGCTGCGCCAGCTCTGCGCCATACGGCATTCGAAAGTGTAGACGATCTGCCTGATGATCCGAAGGTCGTCCGGGCCGACATCGTGATATTGCTTCAAGATTCTCCACGCGCTCTCTGCCCGCTCCATCTCGTCAGTGTCCTCGTCCGGCAGCAGCTCAAATTCGAACCGCTGCCGATTTGCGCCGATCGGCAGGAACATGTGGCCTCGCGCCGGCTCGCAATACTGCTTGGTTTGTTCGAAGGTTGCGGGAAGCGGCCGCTTGCGCTCGCCGTCGATATTGAGCCAGCGCTCGTTGAAGCCGGAGTCGTCGCGCTCAATCCCGAGCGCGGCCCTCACGAAGCTCCTGGCACCATCGGCCGCAAAGACGTAGCGCGCGTGCGCGGTTTCCGCGGCGTCGCCCGCCCTTAGTGCGAGTTCGACCTTGCCGGCTGAAATCTTCAAGCCGGTGAGCTCCACCCCCTGGCGCACGGTTACATTCGGCAAGCTGCGCACCCTGCGGTCGATCGCCGCCTCGATATCAGGCTGATGAATCGAAATATGCGCCGGAAATCCCATCGGCTGGCTAGGAATATCGACGACATCGACCAGCCGCTTTCCTTTCGCGTTATAGAAAATGTAGGACTCGATCGGCGATGAGTCCCTGAGCGCCTCCTCGATGTCGCACACGAAGCTGAGCAGCCTCGCGGTCTCTCCATCGATGTGCGTCAATCGCGGAAGACCATAGAGAGAGGGCCATCGCTCGACGACCAGGACGCGGTGGCCGAGCTGCCCCAGGAGCGATGCCGCCGTCAGGCCTGTCAGCCCATATCCGATGACGGCCACATCGAAGTCGGTCTGAGCCATGAACGTCCTCCGGTTTTTTTTGCAGCTTGTGATACTGAGAGGCATTGGTACAATCGATTGTCTTTATGAGCCATATCTATAGCGTGGATGCCTCATCATGCGCTTCAAAGGTCTCGACCTGAACCTCCTCGTCGCGTTCGACGCGCTGATGACCGAGCGCAGCCTAACTGCGGCGGCGCGCAGCATCCGTTTGAGCCAGCCGGCCATGAGCGCGGCGGTTGCAAGATTGCGTGCCTATTTCCGCGACGACCTCTTCACGATGCGCGGCCGCGAACTGGTTCCGACGCCGCTTGCCGGAGCTCTGGCTGCGCCGACCCGCGAAGCGCTGCTGCACATCCGACTTTCCATGACCGAGCGTGACACGTTCGACCCAGCGAAATCGGACCGTCGCTTCCGGGTCATTCTGTCTGATTTCATAGCATTGGTGTTCTTCCGGACGGTGATCGCGCGTGTTGCGCGCGAGGCCCCCAACATTACGTTCGAGCTTGTTCCGTTTGACGACCAACCGGACGAGCCACTTCATCGCGGCGAGGTCGATTTCCTGATCTTTCCGGAAATGTACATGTCAAACGCGCACCCCAAGGCAAAGCTGTTTGACGAGACGCTGGTGTGCGTGGGCTGTCACACGAACAAGCAGCTTTCACGCAAGCTCACGTTCGATCGGTACATGTCGATGGGTCACGTTGCGGCGCAGTTCGGACGAACGGGCAAGCCCTCGATCGAGGCATGGCTCTTGCTCGAGCATGGTCACAAGCGGCGTGTCGAGGTTGCAGTGCCGAGCTTCAGCTTGATCCCGCCCCTGCTGTTGGGCACCGAGCGCATCGCGACGATGCATTCACGGCTGGCGCGACATTTCGCAACGACGATGCGGCTACGGATCGTTGACCTTCCAATCCCGCGACCGGCCTTTACGGAAGCCGTGCAATGGCCGGCTCTTCACAACGATGATCAGGCAAGCATCTGGATGAGGGAGATCATGTTACAGGAGGCGTCCCGCATGGCGCAAGACCACAAGACGTCGCATAGCTGATTGGAGAGCCGAGCGTTTCGCCTCAATCTATCGAAAGAGCCATCTGAATAAAATGTTCGCTTTCTACGACCGACCTTGATTTGTCACGTCCAGCAACCTGAACGACGTTCGCAATCGGCTTGAGGCGAAAATCGCAGCTCAAATGGAAATTGCGATCATCGGACGCGTGTGAAAAAGGCCCCATACCAAGCCAGCAATCCAAATTTCCGTGGCATGATTCTATTGGACAATTTCCAATGCAAGAAAGCAGGCGCACCGGCATTTCGAGGCATAGCACGCTCGTAAATCGCATTTTTTCAGGAATGCTTAGCTGCGTGCGGGCTCCTGCAGTCGTGATGTCCGCCCACTGCCGGCAAAAGCCGGACCTCGCTGGTCCGCGCTCGGCAAACACCGGTTCTGGGATGAGGGACCGCTGAAATATTCCCGGTAAAAAACATCTCATTTCCTGGAAAAGATCCCGATCGGGAAGATTCGCTCATTCCGCGACGGGGGACGCGGGAGCTGTCCGGAACCTATCGCCTCTTCGTCGGTCGCTCGCGCCGGTTGTTCCGGTCCACCGTGCGTCGGGGCGATCATCATCGTCAGCACCAGCAACAGTAGCAGTCGTAGCCGGTTCGGCGCGGCGATGATCGCCGCGAACATGCCGACCATCATTAGCGGGACCGCGTCCGGCGAATCTTCTCGCCTCTCGAGCGCCGCAGAGGCTCTTGTCGATGCCTTTAATTGTGGCCAGCAACCAGGCCGCAAAAGTGGCAACCGCTGCATGCATCCATAAAAGGAGGGGCGGTGCGTACCGGTCGGATCAGGGCCGGCGGTAGTCATTTGATTTGGCCGGACGCGCGCGACCAGCAGCTCTCCGACGCACGCCCTGATCAGAGCGCTTCAATTCGAAGCCCCTACTGCGTCCTCTCGCCCGCGACGGGCGATGAGCGAGTAGGCGACCGGCACCACAAACAGGGTGAAGAGCGTTCCGATCGACAGGCCCGTGGCGATCGCAAGGCCCATGTTGTAGCGGGACACCGCGCCGGCGCCGCTCGCTGTGACCAGCGGCAGCACGCCAAGCACCATGGCCGCCGTCGTCATGAGAATGGGCCGCAGCCTGATTGTCGCCGCCTCGATGATGGCCTCCGTGCGGCTTCTCCCTTCGGCGCGCAACTCATTCGCCACCTCCACCATCAAGATCCCATGTTTGCTGACGAGACCCATCAGGGTGACGAGGCCGACCTGAGTGTAGATGTTGATACTGGCGCCGCCGATGCCGACGCTGATGAAGATCAGCGCACCGGCGAGCGACATCGGTACCGATATCAAAATAATGACCGGATCCAGGAAGCTACTGAACAGCGCGGAAAGCGAAAGGTTGATGATGATCAACGCGAACAGGAACATGGTGACGAAGCCGCCCGATTCCTGCTCGAGCTGGCGGCGCCTGCGAAATCGGTCGAGTAGCCCGCCGGAAGGGATTTTGCCAGGGTCTTCAAGGTCGCGAGCGCATCGCCCATCGCGACGCCCGGCATCGCCACCCCGGATATGGTCGCGGCTGAGCGCCGATCGTGCTTCCCGCTTGTCCATCTTGGGGCGTGGCCATGCTCGAGACGCCGCGACTCACCATGTGTGCGACAAGCCTCCTCGTTGCGTAGCAAACTGCCGGCTAGATGTGTTCGGATAAGTCCGATCGACCTTCTAATTGGTGCGAACTAGGCCGTGTACCTATAAACGCCGCGTGACGTGACTGGTGACTACGTCGCTTTGCCTAGCGACCAAGTTAGTGCGGCAGCGAAATATGTCGCGATGGGTCAAAAGCGGTAAGTTCGAAACAAATAGCCGCCCGGAATGCGGCCTCGTTTATGGCGAACCGGCTGCGACTAGCTTGCGCCGCGCCTCGACGAGGTCAATGAGCCTGGACCTGTTTTTCTTGTACGCCTTGTCGAGTTCACGAGCGTGGCCGAGCAGTTTGCGCCTTCCAGGCAGAAGCCCGCATCTTCTGGTTGGAGAAGTAGAGCATCAGCGAATGCGAGCGGCCGATCGGTATCACGCCGTACATCAGTGTCGTAGTCGTCATGCTATAGGCATAGAGCATGTCCGACAGCGGCATCAGTCGGAATCTAAACCAGCCCCTTTGCAACACGTGCGTGTCAGTAATCCGCACGTGGCCGCGAAGCTTCAAGGCAGGTCTGGCTGTCGCAATGTCGGGCTCCAGCCGCGCGCTGAGGTTTTCCAACGCATTGGCAGACTGCCCGCAGACCGCACGCAAATCGGGATGCAATGATGGCGCCTTCAATCGCGGTAGTGCTCGCCCGCCGATCAAGAGGGCGAGCGCCAATGGGACCGCAATCACGATCAGCACGGCCGCGACGGCGGCGGAGGTGTATTTCTCCGTGTCGAGCATGACAGGGAGGAACACCGCGCCGGCATCGCCACTCCGCTTGGCGAGGCGACCGATCCGGTCGATTGTCTCCATGTCGGCGGCAACTAGGCCGCCGCTCAGCGCTCTCGCGTCGAGAACGCGTTCCGGAGCCGCCTTGATCAGGAGCAAGCGATCCCCGAGCTGAGCAAGAGAGAAGATCGCGTGGTCATATTTGCCCCCGGCGTAGACGCCAGTCGAAACGACTTTGTCGGCCTGCAGCGCGACCCAGTTGCGCGACAGTTGCGGAAGACTCTTCACCGCGCGCACCTGGTCTTGCGACATCGCAACGACGCCTCTGGCGTAGTTGCCGAGAAACTGTCCGTTTTCCAGCGCGGCGAAGGCCGCAAACGCGAACAGCAGAAGGCATGCGCCGAGCTGACGCAAGCTCGTGTAGCGTACCTGGCGCTCGACCCATGTCATGCTCATACCTCTGCTTCGGGTCGCACCCGCCTAAAGTTCGGGCGCTTTGTCTGCCCGGTCCTTCGCAAGCACCCTGGGAATGTCGCGCGAATGCAATTTCCGATCGTTCAGCTGCGACGTAAGCGACAAATCCGTCCACTGCCGCAGCGACGATGAATCTTAAACGGATGGTCTTACTTCAGGACTGCTGCCGGAGACTGCAGCGCAGGGGATTAAAGCGACTTTAACGACGGGGACCTGGCTTGGCGTCGGTCACGTTTCGATTGCTTAAACTCATAAAATTTGCGCTTTGGTCTTCCCCGCTTGTGCACCACGGCCCTGCAAGTGGACTGCTTCGGGTCATTTTCGACAGTTCCGGCGGAGATTGTCGGCTGGCTGATGTCCGCTTCGACCCCGTAAGCGTACGACTGGGGCCTGCCCCGAAGCGTTGCGTTGGCTGGACCCCTGTGATTCAAACTCCCAAACTGGGGGCTCCGATCATGCGCTACGAACTCGCCGACTATGAATGGACTGCCATAAGGCCGATGCTGCCGAACAAGCCGCGTGGCGTTCCTCGGGTAAACGACCGTCGTGTCCTCAATGGTATCTTCTGGGTCTTGCGCTCCGGAGCACCTTGGCGTGATCTTCCCGAGAGATTTGGTCCGCACACTACGTGCTACAACCGCTTCGTCCGTTGGCGGCGGGCTGGTGTCTGGGGCCGTATCATAGATGCGCTTGCGACTGCCTATGATGCCGCTGTCCAGATGATCGACACCTCGATTGTCCGTGTGCATCAGCAGGGGGCCTGTATCAGAAGGAACCAGCACCAGTCGATGGGAAGATCACGCGGTGGCTTGACGAGCAAAATCCATGCGGTAGTCGATGGCAATGGTCTGCCGGTCCGACTGGCGCTGAGCCCGGGTGAGGTCCATGACGTTCGACTCGCCGGAAAATTGCTGTCTCGTCTGAAATCCGGCTCAATGCTGCTTGCCGACCGTGGCTATGACGCGGACTGGATCAGGGAGCTTGTGATGAAGAAGGGCGCGTGGGCCAATATCCCGCCGAAAAGCAACCGCAGCGATCCGATCTGCTTCAGCCCGTATCTCTACCGCGCTCGCAATCGGGTCGAACGGTTCTTCAACAAGATCAAACAATGTCGTCGAATAGCGACGCGCTACGACAGGCTCGCCGCCAACTACCTTGCCTTCATTCAGCTTGCGTCAATCAGGCTCTGGCTGCGCCTTAATGAGTCCGCAGCCTAGCCCTGATGTGATGGAAGAGGCGCACAACATTGAACAAAGGCAAGGCGTAAGACATTCCAAGATCAAGACCCGACCATGAGCAGCGCGCCTTCGACGTCGAAAACAATCAGCTTCATTCGGCGTCTTTTTTGCTAAACGGCGGCTACTGTTTTTGGTGGATCTCTGCAGGTCAGCCAAGCGACCGCCGCATTTCGGCGGCGAGATCCGCCTAGAGCGCCCTTCAATCGGAACCACTGGTGCTCGACGATCTCCGTTCCTCGAAGGTCGCGTCGACGATCTGATAGAACGCCATCGGGCTGTTGGCGAGTTCCCACACAGCCAAAATCACTTGGTAGCCGGTGCGCCTTGGCAGCTCGCACATGTGCACAGTGGGCGCCGTTGGCATCAGGTTGGCATTCGGATCCCAAAACGGCTGGCCGCCATTCTGGATTGTGCAAAATGGCTTCACTTCGAACTGCGCGCGCGTAAGCGGCGAGGACGGATTCCAGTCCGCCCGCGTGATGAAGTAGTTCCAACGCCGTGTCAGGTGAGGCGCATCATATTCCCACTTGAACTTCTGCTTCGCGCCAGAGTGCAAGCGAATCTTCTCCCAGCGCGTCGGCGTCTGCTCATCTAGCAAGGGCACATCGCCGCGCACGCTGCTGCCGGCAATGTGCCCGTCCGCTGGCGGCGCCGCGTTCTGCACATCGGTCGGTGCGATCGGGTCTAGCAGACCCCCCTTGGTGGCGGGAAAGAATTTGCCGCCCTCCATCGCGTTTGCCCTCCACAAATCGATTGGACAGTCCATATTCCTGTGCTCGGCACAGAGCACGACGCGTGAGGCAGGTTCAGTAAGGCGGCCTTGCGCGTGCGCGCTAGCAGCGGCGAACAATGATGCCGCGCCGCCGAAGAGTGCACTGGACCAGCGCTGAAATACATACTTCATGGTTTGCCTCGTAACTGTCGGATGGGCATTTGAAGAAAGTCCGCCAAGCCGAGGTAGATGTCCGCCGTCAGGCAGCCCAGCCCCTGCGGGACAGAGGAGTGCTCGGTGGCGCTCACCATCCCGGCTACGCCATCGGCACGCACATCGCGATTGCGGGGCCTCTGGTGAAGTCCACCCAACTCTCTGGGACCCCAAGATTTTCGAGTGACGACGCGCAGGCTGGGCAATTTTGCTATACCGCGGTGGCGGGGTGATTATTTTAAGTCACTTCGCTTAAGACATCTCTCCATCCGCTCTTGTTCTGCCTCCATCAGGAGGCAGCCTGCGCGTGAAGCGCGCCATGGATGTAGCAAGTCACAAGCAGCTGGCGCTGCGACACCCAAGACGCGCCACCAACCCATCCAGGCCTTCAGGAAGCCAGGCTTGTCGAACTGCGAGAACCCAAGGCCTCATCTCGCCAACATTTGCCAGACACGCTAGGGACCAAAGCCACCTGTTGAGAGCGACGGCGGCCCTCTTCGACGAACTCGGCGACGCTGCAATCAACGGGACCAGATCAATGATGCAGCGTCTGTGACATCGATCGGATCCAATTGAGTAGTTGAATTTGAGCTCGCAAGACGGGTGTCTCGCGCTGTCACAGTAGTCCTGCAATTGACGTGCCGCTTTGCCCTCCTCGAAGCGCGGCGAAACCATATGCTTCGAACCAAGCCGAACGTACGAGTGTTGCGCTACTGCCAACGTGTCGCGAACCCGACATCGGGCAGGGAAACACGACACCTGCTCACGCGCGACGGCTGGCTCAGTTCCTGCATGGTTGCGGGCGATCATATCGTGGGTGCCCTGAAGACTTATTGTTCGGTAGCGGCGCCAAAAGAAGCGGAAGTCTCACGTGATGCGCAAGTTGTCTATTGCTACCCTCCTAGTGCTCGTCTCATCCCAAGCGATTGCGAATGACGAGTTGATGAGGGCGGCCAGACAGATCTTCAAACCGATCCCCTCGGCTATCCCCGCAGTCAAGGACAATCCTGTCACTGTCGAGAAGGCTGAACTCGGCAAGATGCTATTTTTCGACCCTCGCCTCTCGGCGAGCGGGATCATCAGCTGCAACACGTGCCATAATCTTGGCACTGGCGGGGTCGACGCCGGCCCGACCTCGGTCGGTCACGGTTGGCAGAAGGGGGCGCGTCGAGCGCCAACCGTCTACAATTCGGTATTCAATGCCGCGCAATTCTGGGACGGACGCGCGCCGGATCTCAAGGCACAAGCCAAGGGACCCGTTCAGGCGAGCGTCGAAATGAATGCGACCCCGGACCGCGTGACGAGCACGCTGAACTCGATGGAAGGTTATGTCGGTAAGTTTAAGCAAGCCTTCCCGAATGATACACCGCCGGTCACTTTCGACAATTTCGCCAAAGCGATCGAGGCTTTTGAAGCTACCCTTACGACACCGGCGGCTC
Source organism: Bradyrhizobium ingae (assembly GCF_055791185.1). Taxonomy (NCBI): domain Bacteria; kingdom Pseudomonadati; phylum Pseudomonadota; class Alphaproteobacteria; order Hyphomicrobiales; family Nitrobacteraceae; genus Bradyrhizobium; species Bradyrhizobium ingae. The sequence goes on from NZ_JBVUBB010000027.1 coordinate 64,649, forward strand.
CGTTCGACCAGTACCTGAATGGCGACGTGAACGCTCTGGATGACCAGCAAAAGGCGGGATTGAAGCTGTTCATGAACAAAGGTTGCGCCTCCTGTCATAACGGACTGAATATTGGCGGCCAGGATTATTTCCCGTTTGGTGTAATCGAAAAGCCCGATATCAAACTGCTTCCTACAGCCGATAAGGGACGGTTCGCAGTCACCAATGCCCCCGGCGACGAATACGTGTTCCGCGTCGCCCCCTTGCGCAACGTTGCCTTGCGAGCTCCCTACTTCCATTCGGGTCAAGTTTGGACTCTCAAGGAAGCCGTAGAAATCATGAGCGAAGTACAGCTCGGCGCCAAGCTCAGCGAGAAGGAGAACAACGATATTGTTGCTTTTCTTAATTCACTGAGCGGGCGCCTCCCCAAGATCGAATATCCGATACTGCCAATGCGCACAAAGGAGACGCCGCCACCATCCTTAGCCAGATAGTATCATTCTTCTCCAAACGGGATCACGCACATTGTCAAATGGACTATGCGTCAGGTCGATCCTTTTTTCAGTCTACTTGCAACGCCGCTGCTGCGTTCGGCAGCGGCGTCGCAAGCCCGAAGCATCGCGACCGTCTCTATCCCGGCCGGCAGAAGCACGGGATCATGGCGAAGAACATGCAGCATCGCGCGGTCGATCGGGAGCCGTCACGGAGGTCAGATGACAACGGTCATTAGAAATCTGCTCGCTCGAAAGCAGAAGCTGATTGAGCAACTCGATTCGACTACAGATGTTAAGCAGCGCGAGAAGATCGAGCAACAACTTGGGCAAGTAAACACGGCGCTCGACCTTCTCGATCGGCCTAAGCAGCCGAGCGACTGAGAACGCGCGACCGACGCCCGGTGCGATCTTGAGGGGGAACTTCTTGGCTTTCCAGCAAGCTTGGCAAGCTTTAACTCTGGATCATGTCCGCCGTGCCTCAGCGTCGTAATCAATTCTCCTAACGGGCCATGGCTGTTCGCCCCCCGCTGACATTCGCGTTCAGCCAACGTCGACTGCAGATACAGGTTCCAGAATTAACCTGCGGCGGCGACATCAAGCTTAATGCAAGGGTTTGCTTGCCATAGTACTACAGGGCGTTCGGCTCCGCACACCGGACATTGCCCCGTCCGGGTCCACCCAAGGCGAAGTCGTCGCGCCAATATATACTCGGCGAGGCGCTTCGTTTGATTAGAAAGCGTCATCGTAGCGTAAGCCGCTGTCCGCCGCTTTCTACCGCCTCTAGATCACCTGCTCGCGCGTCGCTGGCTTAGCCCGCATGAGCGTGGAGGCCATGAACAGAGGTAGCCAACACCCGTTGCTCGCCTGTACTGAACGGGCGGCCCCGCGCGTCACTCGGGCGCGATCGTCGCAAGTCCAGCTTCGATGACTGCGATTTCTTGGCTTACTTGCGCGACGGCTCGACTTGGATCGATGCCGGTGACGCTCGTTAGTTGCCTCAGCAGCTCCCGCCGATGCGCAAGAAGACCCTCCAGCGCGCCACGATCCTTTAGTCTGACATAGCCGTTGACGATCAACTCAACTGAATGCGACATCTATCTCTCAAATAGAAAATTGGCCTGAATTGGCCAATATAATTGCCCACGCAGCTGAATGCAGCATCCCAAGAGCAAAAACCTTGATCGGTAAGACTAACGAGCAAAGCTCCTTGTCGCCGTACATTCACCGCGCCCATCCTGGCGGTGGTCGCGAAGGTGCCGATGTCTCGCGTAACCTGCGTCTTCGCGGCAAGGGGCCGCCGCCTCCAGAAGCGGCGGCCCCGCCCAACGGAAGCGAAAAATGCCAGAGCGTGTGCCGGATCATGGGAAACACGCCACCGTATCATTCGCGGCTGTTCCAAAGGCACTAGCATACCGCCTCAATGGATGGACGTACCATCGTGCGGGCATGTAGGTTCTGACTCGAAATGAAGCGGCGAGCTGCCGTGGACGCGAATAAGATCTAGTTGCAACACTCGCCTATCGAACGGTCACAACGTAGGTGCCGAGCCACCGTACGCAACGAGCTAAGATGAGCACCGTGACGGACGCTCATTTGAATGCATCGTTGAGGATCGCCGCAATCCTGGCGCCGGCGAGTGCGATCCGCTGATTGGCGATCCTGTGGGCCCTTGACTGATAAGCCCGTGTGAGTTTGTACGGGCCGTCGCCGCCCCGAATCGGCGGCGCGTACACTGAACTCTTGGCGATCTCGAAGCTCTCCTGGATCCAGTCGTTCTCATCCGTCGAACCGCTATCCACTGTCCGAAGATCCGCCGCGGCGTCGATGGCATCCTGCGGTGGCGCGCTGGTCGGTCCTAACAACCCATCCCAGAACGCATGGAGTTCCCTCGCGCTTCCACATTTTGTGCAACTGATCTTGACGTCGTTTCCTCCGGCGTCGCCATCCTGCTCGGCGTGCGTAAAGCGGGAGGTCGCGTGCAGCGGCTGGTGCAGGTCACCGATGAGATGCAGCAGCCAGGAAAGATCGTACGAGCGCACGTCGTCCGATGCCGTCTTATCCGCAAGCGTTTTCTTGAAAACAGCGACCTCAGTCTGCGCGTTAGGCGATTGCGGCTGCTGCAATGGGGTGCCATCCGTCGAGAACGGTTCGTCAATGAAGTGCCAATATTTGTGACGGAAGTGATCGGCATAGCCGATGTTCTGCGACGCTTCGGGGGTCTGCGGCGCAACATCGCCGTTTCTGTCGCCATCGTTGTGGTAGTCGCTGAGCGATTTGATCTGGTCCGGCCACGTCGCCGCCTTGACGAACGCGACCTGGTCGCGCTGGCTCGCCGGCACGCCCTGGATCCAGCCATCGTATTGAGGATTGAGCTTGAGAAGGCGCGTGGCTTCCTGCTTGGCGGCAGGCGTCAGCTGGCTCCAGGCCAGCGCAGCTGCCTCCATATGTCCGAAATTATTCCAGGCGTTGGCGGACGATCCAACGAGCACTGCACAGCCCAGCGCGATCAAGAAACGAATCTTCATGGAAAATCCTCACTGATGGAAAATTGAAAAAGCTCGCTTAAGTTGTTAATACACCTTTATACGCATCTCGTGTCATCGAAAAGAAGGAAAGATGGTGCTTGCCACGCAGACGTCGCTTGGGCTGCAAGCGAGCTCAAAACAAGCTCGGACCGAATAGCCGTCGAGGTCTTGCCTCCCGCGCGCTCACTCAAGCTCCCAACCAGTTCAACTCTGCACTCACCACCAGTCGGGCGCGGTCTCCACGACTCCTCCGAGCTTAAGCCAAAGGAGGTCTTTTGGACGTAGAGGGCTCGCCAGGACGCGCCACCGTATTGATCCATGACATTGTGGCGACCCCGACCTCAAGCCAACATGAAGCGGCAGTCAGCAAGGCCCCGAGTCCGACAGGAACGAGATCTTGCGTATCGCGCCTAAAGAAGGCTCGCGGTACAAGGTAAGGGAAGGCGATATCTGTGAGGTGACGGCGTCGATAGCAATCGTAGTCGCAATATCCTCGCCCCGTTCGCATATCTCGCACGTAACCTGGACCTAAGGACCGAGAACATCCGCTGCAGGTTTTATCGCCGTGCGGGGTCCTGTGATTCACGAGGATGAATTTCATAGTCTGCGCCCGTTTTGGGTCTCCATCCGGCCTGAGATCTTGTCGGCGATCCGAGCGTTCGAAATCGCGCCGATCTTGGTCCCGAGCCGGTCTGGATGGATATTTAAGGTCGTCTTGCAGCAACGAATGCCTATGATCCGGCATCCCACTGGGGCATCCGAGAAAGAAGAGCGTGGTCTTTCTCAACGTCCGCGTAGCACACGCTGCCAGGTGCTAGGCCGCTCGCAACCAGCTGAGCCATTTATAATCGGCCTCCCGCCGCCCCCTGAAGCGGTCGACGCATCTCTTGGAACAAAGAGCCGTTTGCCAGCAGTAGTAGCGGATCAGACCGAACCTTCCACCGCAGATCGCACAGCACCTTGCTGAACCATGCTCCGAATTATGCGAGCTGTTTCGCATTGTCAGCCTCCTGTCGGCGTTAGCTGGATAGTCTTCGCTTTGCGCGCAGCACTACATGCGCACGCCGCGCGCGACTTGGCCGGTCGCCAAGCTTTCCGGCTTGTACGCATACCGTGCGCAATCGCTTGATGGGCACCGATTTTGGCGAAGCAACCACTCCATTGGGAGGGCTTCGCCGATCGCTGACTATAAGCGTCATCCAATCTTGATTAGTGCAATCAATAACGAAGTTGAGCCTAAATCCGGCGCCAAATCGCCAATATCCGACGAATTTTAACGATATTGACCGAGAACATGCATGTCACAGCACTGGCTTGGAGCTAACGCTGCCTTCGCCTGTCAAACGGTGGCGTTCTATCCGTCTCGAACTGCTCGATCAGCATGGTCACTGCGGGCCGGCCGAAATGTTGCCTTTGTGGCTGGCTTGGCGAAGGCGAGGCGGTTCACGTTCCTCAGGAATGCGGATGATACCGCGGATCAAACGTGGTCCGCCGGGTGCGTTTGCTGCATTTCCGTAAAACAGGATGCAGAACAGGCGAGATTGCGGGCGGCAGAGAAATCACCGTCATACACACGCGACAAAGACCGGCCGAATTGGAGCTTGTGAGGCGGAGGACCTTCAGCCGTTCATAGTCGCTTGCAACAGTGGGCCGCCCCCATTGGGTGAGCAGAAAACAGTATGGCCGCCCCTCAATCGGTCGCCTGCTTCACCATATGCTTGATGTTGTGACGTTCGCACTTGTGCTCGCCAGTGGGCATCGCGCACCTTGGTTGCCCCTCTTTTGCTTCCAGAGCTGTCAGCGACGTCGTCGATCCCGTTCGCTCGGACTAGGGGCTCACTTGCGGCTTAAGGATGACGTTATCGATCAGCCGCGTCGAGCCGACATAGGCCGCCGCGCACAGAGCAGCAGGATTGCTCAAAGGATTCGAGGCCGGCTCAAGCGTGTCGGCATCCACGAGCTCGAGATATTGCAGCCGGTCGACTTCATCCAAATGCCGCCTTGCGATTGCAATAAGCTTCTCGCATTCGCGTTCGCCTGCACGAAATTCGGCCTCCGCTGCGAACAGACCGCGACTGATCGCAAGAGCCCGCCGGCGCTCTTCCTTATTAAGATAGCGATTGCGGCTGCTCATGGCGAGCCTGTCCGGCTCCCGAACGGTTGGCACGGTGACGATCTCGATGGGAAGATTGAGATCAATTGCCATGCGACGGACGACCGCGCATTGCTGAAAATCCTTCTGTCCGAAAAACGCGACATCCGGCTGCACCATGCTGAACAGCTTGCAGACGACGGTTGCGACACCGCGAAAGTGTCCAGGCCTGAAAGCCCCGCACAAGGGCTTTGCGAGTTCGCCGGGTTCGATGAAGGTCTCGAACCGAGCCGGATAGACCTCCCGTGCATCCGGAGCAAAAACAATGGTTACGCCGGCATCACGACACAGGCTCTCATCCCGCAGAAAGGAACGCGGATAGGTGCTGAGATCTTCGTTCGGCCCGAACTGAGTGGGATTGACGAAGATGCTTACAACCGTGACGTCGCATTGCGCACGACTCGCCTCGACCAATGCCAGATGACCGTCGTGCAGGTAGCCCATTGTCGGAACGAAGCCGACCCGCTGATGTGAATTGCGAGCTTTTGCAAGAGCGGCCCGTAGCTCAGCGACCGTCGTAACTGTTTGCATGTTGCAGCTTTATCTCAGGTTGGATTGGACGGCGCCCAGCTTGCGATAGCATCGCCCAAGCCTTCGGGAAGCCGATAGCACTCTTGTGGCGTCGGGAATGCACCATTGCGGACATCTGCGGCCCAGCGTGACAGCGCCTCCTGCAATAGCTGAAAACCATCGACATAGGTGCGAACGAATTTTGGCCGGTGGCTTTCAGTCAGGCCAAGCACGTCATGGAACACAAGTACCTGGCCCGAACAACTAGGGCCAGCGCCAATTCCAATCGTCGGGATAGTCAGGGTCTCGGTCACTCGGGCGGCGAGTTCTGCCGGGATACCTTCCAGGACGAGAGCGAAACATCCGGCCTCCTGTAGACGATGGGCATCGTCGAGCAGACGCAAGGCATCATCGGCGTTGCGACCTTGCACCTTGAAACCACCCATAACATTGACGCTCTGCGGCGTCAGGCCGAGATGGCCCATCACCGGAATCTCGCAATCGACCAAGGCGCGTACGATTTCGGCACGCTTGGCCCCACCCTCGAGTTTCACGGCGTCGGCCCCACGCTGCAAGAAGCCTCCGGCGTTGCGGATCGTCTCCTTGGGACTGAGGTGAAAGCTAAGAAAGGGCATGTCGGCTACAAGCAAGGCATGAGGCCTTGTCCGCGACACGGCTTCGAGATGATGGTTCATCATCGCCACGCTGACCGGCAACGTATTATCGAATCCGAGACAGACATTGCCAACGCTATCCCCGACAAGGATAATGTCGGCAATGGGGTCAGCGATGCGTGCCGTGACAGCGTCGTAAGCGGTGGTCATTGCGACACGCCGTCCCTCTCCCTTCCACCGCTGCAGCACCGGAATCGTGACGCGTTCAACAGGCCGGTCCGAAATGTGGCTCATCTTAGGTCCAATCCGTCAGCCGACCCACATACCCAGAGCCGTCGTTTCGTAGGGAAGACACCAAACATTGTCGATGTCTGCCTGAAACAACTAACGTGCGCCCCAAAAGTCAAGAACAGATGCGCTAAACATCCAATGATTGCGCGACCATCAAAGGACGCTTACTGGCCACTATGGAAATAGTGGACCTGTTCCGTGGCAGTGTGCGCGTCGCCTGTCTTTTTGACGGCAGGATTTCGCCTAGGTGTTAGCTCGAAGCCGCGGCATCTCGCCTCATAGATATGAATCCCAGGCTCGAGGTCGATCCTTTCTGGCCTTCGTGCGCGTGGCAGGAGACGCGGACGACGGCCTCTGCGCACGGGACGTTGCCAGAGCCGGTGTGGAGAGGTTTTACATAGGAACATGCGCCGGCAAGGCATTCCTCAGGTGGCCCTCGCGTGCCAACTGGCGCCCACGTGAACAATTGCCTCGCAGAGGACCCGTTGCGCCGCGCTTACCGACACCAATCGTCGGCCCGTCGTAGTTCTCGGCAACGAGCCGCTGCTTCCCTTAGAATGTCTGGTGGCGTCAGTACCGGTCGAGACAGCCTCCAGCCGAGACACCTCGAAATAGTCTCCCCTCTGAACGTCCGCAAAAGGCCTGGATACCAGCACCAGCAACAGGCCAGGCGACACGCCGAGCGCAAGGCCATCACCACCAATGCGCACCGTGGGCTTTGCGTCTCACCGACTTGCGCGGTTGATCACCAGGCCGCACGTCGTCAGACGGCAAGATGCTGCAGTTCGTTCAAGGGACGCGATGCAGTACCTCAGTGGGAAGCGAAGTGATCAATGGCCCTTCCATTTGACTTGTCATCCCGTCGCCAGCCTTTCAGGGGAGGCGTCATCGAGGTCCTCTTCGATTACCCCAGCCGCATATAGCTGATCGAGCAGGTCGGCGATTGCAAGTACGCTCGTTCCGTCTGTCGTGACCTGCATGACCAGCTCCGAGGCTGTGTAGTTGCCGGACGCTATTTGCTGGCCGACGGAAATCGGAGCGACGTCGTCGAGCACCCGGTGTTCCCTGTTGCGTGAGCGGAGATGGAAGTAACGGTTGCCTGGTTTGTATTGCAGATCCCTGCGGAAGCGGATCGGCAAGTCGGGAGCTGGGCTTTCGTGCATATGTTGGTCAATCATGCTCTGCAGCCCGTTCCGAAACTCATCAGGCGTCCTAAAAAACTTTTGACCCAGGATCCGGTATCCGAGAGGCCAGCGTTCGCTACCAGGTGTCGGGGTGACGGGTTGTAAACGTCCCTGCCGCATGTTGACGAGGAAGCCGGAAACACAGGCGATCGTCGTGTGGTCGCGCTCCAGCAAGGCGATTGCATTATCTTTGTTGGTGACCCTGAGCTTCTCCTTTCGCTCGCGCGCCCGCCCGGTGAGAGCTTTTGCGATCGGCGCCTCCTTGCCCTGCAGGATGAGTTCGACCCCTATCAGTTCCTCAGGCGAAAAGGCCGCATGAATCTGATTGAGGTGTCTTGTGCTCAGCACGGAAAAACGATTCGTCGTGGTGCCATGAAAATTGAAAAGCTCGAGCACATGCCTAGTGAGTGCCTCATCCTTGAGTGGAGCCGCCGTCGTTGTTTGCGGCAATGCGCCCGAGATCTGATAGTAGTCGAACAGAAATCGGTCGTAGTGTGGGTTGTCCATGGGATCTGTAGCCCAGTAGCAGAAGCCGGTACGTGCTGCCGAACCAAACATCTCGCTCACGATGCCAACCACGCCACGCCAAAGCTCTGCGTGCTCTTTGCTATACTCGTAATAGCCTTTGAAGCTATCGGCCGAGAGTCCACAGAACCAGCAACCAATGCTGCAACCCTCGCTCAGCTCGAAAGCGATAATGGGATGTGTGACCGACCGCGCCGATCTGCCCAATTCGTCGTCGCAGCGCCGGATCTGGCGTTCGCGCCAGGCGTGAAAGCGGGGGTTGATCGTCGACATTCCGCCTAGGTCGCGCAGGAGGTCGCGATGCCGCAACATCTCGCGCACAACTCGTCCCACATCATAGCCAGCGGCCACGGGGCCGACTGCGGCTTGAAGCGGTATTTCAGGTAGCCACAGCGCCAGAGCGGCAGCATCTCAATCGGGTCGACTTCGATGCCGTAGCGTTCTGTTACCGATCTAGGGGCCTCGAGGTTCTCCGAAAGTGCCTTGCGGAACTCGACGTCACCGGCCAGCCGCTCAATGAAGCGCTTGACGTGTGACAACGTGCGCCGCTGCGCGGGGGTGTGCCGGTCAACACTCCGTCGACAGTGTTCGCCTTGACCGTAAGGGTGAGCCCATAGGGCCGCACCTTGCAGGCCTGATGGCATCGCCTCTCTCCTGAAGAGGTTTGCTTTCATGCGACCACGACGACGACAACAACAACTAGAACGACCGCGGCGAAGCTAGGGAATACTTCCGCGACTTCCATAGTGCTCGTGGGCAGGTCCGTATCGGAATTTTCCAACTCACTGGTTTGTACAAGGCAGCTCAACGTTTCAATGCTCGAACCATGCTTACGGCCTGCAGTCGCCTCAAGGTTCTTTTTCTCCATCGACTTCTGTCGGCGGTCCACTCGGATGTAGCTCTTAACCTCATCAAGCGTGAAGTCGTAGTCGAGGCTCTGTCCCATCGCCACAATCGGTGCAAGACCTGTAGCACCTGATTTGATGCTTTTAAGCAGAGTGCTCCTTTTGCCCAAATCGTTGACGAAACGCTCTACGTCAGTTTGCGACATGGCTGATCTCCGCGTCTTTGCTCAACGTTGCCGATCGATCGGCCCCGCTCTCGGAGAGCGATCGGCATGATGCCGTGAACGAAGCAAGCCGCGTGCCGACGTGAAGTAGCCAATCCTTGCGAGTTGTCTGACACAGTACATATGTCAATTTACCAACATTTGGCCCCGAACAGACAATCGGACCACTACACCTCATGAGGTTTCGTTGTCGGTGTCCAGCCCAGCAGGGCAAGCAGTCGCGTTACGAACGCCTCGGTTACACCGGTACTCGGCACCGTTTGTTTCCGGACTCGAAGTGGTGCGCATTCTGTGTAGTCAGTCGTAGCCCGTGAGAACGCATCTTGATCGTCCTGGATCTCTTGATCTAACTTTGCGACTCTCTCGACGTACGGTACGCTACCGTGTTGCCGGCGTTGTCGCGTGCGGCACACAATGATGCGCAGTCGGGCCCCATCGCTGACGGTTAAGCCATTGAATAGAATGAAGAACGCTTTTTCCGGAGTCTCTTTGTGCACTTGGTACGACACTTGTGTTGCTCTTCACGTCGGCACGATTTTTCCTTTCGGGATCCGACAGGATCAACAGTGAAGCTGGTTCAGGTGCAAAGAAGAGCTGCGATTGTGCCGCCACACCGGGAATGCCGTGCAACATTCATCTGATGCGGATACGATAGAGAGACGTCTCGGCAACGCCCCAAGGCTCGCCGTCTGCCAAATAGCCCATTGGTGCCTTAACAGATTAACGATGCAGAAAGCGGGCTGGCACAGGGGCGACCTCTGGCCGACGAGTCCGCTGACGCCGACCGGGCTTGTGATGAGCGTTCGGCAGCCAGCATAGCTCAGTCGGCCTTTGTCTTACGCGCTCTGCCGCTCGTCAGAATAGAGCCGAGTGGGTCCGTACTCGGCAACGATCCACTTGCTCGTCGTGACGCTGCCGCCCATTTCATTCTCTGTTGCCAAGCGGGCTGCTTCGAGCCTGGCCTCGGCAACGGCCAAAGCATCAAATATGCCCACCAACGTTGTGTTCGGCAGTCGATACCGCACGTTGTTCGAGCCAAGGATCCACAGTTTCCAGCCCTGCGCCGCTGCCTGCTTCAAAAAAGTGGGATGCGGATCAGGATTGGTCTCCTTCAAATCATATGACGCAAGATAGGCGGGCATTCTGAAATCCCCTGTGAGAACAATAATCGTACCGTCAGATAGCTCTGCAGGAATTTCAAATGATCACGACCTGACCTCGGCGAGAAAGCCATCGACGACGAGCTTGAGATGATGGCTGCTTTGGGCGAGCTCGTTCGCAGATGCCAGCACCTGCGAGGATGACGCGCCTGTGCTCGAGGCGCTCAATGCAACCTGCCGGATGTTGCTGGCGACCTGCGACGACAGTTCTGCCGTATGTTGGATATTCTGCGCAATATCTTTGGTTGCCGCACCCTGCGCTTCGACTGCAGCAGCAATCCTCGATCCGATTTGCGAGATCCTGCCAATACTGCTGCTGATCTGCGTGATGGCGCTGACCGACTCCTCTGTGGCGGCTTGGATATCTGCGATTTGCTCTGCAATTTCCGAAGTCGCCTTGGCTGTTTGTGTTGCCAGCGACTTTACCTCGTGCGCAACAACGGCAAAGCCGCGGCCGGCTTTACCCGCGCGTGCCGCCTCGATCGTTGCGTTAAGAGCCAAAAGGTTTGTTTGCCTGGCAATTGCGGCGATCACCTCGACCACGCCACCAACCCTTAGCGCAGCAGCCGACAGGTGCTTTATTCGTCGGTCGGTCTCTTCCGCCTGAAGCACGGCGCTTCTTGCGATTTCTGCAGATTGCTCGACCCGGCGTGTAACCTCCGTAGCAGACGCGATCATCTCCACGGTAAGTGCAGAGACAATCTGAACATTGCCTGACGCTTCCTCCGAGGCGGAGGCGACCTTGCGCGAGACTTCCTGCGTATTGTGCGCCGTGTCGGTCAGACTACTAGCGGACGCCTCCAGCTCGGTCGAGGCGGACGACAGTGTGTCGATGACGCCGCTTACTGCATTTTCAAAGGTCCTGGCAATCTTCTCAAGGTCCGCCTTCCGTCGCATTCCCGCCAAGCGATCCTGTTCACGACTCGCTACAAGCTCGGCTTGCGCCTTTTCTCTCAATTTGTGCTTGAACGATTCCACGGCCCTCGCCATCTCACCAATCTCGTCCGAGCGGCCAAGTCCAGGTAGGGTCACCTCGAATTGCCCAGCCGCCAGCTCGCGCATCGCTTGAGTCATGCGAGTGATCAGCCGAGCCATGCCCTGCCCGACAAAAATCGCAATGAAGCCGATTGCGAGTGTGGCAAGCCCAATTCCCCAGCCCAGCATCTGGCGGATTCGCGAGGCACGCTCTTGCGATGCGGCAGAACTGGCATCAGCTGCAGCGATCGCTTTCAACAGGAGAGGATGATTGCGACCGTAGATCTGCCCGAGATCATCAACCTGGTCATCCAATGCCTGTTGGGCAACCAAGAAGGCTACGAAACTAGCTCGGTACGAATCAATGAGCGTCTTCAGTTCCACTTTGGTGGCTGGCGCCAACTCGGAAGACGCCAGTGCGGTTCCGAACTCGGCGACCCGCTTGTCCAGTTCATCGCCATATTTCTCCTCGCGCCGCAGCATGAAGTCCTTTTCGTGGCGTCGCATCATCAGCATCAACACGGTTAGCTGCGGCTGATTGAACTGCACAAGCCGGGATTCGGCCTGATGCACGGCATCGCGCAGCCTGCCCTGGAGGCCATCACTCTCGGCGAACCCGAGCACGCGCTGGGCTGACACGATGTTGTTGAAACGCGTTGCATAAAGGCCGATTCCGGCGCGCAGGAAGGATACGTCCTTCAGGGGATCGCCCTCTGGCAAGGAGGCAACATACTTCTCGATCTGATCGAGGTCGGCTAGTTCCTTCCTGATGCCTTGGGCGTGCCGCGCGATCAACGCTTCATCGTGCCCTCGAAGAAACTCCAGCGCGAGCTGCTGCGATTCAAGAAACGCCTCTGAGAGCGCAGCCAAGTGAGCGCGAAGATGGATGCTCTGATCTGCCTCGCGCTGTACCTGAGCAACATAGTTGAGCCCAACGATGCAAGTGGCCCCTGTGACAAGCACGCCCACTATTCCAAGCAGGGCGATCTTGGTTCGCAGGCTTGGCCGAAGTCGACGAAGAATTGGAAATATCAACCGTTTCGTCGCCGTTGAGGCGGACATCAAATTGCAAATCAATCCGTGAACATTTCCGGCGCGCTTCTGATCAGCACGCTCGAAACGTGAGCTCGGGGAGATGCCGACCATTCGCAACCTCTAGGTTGGGTTTGTTACACAAGGTTGACGAAGAGACCGGGATCGATCGCGTCCCGTGAGAAGAGTGGAGGGGCAGTTTGCTTTTGCGGTCTTCTTTCGCGTCCGCAGGCTCAACGTGTTCGCTTCGCCGATTCACCGATCGTCGACAATGCAAAGAACGATTGCGAGATCGGCATATCACGTCATCTAGCTGCAGACTCGTACCGCGGGTGGCAGCTCGCGCATAAATTGAGCGATTTTTGGCATGGTTGCGCAGGATTCACTCCCTCCGCTAGGGCGTGCCAGCGGCACTAGAAGCGCTGATAGAACGGTCGCGCTCGCGTACTCAACAGGATCTGGAAAATTGTGGGCTTGATCCGTTTTCATGCCATTTTGGGCCCGTTGAGCCCCCCTTTCCGGCCAGTGTGGGCGCCAACGGCGTATTACTTTGAGGTATTTTGGTAGTGATGTGGGCGGGCAACGCGGCTGGATGTTGGCCGCCTTTTGGCGCCCAGATGCTTTGGATAGGTTGGAACTGTAGAGAGAGTTTGAGTCTCATCGTCCCGGAATCCCATCTCGGGCGAGGCTATTGGCCACTGTTCCAGAGAGCTATTGTAATTGCACAACATATTTTTATTGAGATCGCGCAACATATTATTATTGTAATTGATCAGCATAATGTTATTGTAACAACACAACACCAAACTATCGAACCCCGGGAGTTCAAAATGCCCTCCCTCCACGAAAAACTCGCTCAGTCCCTCACCGAACTGAAGAACCTCAGCAATGGCGGCAAGCGACGAATTTTCCAAAGTGAGGAGCTTTCGCGCACTCACCGCGAGCGGCTGCTGGGGGCCGGGTTCCTGAAGGAGATCATCAAGGGATGGGTCCTGATGACGCGCCTGGAGGAAAGGTCGGGCGACAGCACCTTCTGGTATTCGTCTTTCTGGGAGTTCTGCCGGGCCTATTGCGACGAGCGCTTCAAGAGCGACTGGGTCCTCTCGGCGGAAAGCTCAATTCCCCTGCTGGCCGCAAATCTTAACATTCCCAAACAGGTGGTCGTTGCGGCGCCGTCGGCCAATAACCAGACACAGGCCCTCCTCCACGGCACTTCTCTTTATCTTTACAAAGTGCCCCAACTACCGGTGACGCCGATCGAGACCGCCGGCGTGCGGACCTTCCCGGCGCCAGAGGCTATCTGCGCTGCTGCGCCCGTCTTCTGGCAGACTCAGAAGAACGACCTCATCGCCGTGCTCGGATCACTGAGGAATGTGAGCCCGATCTCGAAGGTTCTCCTTGAGGGCGGACATGCGACCGTGGCGGGGCGGATTGCCGGGGCGTACCGACTGCTGGGCAATGCTCGAGCCGCCGACGAGATCATCACCACGATGACATCGGCCGGCCACGACGTCAGGGAAGACACCGATCCGTTCAAGGCATCGGTCCCGATGCAACTCCCCATCCGGGCCACGCCGCCGATTATGACGCGGGTCCGCCTCATGTGGGCGGAAATGCGTGAGAAGGTGCTTGAGAATTTCAAGATCGAGCCGCGCCGCATCAACGATCACGACGGATATCTGACGGCAATCGATGAGCGGTACACCTCGGATGCATATCACTCGCTTTCCATCGAAGGCTATTCGGTCACCGAGGACCTGATCGAGAAGGTCAGGACCGGGAATTGGGATCCTGACGGCAGCGATGGAGACCGTAAGCAAAAGGATGCGATGGCCGCGAAGGGGTACTGGGATGCGTTTCAACTGGTCCGCGCCTCGGTGGTTCGCGTGCTTAACGGCGAGGATGCGGCCGAGATCACCGATCGGGAGCACCTCAACTGGTACCGGGCTCTCTTTCAGCCTTCAGTCCAGGCAGGCATCGTCAAGCCCGAAAATCTTGCGGGCTACCGCACTCACTTCGTCTTCATCAGGAACTCCGGTCATACGCCGGTCGCATGGGAATCGGTGCCCGACGCCATGGAGGCCTTTCTGGACTGCCTGAAGGAAGAGAAGGATCCGCGCGTGAGAGCCGTCCTCGGACACTTCATGTTCACCTTCATACATCCCCTTCCCGACGGTAATGGTCGAACAGGACGCTTTCTCATGAATGTCATGATGGCATCGGGAGGACTGCCTTGGACCATCATCCCCGTCGACAGACGCGACGAGTACATGAAGGCGTTGGAGAGCGCGAGCGTACAAGGCAACATCGCTTCGTTCGCGGCCTTCCTGGCAGATTGCTGCCGGCTTGAACCACCTCCTCCGCGGCGGAGCCGTCCGGGAGAAGTCCAGGCACCGGCTAAACTCGACTAAGCAAGCGCGCGGGGATGCGCTGCTCTGTGGTTACCGCGATGATCGCCGCGATCATCGCCCTAACCGGCGTCATCGGGATCAGGGAGCGCATCGCAATCTGATCATCGCCACCAGCAGCAGCATCAACATCCTGGCTCTGGCTTTGCAGGCAGAAGCACCTGGCCGCAGCCACTGCTGCTGGACGTGCTGGCCAGAATGCTAACTAGTCGAGCATTTTCGTGGGTCCCGGTAGGGACGCGAGTTGCCCCGCGCCCCCGGATGGATCCGTACGTGCACGTTGATGCATACGGCTCTTACCTCGGGTGTTTGACGGCGAATCGCTGGTTTGGCCAGGGGGTGAAGGATTCGCGGCTTTGGGAGCCAGTCATTCGCCAGCTTCGTCATTCGGGTCCAAGTGAGAGCGCTCTTTTGACTCCGGCGAAGGAGGACCCGTCGCCACCGCGCTATGATCTCGTCCCGAAAGGCGACCAGTGCAGCCGAGTTCGTCGGCACTGCGTGGTACGCGAAGTAGCCGGTAATGATTTGCTTCAGCCATTTCCCCTGCTCTGGGATTGACTGATGCATTCGGTGCCGCAGCTCGTTCGACACATCCTTGAGTTTCGCCTTCAAGCGGTCGCTACGAGAGCGCTGATTGAGGAGAAATCGCCCTCGTCGTGATTTACTACAAACAAGGGTGAACCCTAAGAAATCGAACGTTTCCGGCTTTCCAAGCCCGCGCCGTTTGCGGTTGTTCGAATTGCTTTGCGATTCCGTAGTCAGAAAGCTTGGGTACTCCGTGCTGGTCGAGGAGGATGTTTTGCGGCTTTATGTCTCTATGATTCCAGCTCCGACTTTGCGCATACACCAAAGCATCGAGAATGGGGCGTCCAATCGCCTGATAAAATTCCCGCCATTCCAATGGTCCGCGATTTGCAATCAGGTCGACCAAATTGTCGGGCACCCATTCGAGCACCAAATAAAAGCCGACATCGTCAGACCCAGCATCTAGCAGCTCGACAATATTCGGATGCTGGGAGAGCTCATTCAGTGCTCTGTACTCCCGATTGAAGCTGTCCTTCCACCGCGAGTCTCCTTCGGAGTCTCCCATCATTCGCTTAATTGCACAAAACCTATTGGTCTGCAGGTCGAAGGCCTTGGCGACTGTCGACATTCCTCCGTGTCTGATTGGCTCATTTGTGAGAACGTAACGGCCGGCGATCATTGAACCTGCGGCCGTATTGACGCTGGTATCCAACGTTGAAGGTCCCCCGAGCCTGATGAAGCGAGACAGCTCCGGTTTCCGAGCGCTCGCAATCTATTCTATCCTTGTACCATGGTGATACTGGAGCGGAAAGAGCCGCACTAGCCGAACACACGACTCTGCGCGTGCTGCGCGGTTGCGAGGTCGGGCAAGGCGCTCGTCTACTTGCCCTGCAGGAAACACTTTCCGTCGCGCCTACAAACTATAATGATGTTCTGAAAATTCTTTGGTGTCGGGATCACCGCTCAGCGTGCTCTTCACAATATCTTCGATGACTGCCAGTAGACGCTCGTCGCGCAAGCCTTCAAGGTCATCCGTCGTCAAGAGAGTGTCTGCAAGTCCTTCGGCACGATATCCGGCAACCCGGCTCCGCCAAGAGGCCGCGTAATCCCGGCGATCAAGCATCCCGAGATGCTCCCAGAACACTGTCCTCCCACCACAGGTGACGGTGAAATCGGGATGCACCACGATCCGGCGCCCGTCGATCTCAAGCTCCAACTCGCCCTCATATTCGAAGCTGAGCCGGCCTGCCACGCGCGCTTCCTGAAGGGCCTTGTAAATCACATACTCGACCTTCGACTGCACTGTTACGCTCGGGTTCGGGCTCGTAAATCCGCGCGTCAACAGGATCAGCGAACACAGAACTATTTCGCAGGAGCAGATCTGAATGCTCTCTAGCAACCCGCAACGGATTTACGCGCGGGGTTTTCTGAACGAGAAGCGTGAGCCTCGATGTCGACCGCGTCAGCGCAGTGTAAACCAGCTCGCGTGACAACAGCGCGTGCCGCTCGGGCAGAACCACCAGCACCTCATCGAACTCGCTGCCCTGCGACTTGTGCACAGTAATAGCGTAAGAAAGCTCGAAATCCTCTTCGTCCATGCGGTCCCAGGACACGGGCCATCTTGATTCGGGGAAATAAGCCTTGCGTTCATCCTTGTTGTTGCAAAGAACGCCTATCGATCCGTTCGAAAGCCGCAGTTCCATACCCCTACGTTCATTGTTCCAGGCGTACCAGTACTTGATCCTGATGACCTTGTCGGAATGCGCGAAGGGCCGTATCGCGAAAGCGCTTATCCGGCCACACATCGTGGCGGAATTGACCGCGCATGTAATCACTCAGGCCCAATGAGCCCGACGGTCCTCCGCGATAAGGCGATAGCAGTTGCGCGCGGTCGAGCGCGAGCTCGACGCGCGTCGGCTTGCGGGACAAAGCCGTTATCGTAGAGGCCGAGCATCTTATTGAAGGCTTTCTCGTCTGAAAGGACCTTGCGATCGGCGAACGACGCGAGCAAGGAGATCGTCCATATGCTCCCGCACCATCTTTTGAAGCTCTTCGGCGTCTTCCCAATATTCGACACGCAGAAAGTCGCTTATGCGCCCGCCTGCAAGCAAGCGCTCCCATAAATCGGTGTGATAGCGATTCTTTCCCGCGAAAAGATGTGCCGCATCAAGCACCGTCTGGTCGTACTGTTGCCGGCAGTTTGTTGTGAGCCGGATGAGATTGCGCGTCTCTCGCCCCGCGTCCCTCGCGTAGAAAATTGATGATGTCATAGAACGGCCGCCCGCATCCGATGGGCGGAAGCTGGTTCTCGTCGCCCACGAGAATGATGCGATTGATCGAGTCGGCCTGATGGACCTCAAGGGCGCGGAACACGAGCGCGAGATGGGGCAAGTCAACCATCGACATTTCGTCGATAATGATGTTGTCGGTGGTCTGAAATTTTTCGCTGCGCTGCATGTCCTTCAGCGCAGCGCGGCCATCGATATAGGACGCCAGACCCGCGCGGAAAATCCAGTGATCGATCGTCTCGGCCTTCCAGTTCGTGCCGGGAGCCGATCCTTCGTTAAGGCGCAGGGCTGCTTTTCCGGTGGGTGCCAGTACCGTCGCGGTCTCACCGATGCTCTCCAGACGGTCTAACAGCGCGCGAAGTGCCTGCGTCTTGCCCGAACCGGGCCGCCCCGTCACACAGTAGAAGCGGCGGCGCAAGACGCCTTCCATCAGCTGACGGCGTTCCCCCTTGAAGGACTCGACATCGAACTGCTCGATCTTACCCGAGAGTTGCGATGCCTCGGCGTCAAGATGCGCAGCGATCCATTTGACATCGACACGGCGGTCAGGAGCGGCGAGACATACGGTGACGCACCTGTTGACGATCTCCTCGGATTGCTTCGTCTCGTGCAGATAGAAGAACTGATCGCCACCGATTTCCCTGACAAAGATACGATCGGCGAAATGCTTCATCGCTTCGGGCGACAGAAACTGATCGGATCGCAGGGCGATCTTATCACGATAAAAGAGCGGGTGAGCAGACGCCTCTTCAATAAGCACGGACAGCGGCGCGAAGCTGTGTCCCAGACTCTCGTTGCGACGCAAAGCCTCGATTGAGAAAGCCCGGAGCCTTTCGGGACCCGCCACGGTGAAGTCCTGCAGCTCGTCGTTCTTCTCCATATAGCGGCTGTCGGGGAACATCCCGATATCGATGGTAAAGTAGTCGATCGGGCCATCCGTGCGCTGTTCGCGGTCGAGATCGGCGGAGCGTTCCTTATCAACCTCAATGGAGGCGACGTATTGTTCGCACAGGAGAAACGGATTTGCGGCTAGCTCTGCGGTCGTAAAGGTCTTTCCGCCAAGCGCATGCGGTCCGTCGATATCAGGGAACAGGATTCGCGCAACTTGACGGGGCGTAAGCGAAAACAGGCTCAGCTTCTTCAATACGGGGATGAGTGCGCGGTGATCGCGGAATCCTGCCCTCGCGTCCCGCACCGTGTTCTTGTGCTTTGCATCTCGCCCGTAGGAGCGGCCGGCCGGATCACGGCAGATCGTGCCGTCCCAGCCGCTGTCGTGCCACGCCATTCGAATCGTTATGTGTCGCACGCCCGCTCCGTGCAATCCTGGCGGCACCACGAAAGCCGACCCGCTAGGCCAAATATTTCATGCTCGCTTGCCTGGAGCCATTGGTCGTGCAATGGACTATTCCTCTCCCCGCGATAGGTTAACAAAGTTCGCCTCGCTCGCAAAAGATGATTAAATCAGAGATTGCGTCCTACTCACGTAAGACGTTGGTCGGTCGGCGGGACCAGCTTTCAAGGCGGCCAGGATCGCCACAATAAGGACGTTGAAGTTTCTCCAGGAATCTAGCGCATGACAAGTAGTGAATCCCATCCAGACGGAGCAGCGCAACTCGATGTTAAGGAGCTGGGGATCGAGCCTGAAGAGCTCTGGCAGGCCGCCGATAGGCTGCGCGGCTCGATTGACGCCGCCGAGTACAAACATGTCGTTCTCGGATTGATCTTTCTGAAGTACATTTCGGATGCCTTTGATACGCGGCGCGAAGCGTTAAAGCTCGAGCTTGCTGCAGATGGCATTAGCGGGCCGGAGGCAGAACGGCTTCTGGAAAGCCGTGACGAATATGCAGCGGAAAGCGTCTTTTGGGTTCCGCGAGATGCGCGCTGG
Organism: Bradyrhizobium ingae; assembly: GCF_055791185.1. NCBI lineage: Bacteria > Pseudomonadati > Pseudomonadota > Alphaproteobacteria > Hyphomicrobiales > Nitrobacteraceae > Bradyrhizobium > Bradyrhizobium ingae. The sequence continues at coordinate 84,265 of NZ_JBVUBB010000027.1, forward strand.
GCGGAGATACAAGCCAAAGGCAAGACCCCGAACATTGGCAAGTTGATCGACGATGCCATGTATGCCATCGAAAAGGATAACCCGAAGCTTAAGGGTAAGCTGCCTCGGGATTATGCGCGTCGGGGCATTGCGACGGAACGCCTCGGTGGACTGATTGACCAGATCGCCTCAATCGCAGTTGGCACAAAAGAGGCGCAGAAAAAAGATATCCTCGGCCGCGTCTACGAATATTTCCTCGGAAAATTTGCCGCCGCCGAGGGCAAGCTGGGAGGCGAATTCTTCACACCTAGCTCCGTTGTTCGGTTGATGGTTGAGATGATCGAACCCTATCAGGGGCGTGTCTACGACCCCGCATGCGGTTCAGGCGGCATGTTCGTTCAGTCGGAGCGTTTCGCGGAGGCGCATGGGGGAACCAAGCGCGATCTTTCCGTATTCGGTCAGGAGTCGAACCCAACAACCTGGCGGCTGGCGCACATGAATCTCGCCATCCGGGGCATAGAGGCAAACCTCGGTGAGCAGCCCGCCGACAGCTTTACGCGTGATCTGCACCCGGACCTGAAGGCCGACTACGTCCTCGCCAATCCGCCTTTCAACATCTCGGATTGGTCCGGCGAGTTGCTGCGCACGGATGTGCGCTGGAAATACGGAACGCCGCCAATCGGCAACGCCAACTATGCGTGGATACAGCACTTCATCCACCATCTCGCCCCACCTAACGGCAAGGGTGGGGGGATCGCTGCATTCGTCATGGCGAACGGCTCTCTGTCGTCTACGACCGGCGGCGAAGGTGATATCCGCAAGGCCATCATCGAAGCTGATTTGGTAGACTGCATTATCGCGATGCCACCGCAGCTCTTCCTGACGACTGGGATTCCGGTTTGCATTTGGTTCGTTACACGTGACAAGTCGGGCAAGCATCTGGAAAAGGGACGCGGCGGGCGCAATCGTGCGGGCGAATCGCTATTTATTGACGCCCGCGACATGGGCCAGATGGAAACACGCACGTTACGCTTCTTAACGGGCCGGGACCATCCGTCCTCGCCGCCCCCGGTGGACACAGACATTGGGCGGATTGTGCGCACCTATCACGCTTGGCGTGGCGAGAAGGGCGCGGGCGACTACGGCGACACCACAGGATTTTGCAAGGCAGTTAAGCTTGAGGATATCCGCAAGTACAACCATGTGCTGACGCCCGGCACCTATGTCGGTAGCGCGTCCCGCAAGGCCGACAACGAACCGTTCGAGGAAAAAATGGAGCGGCTGGTTAATGAGCTAAGCGATCAGCTAAGTGCATCAGACACGCTAACGGCTGAGATCAGAAAAAATCTTGGAGCGCTCGGCTATGAGTTCTGATCGGCAGTTTTTTAATCTGGATGAAGTTTTTGATTTTCGCTCTGGCTTATCGAAGCCAAGAAGTGCCTTCGGAAAGGGATATCCATTTCTTACTTTCAAAGATGTCTTTTACAACATCTTTGTTCCTAAGGAGCTAGGTGATTTGGTCGAGTCCTCTGCAGCAGAGCAGGCCAACGGGGACATCAAGCGAGGCGACGTATTCCTCACGCGCACGAGTGAAACGCAACACGAGCTGGGGATGAGTTGTGTTGCGCTATCCGATGTGTCGAATGGCACGTTCAACGGCTTTACAAAGAGGCTAAGGCCAAAACCGGGAACGAAGATCGTACCCGAGTACGCCGCCTATTATTTTCGTTCCCCCGAATTCCGAGAACGAGTCACCGCGATCTCAACGTTGTCAACGAGAGCAAGTCTCAACGAGGCGATGCTTGCTCACTTGCAGATCGTTTTGCCAGATGTCGCCACTCAAATTTCAATTGGTACGATCCTCAAGTCGTTGGACGATCAGGTCAATTTGGTGCGGGAGATTAACCAGACGTTGGAGGGCATCGCGCGGGCTCTGTTCCGGGCGTGGTTCGTCAATTTTGATCCTGTGCGCGCCAAGGCCGCCGGAGCCACCAGCTTTCGTGGCATGCCGCAGGACGTCTTTGACGATCTTCCTGCCGAATTTGAGAGCTCTGACGCTGGGGCAATTCCAAATGGATGGCGTACCGACCGCTTAGCAAGTCTTGTCAGGCAGCCAATAGGTCGCGGATTAGCGCCGAAATACATTGAGGCCGGCGGAATAGCAGTTCTGAATCAGAGGTGTATTCGAAATTGGGAGGTCGATTTCACCCTCGCGCGACGGCACGATCACAATACAAAGCCACCAAAGGAGAAGACAGTTGAGCAATACGACGTCTTAGTGAACTCAACTGGAGTTGGAACGCTCGGGCGTGTGGCGCAAGTCTATGAACTGCCCGAGGTCGCTACGGCTGATAGCCACGTCTCCCTCGTCAAACCTGACTCCGAGAAGATTGCGCCCTTGGTTTTGGGATTTGATCTCACAAATAGAGAGCGGGAAATCGAACGTCTAGGTCATGGCAGCACTGGCCAGACTGAGCTTAGTCGGCAGAAGCTTGGTGATTTGCCGATCATAGTTCCAGATTGGAAATCCCAGAACGCATTTGCTTCATTGGTTTTTCCGTTGATTGCACGCAAGGTGACCAACCTTCGCGAAATTGAAACGCTAACTTCGATCAGAGATACCCTTCTCCCCAAGCTGATTTCCGGCGAGCTGGAAGCGCCGAGGTTGGGGGCCCTTGGCCTCGAGGCGGTAAGCCATGGCGGATGAGGCTTACTCGTTCCGCTTGGTCGCTTGCAGGGAGCTAATGGAGAGCCACCCGGAGTCCCTTGTCATCCGGCAACAGGTTGAGGCGCTCGAGGAAGCGCTGCCCGACAAGCCCGGCATTGCAGTCTCATTCTGCCGCACGCTGATCGAGACGACCTGCAAGACAATCCTGATTGATCGTGGGCAAACGCTCGACGACGGATGGGAAGCGCCGAAGCTTATAGCAGAAACCACGAAGTTTTTGCATCTCGGCGTGCATGATGACGGGCATGCGGACGCGGACCTCAGACAAGGTGCAGAAAAGTTGGTCCGGGGCGTTAACAGCATCATTGATGGCGTTGTACAAATACGAAATGCGTACGGCGCGGCGGCGCACGGGTCGGACGCCTACGCCCCCATGCTCGATGCTCGCTATGCGGAGATCCTTGCGCGGGCAACGGATGCGGTTGTCGGTTTGCTTTTCAAGACGCATCTGAATGGCTCTGCGAAAGCGCCGCTAGCCCGGTTGCGGTATGGCGATCAAAAGGATTTTGACGAGTGGATCGACAACGATTTCGGGCCGTTTCTCGTGCTCGAAACGCCGCTCGTCGCAAGCGAAGCGCTGTTCAGAACGGACATCAATGCATACCGAACGGCGCTGGTCGCTTACAGGCTGGAGCAGGAGGCGGCACGGGTCGAAGGTGGTCAGGTGCCAGGGGGCGAGACATGAATGAGAAAATCGTCGAACAGGCTGCCCTCGGCTGGTTTGAGGCTCTTGGCTATCACACGGCGCGCGGCGCAGATATTTCGCCCGGCGCGGATTCCGCCCTGCGTGACCGCTACGAGGACGTGGTGCTGCTCCCGCGCCTCAAGGCGGCACTGCGCAGACTCAATCCGAATATGCCCGAAGAGGCCATCGTCCAGGCCGTGACCACAGTCTCAAGACCGCCAGGCCCAACGCTAGAGCAGAACAATCGTTGGTTCCACACGCTCCTGACGGACGGCGTGCCCGTCGAGTATCGTACACATGATGGCGAGACGCGCGGCGACAAAGCAAAGCTTCTGGACGCTCATAGTGTCTCGGCGAACGACCTTCTGGTTGTCCGACAACTTACGATCAAGAACGGCGAAGCCACCCGAAGGCCTGATCTCGTCGTCTTTTTGAACGGATTGCCTGTTGCTGTCCTTGAGCTGAAAGACCCAGCCAACGAAGAAGCGACGCTCTGGACGGCTTACGATCAGATTCAAGACTATAAAGGGACCATCCCGGGGCTGTTTGCATTTTGCGAAGTTATTGTCATTAGCGATGGCGACCAGTCGCGCGTTGGCTCACTCACCGCTGATCAGGACAGGTTTACCCCTTGGCGCTCGGTCAAGGATGGTCGCTTCCCCGGCGAGCCGACGCTAGAGAATGTCATTACCGGGCTGTTCCGTCCTGATGCCCTGATGGATTATCTCACGCACTGTATTGTCTTCGAGGAGGACGAACGCTCAGGGCGCATCGCCAAGAAGATCGGAGGCTATCACCAGTTCCGCGCTGTCAGAAAAGGGCGCGAATGCGTGAAGATTGCCTTGAAGCCTGACGGAGATGGTCGCGGCGGCGTCGTCTGGCATACGCAGGGTTCCGGCAAGAGCCTGACTATGCTGATGCTCTCAGGCGCCCTCATTGCCGATGAGCGACTTCAAAACCCGACAATCGTGGTCGTTACGGACCGAAACGATCTTGATGGCCAACTGTTTGGTACGTTTGCGGACGGGCGCGCACTGCTTCGTCAGGTTCCCGAGCAAGCGGAAAGCCGTGAAGACCTTGCAGCCAAGCTGAACCGCGCCTCAGGTGGGGTCATCTTCACCACTATCCAAAAATTTGAAGCGCGCGCTGAGCCGGTGAGCGAGCGGCCAAACATCGTCGTTCTCGCAGATGAGGCCCACAGGAGCCAGTACGGCTTTTTGAAGGGCGGCGCCCGCTGGATGCGGGAAAATTTACCTAATGCGACCTTCGTCGGCTTCACCGGTACACCGGTCGAGGGCGACGATCGGTCCACGCGAGGCGTGTTCGGCGAAGATGTCGATATCTATGACATAAAGCAGGCCATCGACGACAACGCGACCGTCCCGATCTTCTACGAGATGCAACTCATCAAGCTCTTGCCCGACGAAGCGGGAATATCGGAGGCGGAGCGGATGATCGCCGAAGCCGCTGAAGCCGATGAGCTTGGCTCCAGGGACGATGACATTGAAGTCCCACTCGAAGAGCTGGCGGGCGCGAAAGACCGTTTGGAGACGCTGGCACGCCAGATCGTAACGCACTTCGAGGGCCGGTCTGAAGTCATCGACGGCAAGGCGATGATCGTTTGCATGAGCCGCGATATATGCATGGACCTCTATGACCAGATCATCGCTCTTCGCCCCGGCTGGCACGCCGAGGAAGACGAGCGCGGCTCCATCAAAACTGTGATGGACGCAAATATTGGCAAGAAGCGCCCTGGAGAGAGCGAGCAAGCTTATGCCACACGTAGTGAACGGACAAAGAAACATGGCCGGACTAAAGCGCGCCGCGAAAAGCTCGCCGGCCGGTTGAAGGACAACGCGGACCCGCTAAGGCTCGTTATCGTCTGCGATATGTGGCTCACGGGCTTTGATTGCCCACCTTTGCACACCATGTATCTCGACAAGCCGCTCGCAGGGCATAATCTGATGCAGGCTATCGCGCGGGTGAATAGGGTATTTGGTGACAAGCCGGGTGGGGTTGTCGTCGATTACTTGGGAATCGCTGATCAGCTCCGCGACGCCATCCAAACCTATACTCAGGCTGGCGGTGAAGGAAAGCCGGTCGAACGCATCCAACAAGAAGCCGTGCCGGTCATGCTGCGGCACGCTGAGGAGCTTGCGACCTTCTTCAACCGTTTCGACTATGGCGCGCTCTTGGGTGGTTCCGACGCAGATCAGCTACGGGCAGTCATTGAAGGCGCAAACTATGTGCTTGGACAAGAGAATGGCAAGAAGCGCTTCATGAACATGGTGGCACTTCTCTCCAAAGCCTTTGCTTTGGCCGTTCCCCGCCCCGAGACCAGCGCCGTCCGTGAACCTCTGTCGTTTTACCAGAATGTACGCGCGTCCATTCGCAAGCGGCTGGATGACGGATTGAATACGAAGGGCAGCGGGGGTGCGTCGGCTGTGCGTCAAGTAATCTCAGGCGCAGTCCGAGCTGACGGCATCATCGATTTGTTTGAAGTCGCGGGTTTGCCAGAAGCTAATGTCGGCATTCTCTCAGACGAGTTTCTCGATCGGCTTGCTGCTTTGCCGCAGAAGAATTTGGCGCTTGAGACACTAAAAAAGTTGCTGAACGACCAGATCAAAAGCCGGGAGCGCATCAATATCGTGCAATCGCGGTCGTTCCGCGAGTCGCTCGAGGCAGTGCTGTCGCGATATTCAAATCGGGCAATTTCAACGGCACAAGTTATCGAAGAGCTCATTTGGCTCGCCGAGACGATCACAACGGCAATTGAGAAAGGACATGAAACAGGACTCAGTGACCAAGAAGTCGCATTCTACCAAGCGCTAGGCGACAATAAATCTGCTCGCGAAGTTTTGAAGGATGACACTCTTCGCTTGATTGCGCGAGAATTGGCCGAGAGCATCAAGCGCAAAGCAACGCTGGACTGGACTCAACGGGATGCAGTTCGCGCGGATATGCGAAGGACTGTCAGACGCTTGCTCACGAAATATGGTTATCCCCCAGATGCGCAGGAGGCAGCTACGCTGCTGGTCATTGAGCAGGCTGAATTAATGGCTGAATATCACAGTGGCTAGCGTGGCGATCATTCGATCCTAACGGCGCGATTAGCTATTTTCGCCGCATCCCAATCGCGCTGCCGCGAAGTTCGACGGCGCCACTCAAGATTAGGGATCGCCCTCCGCATCAGCCTCGAGCGCGGACAAACGGCCGGATGCCTTGATCGGCCGACGATCAATGTCGAAGCTGATCGAGGTAGTCGGCCCATTCTTGCATCATCTCGATCCGCTCGTTCCAGAACTCCGCAGCTTGCGTGTAGCTCGGCGCACGTCATTCTCTTCATATGTGCCAGTTGCCGCTCGATCGCATCCGGATTCCACCGTCCCATTTGGTTCAGCAAGGTTGAGGCCGTCGCCCGGAAACCTGAGACGCTGACCTCTTCCTTGGAGTAGCCGAGCCGGCGCAGCGCAGCATTGAGAGTGTTGTTGCTCATGCAGCGGCGGACCGAGTCAACGGCCGGGAATACGAACTCGCCCTGCCCGGTCATGCCGTGCAGCTCGTGAAGGATCACGATCGCCTGGCGCGACAATGGCACACGATGCGGCCCCTTCATCTTCATGGTCGCCGCCGGCACGACCCAGATGATGGCCTTCTCGAAATCGATCTCCTTCCAGCGCGCCAGTCGCACTGTCGCACTTCGCCGGGCCGCACGAACAGCAGTGCCGAGAGCTGGAGCGCAAGAACCGACGGCTTTACATGGACGAAAAAGTCGGCGAGCGACTGACGCGCTTCAGTGAGATCGGGACGGCCATCTCGGAGGTGGTGGCGGGGGTAAGTCGTTGGCGAAACAGAGCTGCGAACACGCCGCTCCAGGAACACAACAGCGTTCTCAGATCGCTTTTAGCGAGTTGGAGAAAAGTTGGAGAAGCGCCGACTCGACAGCGCGAAACTCCAGCTAACTACTTGAGAACGCTGGCTCTCCCTAGGGGAGACGACGGGAGACTTGAGAAGGCACTGAAAAACAAGCGAAAATCGACTCGACTGCGGCGAGATTGCTACCATCTAGTGCGACCACGAGCAAGCATCCTCATCCGGCTCGTTGACCACTGTCACGCTCATTCATCTAACTTCTTGGCCCACACCACTTCTTGAATATCTTCAACGGGCCAGACCATCCCGAGCTGAGCGTCCGTTTGGTCAGACGTGTGTCGTCGACCCGAGTAGATACCGATGAATTTACTCTGTGGGGTACTGTCAGCCGAAATGGCCTCGTTCTCCAGTAGGTGAGAAGCCCAACTCCGACGGATGACCGGCGCTCCGGACATTCCCGGGCGCGAGGCAGTGTCAACAAGCATATAGCCAGCGCCCAATCTAGTTAGGTCTGGTTCGGAGGCGATGCTTCCTCTCTTCCACACGGGAAAGCCCGGAGGCGGCGAACCGAACGGGTATCCCAGAATGAATACGTCCATTCCAATTCTGACCGCAAGGTCAGCTTCGGATTTCAAGAGGTTGATAGGATACATATTGACGATTGGATCATTTTCTCGGATCGGCAACGGAATCGCTGCGACATCAGACCCGCGCTTGCGAACAGGGTGCGCGTACCAAATTGGGTCGTTATTCTCATCGCGGATTTTGATATCGTACTGCTGCTTCCCAAAGTTCGTGATCCGCGTATTGAACAGCAAGCGAAGCATGTCGGGCTGAACCTTCGCTTCGAGAGCATTAGTTTGCGCATTGCGGCCCGTGACGACATGCCAATTTGTGATTAGGTAGTGTTGTGCGGCCTCTTTCCAAACGAAGCCTGTGGCGTTGCCAAGCACCATGCCGTTGGCACACACATCGATCGGGACCGCTGCCAGTGAAAACGGATCAATCTTCGTCATCGGTTATCTCCTCCGCCACGCGCCAGCCGCTATTCCTTGCGCACATTCTGAGATAGAGTATTTCTTTCTGCAAATCATGGAGAGAAATGTGTCGGACTCTCAGCAAACATTGATAAAGGAATTGATTTTCCCGCTTCTGGAAATCTGGCTCCACAGAGATGAACGGAGGGCGGCAAAGGATGCCGGATCACTCATGTTTTGGGATGATGGAATGTTTCGCCAATTGAGAGAAATTGCCTCGGGCAACGCAACGGCCGCCACATTCAAACAACTTGAAGACAATTTCAAAGAGTCAGACGAGCGGGTCACCGAAGCGATGAAACGGCTGAGAAGCGCGCGAGACAAGCTGTCGGGAGCGCCAATCGCAAAACAGATAGATCGAGTGATGAACAGCCCGCAGGGAAAATTCGCGATTAGGGAGAACATCGAGAGAATTGTTGAAATGCATAAGGCACATGAGAAGCATCCGGGGGATGATCAATGCGGGTTTGATATAGCCAGGGCGGCTGACGAAGCTTGCAGAGACATCGGCGCGCTTAACGCCGCGCTCGAGCGGCTAAATCGAATGGTGAATGGCGGATAACTAGCCGTGACCGACCAAGCTCCATGCGACAACCTTGAATCACTTCATGCTCACGAGGAGTCTTTGCGCGCGCAAGGCCTAACGTTGATCGCTGCACGGCCTGACCTAACCGACCATCTAAATTTGGTCCGAGAGGCGATGAATGTGATTTACGCATTCACGCAAGAACATATTGGAAATGGCGACGAAGAACTGACGATTCAACTTTTGGGCATTCGTCTCTTCAACGCGGCCGCGGTGTCTCTGAAACTGGCGCTCTCTGGCTATTACCAAAAGGCGTTCGTGCATGTGCGCGACATTTTGGAAACCTACTTCTTGGTGGATTACCTACGCAGTAGGCCGGACCAAATTGCCGTGTGGAAGACTGCGACCAGGAAGCAGCGACTGACGGAGTTCAGTCCAAAGAAGATTCGCGAGGCGCTTGATAAACGCGATGGGTATGTCGAAAACGCGCGCAAATTTGCATATGACCTTATCTCGGAGAATGCGTCACACGCGACATATCGCGGTTTTCACATGACTAGCCAAGGTGGCCTCGGGGTGCTGGGACCGTTTCTCGACGAAGCCAAACTCCAAGCTTGGCTGGAAGAGATGGCCAAGCGCTTCGGGCATGCCGCGGTCGTATTGCTGTCCGACTACCAAGGTCTTGACCTCAAACTTGATCTGACGCGCCAACATTTCTTGAATGCCGTCAACGAATGGGGACAAAAATACTATGGGCCCACTTTCCCGCGCACCAAACGTCCAGCCTAGCCCCCCGTCAATCAACGAGAACGCCTAGCCTGCGCTTGTCCCTATCCAAGTCCACGGCGATGGAAGAGCAACGCTTCCGCGAGACTGAAGAATTCCTTCTCAAGTAATTTCTAAGACGTTCGACGGAATTTACAATCCTTGTGGCGCGCTCTCCCGGAGACGCCGATGGAGCACCCTCAGAGAGGGATCAACTCTCCTTACGTCCCCTCCCCTAACTGTTCGCTCTATCTCGGACCAATCTTTAGCAACGAACCAAGCTGAAATGTCGGCGGACACGCGCTCGCGCTTATAGCGCTCCGCAAGTCGCGTTGCGTCGACGCGCTCGATGCCCAGGTCGAGAACCAGTTTAAGGGCATCGAAATTTGAGACCCCTTCCGCAGCAAGCACCGACAGTGCGTTCAAACCATCACCAACTGGGATAGAACGCAGCTTTGCCTCGTACTGGAGCAATTCATGCATTCCAAAGAGTCCCCATGGCAGCAAATATTGCATTCGCCCATAAACATTGTTGACCATTCGGCCGAATGACGCCCCCCTGTCGGCCTGAAAGCTTGCCAATGGTATTCCGCGAATCCATTTTTCTGCTAGGAACGCTATCGCACCTCCAAGCGCAGCCCCCTCAAACGCTATCAGATGCTTGGCTACCGGCCCGATCAAGTAGCCCAATCGCTCGAAATTCCTAACGTACCCAGCGGTGACAACGTTACCGAACTGTTCAAGCTGCCAGTTTTCCCTTGTCTTCAGCCAACCATGGAGAATCTGCTGGGCTTCCAACGACCAACCCACTCGGGCGGCGATTTCCACAAAATCTGGATCACCTGCAGTCGCCCGGGATACAACGCGGCGCTGCTGCTTACCTAACTCCGTGGCAAATTTTACGGTTGCCTCTGGCATTTGACGCGAGGCCAACAACTCATTTACGAACTCGGGGGCTTCGTCCCTGTTCAACGAAATCAAGCCACTAGAATTTGCGTGCGCGTAACCTACCCTCACGATGTTGATTAAGGCCCGGATCGACCTTGCTTCTTCAGATGCCTTGTTGTCGATTTTGATTGCCGCCAGCGAAACATCTTCGAGGGAGAGCAAATCTATTTTGCCTTGCTCCACAAGACGATCTAGGCGTTCAATTCCAAACGCAAGCGCAGAGCGCACGGGCGGAATGTCGACCAAAGCGACCTTCATATAGTCGTCGAGCCGATATTCACTGAGATTGTCTGTCCAAAGGCTCGGTCGGAAAAGAATACAATGCCCTTCAGAGTCCACGCCGAACCGGCCGGCACGACCCGCAATATTCCATAAGGATCGCGGCGTAAGCTCGAATTTTTTAGAAACGAGCGTCTCGACGACCACGGTCGAGAATGGAAAGTTAACCCCCTCCGCCAATGTGGTTGTTGCACATATGACGTCAACCTTGCGAGAGCGTATGGCTTCCTCAAGCCCCTGACGCACTCTCGGCGGCATTTGCGCATGATGGAAGACAACCCGCTTTCGATAAAGCGCCCGCAACTCCGATTCAGGATAAAGCTCTCGTTCTATCCAAGCATCTAACCGCTCGGATATTTCATCTTCAAGTTCTTGGGTTTCGCTTCGCAGCTCCGCAACATAACCCGCAACCTCTTCTGCAGCGGCTGGGCTTGAGCAAAGCACAAGGACAATCCCGCTCTTCGCCAAGTGATTTGCTAATACCGCCAACCCACGCCGCGGATGTTGTGGCAAAGTCCCGTCGGACAATAACCGATAGGGAGCTCCGCTAAAATTCAGAACTGCGGCACCGGTTGTAGTCCTCTCCAGAACACCCACTCTGAGCTTGCTAGTGCGCCAATCAAGCATTACCGAATGCGAGGTTCCTCTTAGCGAAATCCAGTCCGTCAGATCTTCGATATTCGGAGCTACAGCCGACAGTTGAACAATTCTCGCATCGTCGGAGATCATCTTTCTAAGTCGCCAAAGATAAAATTCTAGGAGGACTCCACGCGGCCCCTGCTCGATGTGATGGGCTTCATCAACTATGACTAGGCAAACGCGTTTAAGAAATACCGGATCAATCCGAAGCAGCAAATCTGCTCGTTCCGGCGTAAATACGATAACATCCGCATCGTCTGACGAAATTGGAATTCGGTCGTGCGCTACGAGGTGGGCGCCGGCTTTCAGGACCGTTAGACCGAGACCTACAAGTGCCGCCTGAAGATCATCTCCAACTTGATGAACGAGCGCACGACTCGGACAGACGTAAAGCACCTTCCTTTGGGGATTTTTTGCGAATGCGTCTGCTATAAGCAGCCTTGTGAGAGCTGTCTTTCCGGTGCCGGTTGGCGCAGCAAAGCCAAAACTTGAAAATCTTTGATCTAAAAGACCCTCTTTTAGCGCACGAACTTGAGCTGGCCAAAGCTCCAGTGGAAGCCCGATCGTGCGCAAGCCGGCCGGATCAAGGGGCGATAGCGTCGGTACCAATGTTAGCGAGCTGTTTGCCTCCCGCAATTTTATCAGCCGTGAGATAGCCTGCAGATCGTCTCCCGAAAGTCCGACTGAATAGTGCCCCGCTACGTGCATCAAGACTTCGAAGTATTCAGATAGGCTCTTGTCGTTGCGTTGCTGTAGTCGAAGAGCAGCCTCTTGAACCAAGTCACCTATCGCTTGCTCGAAAATCGTTTCTTCAGCTCCCGTAAGTTTCGGCTCTGCACGGAGGCGTGCGAGAGCGGCTTCGGAGTTCTGCGCCGTCGTGCCCCAAAGAGATTCAGGGGAACGATTAAAGAACTCACGAACGCGCGGGTCAAAACCATTACGGGACACAAGGGAGGCGCTCGCTCCTGGAAGACCGGCAAGGTCATACAACACAATCGCCTTAAAGAGAGCAGCGTGAGACTGTTGGTGGTCGCTTCCCTCAGAAATAGACAGCGAAGCTTCGATATCCGCAGCCAGTTGGCACAAGCGGCGCGCCGGTCCCACTCTCGGGTTATCCCAGGCGGGGGCGCTACCAATAACGGCTTGTGAAAAGCGCTTTAGGTTGGCGCGCTGTTGGGTGGTCAAAGGCTCACTGCTCAATCCTAGTCGAACCAGCAGTAGATTGCGCTCGAGTTGACGGTACCCATCCTGAAACCAGTGTTGATTGAGACAGTTCGTTAATTCTGTTGCGCTGAACATCAGGCGAGCGCCGCCTTTACCGCATCCCAGTAACCATAGCTCTCGGCCGCGAGCGAGGCGAGGTCGCTGACGACAAGCGCGTAGTAGTCGAAGTGCGCTGCGCATGACGCCGTAAGAATAAAGTCGTCATCGTCCGGGTTCATCGTCGACGCGTTGGTGACGCTTACGCCCAGCAGCTTGAGATTTGATGGTCCCGGCGGAGTAAGATCTGATCGTATCTGCTTTTGGTCAGCTTCGGAAAAGTTTGCGGTGAGATTGTCTCTGATACGCGCAAATTCGAACCGCGGATCGTCTGCAGCATATGCATTCAACGACGTGAGCATCTGGCTCAGTATTCCAGATTTGTGCTTTTTCGTCGGCGTTTTCTCTGTTGGAAGTATGCTCGTCTTTGCTTCCACGAACAGATATTCGAACTGAGGCTGAGTTGTCTTCACAAACAAGCCGTCCATCTTATGAACATTAGTATTCTGAGACGTTGTCAGCGTGAGCTTGCTGTAGAGACGCCGGTACTTGAGTTGGCTCTCGACAAAATGCGCCGCAAGAATTTCGCCGCAATGGCTGTTTCGGAATGTCGTTGATGTGGGCGCGGTCGCGGCCAGGTCTAAAATGGCTTCCAGAGCGGAATTCTCGGAAGTGAAATCATCCGCAATCCCCTTAGTTGGGCGATAGTGGTAAGGCAGCTGTCCTGAAAGGTGTTTGCCGAGCCTATAGCCTTTGTGCTCATCACGCAGTACGGCTCGGTTTCCCGCTCTGGCGCAAACCATCTTTCCGTCCGAAACAGTTAAAGCGATTTCCGACGCAATAAAGGCGCTCAATCGGCCAGTCATCCGAATCCCTAAATTGAACGGCGTGACCATCGCTCGGAACGCGCGCATTGTCGAGGTGCCTCAGAGTGGTGCGGAGGATGGCCTTGGGCTGCTCTGAACCTTGCTTCGCAAGCGCTTCGGCCGCGCGCATAGTGCGCTCCAGATCGACAAGGGCGTGTGTTGCCCTGCGATTGGCCTCGCGACGGTCCTTCGTCCCAAGCGATTTCTTGAGGAACTTCTGTGTTGGTTTGTTGCTGCCGAGCACACGGGCTACGGCGCGTTGCAGCTTCTCTGGCACCTTCCTTTGGACGCACCAGACACCTGCACTGTTCGTTATGAGATAAGGCATCGTGCGCATCAAAAACTACCAACAATTGCTACCAGTCAAGAGCAGCAAGATGTTGATTTGCACGATGTTTTTGAAATCTCAGCGCTTCTGAGGCCGCTGGCGCTCCCTAGGGGAATCGAGCCCCTGTTTCATCCTTGAGAGGGGCGGAAGGAGTTTCTTTCTGCGTTACGAAAACAGCTGGCCAGGAGCTAAAAGTCGGACGGAATCCGTTACCCTGTCTGCTACCCGGATGGCGGAAGTGAGGCGCTACAGCGAACCGAAACGCCAGATTTTAACATGGAATCAATGGTGGGGGAGGCAGGACTCGAACCTGCGAAGCCTGATTTACAGTCAGCCCCCCTTCGACACTCGGGAGACCCGCCTGACCAGTGAAACGGCGGGTTCATCAGTGTGGTGTAGATCGCGCCCTGCTGAACCGGCTCAATGCCAGCGGCGATCTCAACTAGCTTCCGGGCGGCGGTTGCCGCGCCCCACGGACAAACGAGAGCTGTCCATAAGTCAGACGCCCCTTTCAATCTTGCGAGCGTGACGAACATCTACCGGCTCCTTCGTCAAAGCCCACCGCGGACTCAGGATCGGGTAAGCGCGATACTCGCCCCATCGGTCGGAATAATAAGAAGAAGTTGGCGCTCGAGTGCCTATGCCCGCAGAGCGTTCCTTTCAGCCAGCGCATCGGCGGCATCCCAGATGCCCGCATAGATTTCATCAAGATCCGCCGCTGTCGCACAGTAAGGCGGCATCACGTAGATCGTATTGCCGAGCGGCCGTAGCAGCAGATTTCGATTCTTGAAGAAGGCGTGAAGCTTCGGACCGATGTCCGCCAGATAGCCCGCATCGTTCGTCTTCAGATCGAGCGCTGTAATGGTGCCGGTTTGACGAACGTTTCCGAAGCGCGCATCGCCCCGGAATGGCTCAATTGCCTGTTCTTGCATCGCGGCGATCGCCGCCACGCGTTGGCGGGTTTCGGGATCTTGCCAAAGATCCAGGTTGGCTCTTGCGGCCGCGCAGGCCACGGGATTTGCGGTATATGAGCTCGAATGAAAGAACGTGCGCGTGCGATCCTTCGAATAGTGGGCATCGAATATATCGGCGCGGCAGAGCGTCACCGCGAGGGGAAGCGCTCCGCCCGTAATTCCCTTGGAATAACAGACGATATCCGGTGTGACATTGGCCTGCTCACACGCGAAGAGTGTTCCAGTGCGGCCCCAACCCGTCATGACCTCGTCGGCAATGAACAGGACCTCCGATGCCTCGCAGATCCGTTTCATCTCTCTGAGCACCCAGGCTGGATACATCAGCATTCCGCCGGCCCCCAATATCAGAGGCTCCACAATAAAGGCTGCCGGAATTTCGTTTCGACATGCAGACTCAAGGGCGTCGAGCGTGTCCTGCTCTCGACCTGTTGCGGGAAACGGGACTGAGGTGACGTCAAACAACAAAGGCTCGTACGCCTCGTTGAACACGCCCCGCGCACCAACTGACATCCCGCCTACCGTGTCGCCATGATAGGAATGTTGCATCACGACAATGCGTATTCGCTGCTTGCCGATATTATGCCAATAGCCGAGTGCCATTTTTAGCGCGACTTCCACGCAGGTCGAGCCGCTGTCGGAAAAGAAGACATGCTCAAGCCCAGGGGGCGCGCACTTCAAGAGTCGTGTCGCAACTTGCTCTGCAGGATCGTGGGTATGCCCGGCAAAGATGACCTGGTTGAGCTTGGCTGCCTGTTCCTGAATCGCGCGCACGATATGTGGATGACAATGACCATGCGTCACCACCCACCAGGATGAGATTGCATCGATGATACGGCGACCGTCCGCAGTGTGGAGATAGGCACCCTCGCCCCGAACAACCCGCGTCATCTCGTCTTGAAGGGCGTGTTGCGTGAACGGATGCCAGATCGGAGATTTATTCTTTGGCATACAACTTGAAACTATCTGCCCGGAAAGAGGTTTTGAATGTAGCCTGCAGAGTGTCCGCGGTGAGGGGCGAGAGCCATGGCAATCGTCCCAGCCAACGCACCCGCCCCATCTCGCGGATGACGGTCTGAGTCTCGGCATTTCTTTCGCCAATGAAGGCCATCCCGAGAATGGGGATCTCACGCTTTCGGAGCGCCTCTATCGACAGCAGTGAGTGATTGATGGTGCCCAGCTTCGTGCTCGCGCAAAGCACGACTGGAAGGCGCCATTGCTCGAACACATCAATGTAAAGAGTATCGCCGGTCAGCGGCACCATGAGCCCGCCCGCGCCCTCGATAACCAATGGCCGCCCACCGGTATCTGGCACATCGAGCGACTCTGCCTCCACGCGAACTCCGTCAACCTCGGCGGAATAGTGGGGCGAGGCTGGTGTTCGAAGGCGGTAGCGCTCTGGCAAGATGCGGTCGGCCGACAAGCCGCCGAGCCGCGCGACAGTCTCGGTGTCGGTCTCTCCATCGAGACCGGCCTGAATCGGCTTCCAATAATTCGCGCCGAGAAGGTTCGCGAGCCCCGCAGAAAACACCGTCTTTCCGATTCCGGTATCCGTGCCCGTCACCACGATCCTTGGACTCATCGAAGTACACCTTCTTTCTCCTCGGCCAAGGCATCGAGCATTGCGCGCACGTCATCCTCGCCGACGTTGAGCGTTAGCGAAACTCGCAAACGGGCCGTGCCCGCCGGCACGGTTGGCGGCCGAATACCGCGGATGTCGAAGCCGCGAGCCTGCAGCGCCGAGCCGAGCCGCATCGCACCTGCGTTATCGCCTACGATGAACGGTACGATCTGCGAGACCGAAGGACTTGTCCAACCGCGCTGTTTCATCTGCCGATGTGTGAATGCGACCAAGTCGATGAGACGCTGCTGACGCTCGGGTTCCTGCTGCAGGATCAGAATCGCCTCTCGTACGGCGACGGCCGTCAAAGGCGAGGGGGCGGTGGCGAAGATGAACGGACGGCACCGATTGACCATGAAGTCTCGCAGGACGCCCGAGGTAGTAACGAGCGCCCCCGCAGCGCCCAGCGCCTTGCCGCAAGTATGAACGACCAGGAGATTTTCTCGGCCCTCGTAAGGCGCGGTCAGCCCCCGTCCCTTCTCGCCGTAAACACCCGTGGCATGGGCCTCATCCACCATGATGAACGCATCATGCCGGTCGGCGAGCGCAACCAACTCTTGGAGCGGCGCAAAATCGCCGTCCATGCTGTAGAGACTTTCGGCGACGATCCAGATTCGCCCCACTCCGCCATTTGCCCGCCAGTCGCGAATCGTGCTTTCGACCGACTCCGGGTCGTTATGCGCGCTTATCCGAAAGTCAGCGCGGCCGGCCCGCGCGCCTTCATGAATGCTCGCGTGCACCAGAGAATCGAGAACGAGTAGATCGCCCCTCTGCGGCACCGTCGTCAGCACTGCAAAATTTGCGACATAGCCGCCGCCAAAGAAGAGCGCCGTCTCGGCCCCAAAGAACCTGGCAGCTTCAGCTTCCAGACTTTCGTGCTCCTCGCAATTGCCGCGCAGGAGCCGCGACCCGCCGGCTCCGATCGGTGTGCCGGCCTCGATCGCTGCCAACACAGCCTTCTTCATGCGCGGCGCGCTCGCGAGCGCCAGATAGTCGTTCGACGTGAAATCGATTCCTGCACGCGGATTGAGGCTACGCAACCGGTGGTCTTCTTTCAGGACGTTCAACGCCGAGGTATATCGGACAGCTTTTCCCGCGTGGATTGAATTCATTCTGCACTCTGAGGGCATTGAAATCGCGCAAAGTTCTCACCATGCGCGCAGAAAAACGGCTTCGAATGGCCGCTCGGCGATCAAACCGGCGATATTCGATTTTCTCGATCAACCAACACAACGCGCGGTCTGAATGTTTTTGCTTCCGCCTCGTCAAAGGAGGCATATGCAACGATGATAATTTTGTCTCCGGGCAGCGCTAGTCGCGCAGCCGCACCGTTCAGGCCTATGATGCCCGACCCCTGCGGCGCCTCGATCACATAGGTGGCGAAGCGCGCTCCGGTTTCGATGTTGTAGATTTCGACGCGCTCGTTGACCAGGAACCCTGCCGCCTCCCGCAGTGTACGATCGACTGAAATAGAGCCTTCATAGTGCAGATCGGCTTCGGTCACCGAGGCGCGGTGAATTTTGCCTTTCATCAAGGTAACTTGCATTTCTCACCTAAGCACAAAGAGTTTGCAGCTCGCCGCCGTGTTTTGTTCAGGCAAGTCCGGATGTGATGCCGAGCCTGGTCAGCAACTTTGCGTCGTGATCGGCTTTCGGATTTTTGGTGGTCAACAGCACGTCCCCGATAAAAATTGAATTTGCACCGGCCAAAAAGCACAGCGCTTGCAATTCGTCGGTCATGTCATGCCGTCCGGCGGACAACCGCACGACGCTCGTCGGCATCATGATCCGGGCTGTTGCGACAAGACGTACGAGCGCGATCGGATCCGGACGCTCCGCGCTGTCATTGACTGGAACCCCCTTGACCTCGTTCCAAAGATTGATCGGCACGCTTTCCGGAGGCTTTCGGAGATTGGCGAGCAGGACGAGCATGTCGAGACGGTCCTCAACGCGCTCGCCCATGCCGACAATGCCGCCACAGCAGATCTTGATGCCCGCCTCGCGCACATGCTCAAGCGTGTCAATTCGGTCCTGCAGCGTGCGGGTTGTGATGATCCTGCCGTAGAACTCAGGCGAGGTGTCGACATTGTGATTGTAGAAGTCGAGCCCTGCCTCGGAAAGCTGTCCTGCCTGTTTCGGCGTCAGCATGCCGAGTGTGACGCAGGTTTCCATGCCAAGATCTTTGACGGCGCTGACCATCTCGCAGACCCGATCGAGATCACGGTCTTTCGGACTGCGCCAGGCCGCAGCCATGCAGAAGCGGGTTGCGCCAGCCTCCTTGGCACGCTGCGCGGCGGCGACCACATCGGCGCGATCCATCAGGCGGCTCGCTTTCACCCCCGTCTCGTAGTGTGCGCTCTGCGCGCAGTAGCCGCAGTCTTCCGGGCAGCCACCCGTCTTGATACTGAGCAGACTTGCCGTTTCGACGTGATTTGGATCGAAGTTATCGCGGTGAACGCTTTGCGCCCGAAACATCAGCTCAGCGAACGGCAGACCATAGAGCGCTTCGGCCTCGCAACGCTTCCATTTTTCGCCGAGCTGCGCGAGCTCGCAGCTTCTGTTCCGGTCAGCTCCAACTGCAAGATCCATAGTCCTTGAACCCGTAATCATAGATAATCATGTAAATTATCTATCGTCATCGACATTGGATCGATGCTAATCGATGTGCCATCGGGGCGCACCCATTTTTCCGATAGATAATCTATGATGAGCGAGAACAGGACGACTGCTGGACGCATCGCAGAGTCGATTGGTGAGCGCATTATCAACGGCGCTTTGCAGCCGGATTCGCCGCTCCGGCAGGATCATGTCGCACGGGAATTCAATTCGAGCCACGTCCCGGTGCGAGAGGCTTTTCGACAATTAGAGGCTCAACATCTTGTCGTGAGTGCACCTCGCCGCGGCGTGCGGGTCGCTCCGCTCGACACCAATTCGGTGAAAGAGATCGCCGAGATGCGTGCGGCGCTCGAGGTGGTCGCGCTACGCAATGCAGCTCCAAAGCTCTCATCGATCCACCTGGCACGCATTGAACTTGCTCTGATTGAAGGAGACAATGCCAAGACGATTGAGGAGTTTGAGATGGCCAACCGGGCCTTTCACTACGCCCTGGTAGCGCCCTGTGCGATGCCGCGCCTGCTTGCAAGCCTTGACGAACTTCAGCTTGCAAATTCTCGGCTGGTGTTCGCGATGGCGCGGACGGCCGGCTGGCGTCCACGGTCCAACCAAGATCACCGCCTGATTTTGCAGGCCCTGCGAAGCCGCAACTTTGATCAGGCCTGTAACCTGCTCGCGCGTCACATTCAAACCATCGAACGCCTGGCCCTTCCGACGTCCTGATCGGGCAGAGCCTCTTGGGAGTTCAGTTGCAGACTTTCGAGGTGCAACAGTCACACAATCTATCATCAACCGGGGGTGCAGCAGCGAAGCGTTGCGGAGAGCTCGATCCCAGGTTAGTTATGCGCCCCATCTCTGATAGCACTCCGAGAGTTACCCATGATTCGTCACATCGTCTTGTTCAGTGCCAAAGATGAGGCCGACATCGATCGTATAATCGAAGGCCTATCGGTTCTCACGAAAATCCCGCATGCACGCCGGCTCGAGGTCGCTCGCAACCGTAAGAGCGACCAGCTTGGCAACGACATCGATGTTGTTGTCTATGGTGAGTTCGAGAACGAGGCGGAACTCGCAGCCTACAAAGCGCATCACCTCTACCAAGAATCGATCAGGCGGGTACGGCCACTGCGCGAGCTGCGGTTCGCGGCAGACTACTGTGTATCGACTGATGTGCGGCTCATCACTCGCCGCACGGTGTCCGCCGGCTGAAGCTAAGCTGACCATCGGTCTCACGAGCTTGCAATTTTCCGATCGAAGGCCGCGGTCCTTTGGCAGGTCATATCCGGAAGCGCGCAAGCGCCACTCGCAGGTCAACTGATAGCCCGATGCACGTCTGCGAAACGCAATGGATTGCCCCTGTCACGGCAATGCGGCGCCTCGCCCGGAGGCCTCATCTTACATTTCTCGATAGCGCAGCAAGCCACGAGCTCCTTGGGCGCTACTCATATCTGACCTGCGACCCGTTCGGCACCTACATAATCGCGGACGGGCAGGCGAGTTGGAACGGACAGGCCATTGACGGCGACCCCTGGGCAGTCCTTCGCGCACTGCTCGCAAAGTATCCCCAAGAGTATCACCCGGATCTCCCGCCATTTCAGGGAGGAGCAGCCGGATTCTTTGGATACGATCTAAACAGGACACTGGAGCGATTGCCAGTGCCAGCAAGTTCCGGACACCGCTTGCCTCAATCCAATCTGCATTTTTATGACGTGGTCGTCAGTTACGATCACCATGCGAAGAGATGCTGGATCGTGTCTACAGGCTGGCCGGAAGAGGATCCCGCACGCCGCGCCGCGCGTGCACGCCATCGAGCCGACGAGTTTGCAGCTCTCCTTGCCAACTCAACCTCGCCGCGAAATGAGGCCCACGGCGCGGTCGGACCATGGCACTCGAATTTCAGCCGCTCCGGCTACATTGCGGCTGTACAGCGTGTTATTGACCTGATTCTGGCTGGAGACGTCTTTCAAGCCAACATTGCGCAGCGCTTTAGCGCGCGCTTGCCGACCTCATTTGATCCTGTTGCCTTCTACTGCCAACTGCGATCACTGAACCCCGCCCCGTTCGCAGCGCTGCTACATTACGGCAATCTCACCATTGCATCGAGCTCGCCGGAGCGATTCCTGAAACTCGACGGACGACAGGTCGAAACGCGCCCCATCAAAGGCACGATCGCGCGCTCCACTGATCCAAGGGAAGATCAGCGTCGCGCTCAAATCCTGGTCACATCCGACAAGGATCGTGCCGAGAACATCATGATCGTCGACCTCCTACGGAATGATCTCTCACGTGTTTGCACTCCGCATTCGGTCGACGTTCCTGCGCTGTGCAATCTCGAAACCTATGCCTCGGTGCACCACCTCGTGTCGGTCGTAACTGGTGAGCTTGCAGGAGACCAGGACGCCGTCACCCTCCTTCGCGCGTGTTTTCCAGGCGGCTCCATTACCGGGGCGCCGAAGGTACGATCGATGGAAATTATTGCGGAAATCGAGCGAGTCGCACGAGAGGTCTATTGCGGAGCGATCGGCTTCATCGCGTTCAGCGGCCACATGGATACGAATATTACGATTCGCACTGTCACCATTGACGACGGCTTCGCTGTGTTTCACGCAGGTGGCGGGATAACAGCAATGTCGGATCCAGTGGCCGAATACGAGGAGACACTCGTCAAGGCACAGCGAATGTTTGACGCATTTTGCGCCAATTCTTCTGGTGATTCGTGATTGTCATCATCGACAACTACGACTCCTTCGTCTTCAACATTGCCCGCTACTTCCGTAGGCTCGGTGAAGCAACGGAAGTGATCAGGAATGACGCGATTTGCATCGACGATATTGTTCTTCTCAAGCCGCGCGCCGTGGTCATTTCCCCCGGTCCCTGCACTCCAATAGAAGCCGGACTATCGACCTCGGTCGTTCGCGACCTTTCAGGTCGTCTCCCGATTTTGGGCATCTGCCTTGGGCATCAATGCATTGGCAGCGTTTTCGGCGGAACGGTGGCACGTGCACGTCGCCCCATGCACGGTCGGTCCTCATACGTTACGCATGATGGCAGAGGGCTGTTCGAAGGACTTCCTTCGCCCCTTTGCGTGGGGCGCTACCATTCACTCGTTGTGGAGATCGATCAGTTACACGCGTCGCATCTGATGGTAACGGCGCGTTCGGACGAGGGCGAGATCATGGCGCTTGCACATCGCGATCAACCTACCTACGGCGTGCAGTTCCATCCCGAATCAATACTGACCCACCAGGGCGAGGCTCTGCTTAGAAACTTTTTGCGGCTCGCAGAATATTTCCAAGCGTGACGGCGGGCTTTCCTCTCGTACGCCTCCGCCGCAATCAGGCGGCGGCATCCCCAACATCGCAAATCGTATCGCATTCTCGGCCATCTGGTTCGGCCAGCCGCCCATAGAGCGCGCTTTCAACAGCCGAGGCGCGCGCTTAGGACACGACCGGTCACCACCGTAACCTATATCCGGGCAGCGCTTTACACGGTCTTTCCATCGTTTCGCTTTCCATGAAAATGCTCCGCAGGATAAGCGCGCTTTTCGGTCTGAGAGGAGACGCGCCGTACTCCAAAGCATCCGGTTCACTGCGACATAAAACAACTTGTATCTCACGCAGTGTCAGATTGTAGGCTTCCATACGCAGCAACTGACCGCCTTGCTCAAGCGGGGATGACCTTACACAGGCACGAGAGAGAGCTTCGTGGATACGCTGGATGTCATTGGCGTCGGGATCGGTCCGTTCAATCTCAGCCTGGCAGCGCTGATTGAACCTACCCCGCTACGCGCACTATTCCTGGAGAAGCGCGACACATTTTGCTGGCATCCGGGACTAGCGCTGCCGAACAGCCGCCTGCAAGTGTCGCCATTCAAGGATTGCGTGACCTTGGTCAACCCCACCAGTCCCTATTCTTTCCTGAATTACCTCGCACAAAACGGGCGGCTCTACAGTTTCATCAACAAACGCAACGCCTCGACCTCTCGGCGGGAGTTCACTGACTATTACCAGTGGGTCGCCCGTCAACTCGGCACGGTCCGCTTCAACGAGGAAGTGGTCGACATCGCCCCCTTCAGGGACGCCTATCGCGTCAGTACGAGCACAACCACATACCTTGCGCGCGCCGTGGTGATCGCAGTTGGCGTCGAGCCAAAGATCCCCCGGTGCGCTAAGCCTCTAATTTGCGACACTGTCTACCATGCGGCTGACTATCTTGACCGGGACTCACCACGCAGGGACGAGCATGTGCTCGTGGTGGGAGGCGGTCAAAGCGGCGCGGAGATTGTCGAGCACATGCTCACTCGCCCCGATACCCCCCGGATTACCTGGGTCACTTCGCGCTCGAACCTGTTTGCGATGGACGATACCAGTTTCGTCAACGAGGCCTATATGCCCGGTTACAGCCGGCGCTTTCACACCCTGCCGCTTCGGCACCGTCGTGCCATCATAGAGCGCGAAAAGCTGACCAGCGATGGCATTTCTGCCGAATTGTGCAATCGCCTCTACGACATTTTGTATGAACGAGACGTGGAGGGTGCGCTTCTTGAGAGCTTTCAGTTACTCTCCAGTGTCGTCGTGAAGCACATCACGCCTCTCGACAAGCGCTGGCGGGTCGATCTGACCGGTCTTTTCGGGCAGCAGCCTCACAGTATCGTCGTTGATCGCATCGTGCTCGCGACGGGCTTCCAACCGCGCACGCCCCGCTTTCTGCAGTCGCTCCTAGGCAGCGCCCACATGGAGGACGACCTGCCCGTGCTCGGCCCGGACTACGCGGTCAGCTTCATGCAGCAAATGCCAGGACCGGTCTATTTGCAGAATCAAAGCCGTCTGCAGCACGGATTGCAGAGCGCAAATCTGTCGCTGGTGGCGTACCGCAACAGCCTCATTATCAACAGCCTCCTCGGGCAGCCGTTTTACCTCGATCAATCTGGGCAACTCCTGGGTGGTTACGAGAGCCCAGACGATGCAGAACTGAACGACCTATCGGATGCAATGACATCGGCAGAAAACATGAGCGCGATCACATGAACGCGGCACGGTCCTCTATCTTGCGTATTGTCGATGTGCCCCCTGGAGCTGCGGATCGCCTCGCTAGCAGACTGTCCTACCGCGCCTTCGGACCATTTTTGCTCGCATCTGGTGTCATCGCTGCAGCCTATGGC
The DNA here is from genome assembly GCF_055791185.1 of Bradyrhizobium ingae. Taxonomy (NCBI): domain Bacteria; kingdom Pseudomonadati; phylum Pseudomonadota; class Alphaproteobacteria; order Hyphomicrobiales; family Nitrobacteraceae; genus Bradyrhizobium; species Bradyrhizobium ingae. The sequence continues at coordinate 108,543 of NZ_JBVUBB010000027.1, forward strand.
ACGAGCTTCGTACTGCCGGAATATGTGGAAACCCTCGGTATGGAGCGCGATGTCGCGGGCTCCATGATCTCAAGTGGCATGGTTGCGACCATCGTGTGTTGCTGCCTGGCAGGCCGCCTGGCTCAACGTATTGGCATTCTGCCGACGATGGCTGCCGCCTCGGTCGTGATGGCGCTGGCCATGGCAGCCTTTGCCGCCGCAGTGTTCGACACGCGAATAGCGTATTTAGGCGGCATGCTCGTCGGTGTGGGATGGTCTGGGTTGTTCATCCTGTCGCCGCTGCAGATCATCCGCCATCTACGCCCCACAGCCCGTATCCAACATCTGACGATCTTGTCTGGCGCACAGATGGCCGGGCTTGGCCTAGCGGCTCCGCTCGGCCACTTTCTGGCAGACTACACGGGGTCAATGGCGATCATGTACGCGCTGTTCGCCATGGCCTGCGCAGTCGCGGCCATCTGCATAGGCGTCGCACGAAATGCCATGTTGAGCATCCCCTCGGTGCCGATGCCTCACATCGAGATCACCCTCACCACGACGCTCGCCCTGCTTCGACACGCGACGGCCGCACCGATCCTCATGATCACGGTTGCGGCCTGCATCTTCTCGGGGCTATCGACCTATCAGAGTGCCTATGCAGCATCACGTGACCTCAATCCCGACCTCTTTTTCCTGGTATTCACCATTACCAGCGTGGCGCTTCGCTTTTCTGTCGCCCATACGCTGGACCGAGTGCCCGTACACCGGCTTGCGCTCACGCTCTTTATCGCGACCGGCGCCTCATTGGCGTTGTTCATTGTCAATGAAGGCGACGATCTGCTCTATATCCTGGCCGCCGCAATCTTCGCCACAGGCTACGGGCTCTGCTATTCCATCCTTAACGGAATGGCCGTCAATCTCGCTGGCGAGCGTGGGCTCTCCGTCCCGGTTACCTCGCAGATCTTCACCTTAGCCTATTTTCTCGGGTTGTTCGGCTTTCCGTTCCTTGGGGGGCAGTTGATCCGCGAATTTGGCCCCGATGCGATGTTGCTCACGCTATTGGGTGCGACCGCCTTTAATGGAGTGCTCGCAATCGCACTCCGCCCAAAGGCAACAATTGGCTCTCTGTAACATGAGAAAGGAGCTCGCGAAATGCTGACCGACGCACAAAAGGCGAAATGGCATCAGGATGGATATCTTCGGCTTGAAGGCTTCTTTGATGCACCTACGCGCGACAGGATCTCTGGTTTCGTGGAGGACGTCGCGCGCTGGGAGGTAAGCATCGATAAATGGATGATGTGGTTCGAGAAGACCACAGATGATCGCAAGATCATCTCAAAGGTCGAGAACTTCCTCGACTACCATGATGCGCTACGCCAGACGCTGCTGGCCGACGGTCGCATTTGCACCGCGATAGAGAAGCTACTCGATGAAGCCACGCGGATGCTCAAGGAGCTGCTGATCTTCAAGTACCCCGATAGCGGCGGGTACCGCCCACATCAGGACATATATCACATCCCCCACAAGCTCCCGGATCGAATGGTGCATGCCATTGCAGCCGTTGCGATCGACGATTCGGCTCCTGACAATGGAGGTCTGTTCTTCACTCCGGGGCGCCACAAGGAGGGAGTATTTCCCATGGATGCCGGCGGTGTCATCAACCCGGAAGTGGCCGAGGGCTTTGAATGGGAACCGGTGCCCTGGAAAGCCGGCGACGTGTTCATTTTCGACGACTACGCGCCCCACTACTCACTCCCGAACAAGAGCGATCGCTCTCGCCGCATGCTCTATTTGGTGTTCCAGCGGGCATCCACTGCCGGTCCTGATCGTGCCGAATACAATCGGATGAAGCGTGCCTATAACCCACCGGAGGGCAAGGTAGCTGACCTCCAAGATCTAAAGACGCCTAACGGCATCTTTTATCGCGAGTGATCGCAACGCCTAAGGAAAGACGACGTGTACACGAAGCAGATCGATCGCTCCCTGATGCGAACCGAATATGGTGTGCTGGTTTGTCGCTTGCTGGAGCATTTGCCGGATGATCTCAGCCCCGAGTTCGGTGCCTCGGTCGTTGAGGTCACCCCCGGTGGCGCGGTCGATCTGCACGCGCACCACGAGCACGAATTATGGGTGCTGATTTCCGGTGAGGGAGAGTTCGTGGCCGGCGGGCAGATCCGGTCGGTGAAGGACGTAACTTTGTTCTACATGCCCCCGCACCAGACCCATGCCATCCGCAATCTCAGCCAGGAGAATACTCTGAAATTCCTCTCCATCTGGTGGGATTGACATGCGCACCTATTTCGTATGTCCGGCTCCCCCCTGCCCTAACGGCAAATTGCATCTCGGTCACGTCGGCGGCGTATACTTGCTCGCCAACATCTTCGTGCGTTTTCAGCGTATGGCCGGGCATCGCGCGCACTACATCACGGGCGCGGATGAGCATGGTACATATACGCTCGTGAAGGCGCGAAAGTTCGGGCAGCCCGTTAGCGATGTCGCGCAAAAGCACATTGACGAGATCCTGCAGTGCCTGCGTGCGGTTCACATCACGCCCGATGTTTTCGTTCGCACGTCCAGCGAGATACATAAGGAGAACGCGCTCGCGATTTTCCGCGAGCTGCAAGAGGCTGGTTACGTCGAAGTCCGCAATGGTGTTCAACTCTATTGCGAGCATTGCGACGAATTTGTCGCGGACTCGCTGGCCGTTGGAAATTGTCCAGCCTGCGGTTCAGCGACCGACAGTAACTTGTGTGAGAACTGTGGTCTGGCAATTCGCCACGACACATTATGCAATGCCCGGCACACCACCTGCGGCCACAATCTTGTACTAAGGCCCGTTGAGCAGGCCGTGTTCGATACGCCTCGCCTCGCCCAGGCGCTGGACGCAGCCATTGGACAAAGCGCATGGCCCGAGGCCGTGCGGGAGAAGGCGCGCGATTGGCTCACCAGCGATATGCATGTTTTGCCGATGTCGCGCCACTTCAGTCATGGTGTTGAGTTAGTGCAGCCTGACGCTTTGTTCGGCCAAACGCTGCTCACATGGTTCGAAGGTTTGTGGTGCTACGACACTGGAATTCGTGAGCAATGCGCCAATGATTTTCTGGACGCCAAATCAACCATGCAGGACGCTAGCACGCGGCTTGTGTTTTTCATGGGCCAGGACAATCGCTTCTACTACACGATAGGTGTGACGGGCGCCCTGCTCGCGCGTGGCTATCCAATTCCCGCAAACCACTCGATACAGGATTTCTATAAGCTCGAGGGGGAAAAGTTTTCGACCAGTCGCGACCATGCGCTTTGGGCTGACGAAGTGGCGCGCGAGGTGGACCCCAATGTACTTAGGTACGCGCTCGCTCGAATTGCGCGGCCATTCGGCAGAGACGAGAACGAGTTTAATGTTGAGAGCCTGGTCACGGCTGCATCACACCTTCGGGTCTGGGAAGATGCATTGCGCCAATATGCCAGCAAGGCACGCACATTGGACAGCAGACGTCTGAGATCTCGTTTGCGCATCCTGGCTCAGCGTTACGCGGATGCAATCGAGGACCTCCGATTTTGGGATGCGCTTGATATCGTCGATGGGTACTTCGAGGTAGCCGATTTTGCGCGTGACAACAGCGGCATGTGGAATGCCATGGAGATCTCGCTGTTCCTGAGCCTACTGTACCCTGTGGTACCCGAGCTTTCGATCCGATATGGCCGGCATTTCTTCGGTGCAGCATGGCAGCCGTCCTTCGGGAAGCTGGCAGCGAAAGCTGGCCTGCCACCAAAGATAGACTTCCCACGCCTCAGCGCCGCGGTACCCACGCATTTCATCGCAGCGTACAATGAGCGTTTTCGCAGGCGCCAGCTAAGTAAGATAGCAGGATATGAATGAGCAAGCCATGAACTCGCCTGTCTCGACGCGCAGCTCCCTCGCTCAGGGCTTTGCGCCGTTCAACTATTCAAGTGCGAAGCACGCGATCAATTTCGGATATGGGCTCCCCGATCCGGCGATGTTCTCAGAGTTGGCCTGGCCGGACGCATTAAGCCAAAATACTGGCGTCGCCACCGCTGATCTGCTTCAATATACGGATGCGGTCGGTTTGCCCAAGCTCCGAACAAGGCTCGCACAGCGTTATAATGTGCAGCATCAGGAGGTTATCCTTACCGCTGGTGCTTCACAGGCTCTGCAACTGATCGGCGATACCTGGCTCGACCCGGGCGATATGGTCCTGACCGAGGACCCGTCTTACCTGGGTGCACTGCGCATCTTTTCGATCGCGGGGGCAACCATCCTCCAGCTTGGGATGAGCGCCGATGGCGTCGATCTGAACGAGCTTGAATCGACCTTGCGCCGCAATGCCCGCGTGAAACTTTTCTACACGTCGCCAGCATTTCATAACCCGACTGGGCGCCAGATATCGCGCACCCACATGGCCCGAGTTTCAGCAATGTTGGCCCAGCATGGCGTGGCCTTGGTACAGGATCTCGTCTATTCGGAGTTACCGTACAATGGTGCAGCTGATTGGCTGCCGCCGGGCGGCAACGTCATAAATATCCACAGCATCTCCAAGCTAGCTGGACCGGGATTGCGAGTGGGTTGGGTCCTTGCAGACTCGCATGTCATCACGAGGTTGGCACGCCTCAAATGCGACGGCGGGGTCAGCCCTATTGTCAGCAATATCGTTTTGTCGTTGCTACAGTCCGACGCACTTGATACGCACATTGTACGACTACGCCAGCATTATCGTGCCAAGCGCGACAGCTTGAACACGTTGCTGCAGGATAGCCGGTTTTGCGAGCCAGACTATCTCCTTCCAAGCGGCGGTTTCTCGTTTTGGGTACGGCTCGCCCCTGGAATTGAGGCTGAAGCTTTCATTGAGGCTGCGCGCTGCGAGCACGACGTGCACCTTGTGCACGGCCGTCATTATGGCCCACGAAGTGGCCAACATATACGCCTTTGCTTTAGCTACCTTTCGACGAATTTGATTGAGGAGGGATTAGCGAGATTGGATAAGCTGCATGCAAGGCTGTGCACGAGATCGCTACGGACGCTCGCGGAAAATGGCCGATTGGAACTGTGATATAATGACGCGCCGGTCCAATACGTCTGCGAGTTCGAGGGGTGGCTCCATCAACATGCGTTGTCAGGACTAATATGCCTCCCGAACGGGAGGGATGACTTCCAACGTCCGGCAACGACGGTCTTCGGTTATAAGTGCGGGTTGGGGTAACGACTAGCCGAGCAAAGCGTTCAGGACTAAGCCACAACAGCAACAGCAACACCAGCTCAGCGAAGATTAGGCCGGGACTGTTGGCCAATCGCAGCGCCAATCACGTTGGCCGTGCCAGTCTCGTAGCGATAAATAGTCGTTCGTTAAGAAGCCGGATTGAGCTTTGCGGGACAGGCGAGCGTTCGCCATAGGAGTAGGCGCAAGAACTCCCTGAGCCAGGCGAGGATGCGGCGCAAGTTGTGGCCAACGGCTGAGAGGATGACGTTGGCGGCATCGCCGGCACGGCCTTTGAGGTAACAGCGGCCGAGATGACCTTCTGCTTTCATGTGTCCGATGATGGGCTCGATGGCGGAGCGGCGGCGCAGCTCGCGCTTGATGACGCCGAAGACGCCGCGTTTCTGGCCGGAGATGAAGACGCGACGTGGATTTTGAGCGTCGTGGCCGCGGTACCCCTTGTCGACATAGGCCCGCTCGATCGGACAGCCAGTGAGTGTCTCGGTGCGATCGATAACGCCGCGCAAGGTGTGACCGTCGTACGGGTTGTCGGGCATCGCGCTGGCGTGCAGCACGAACAGGCCGCCGGGGGCCTGGCGGTTGTTGGTGACGATGGAGGCCTTCACACCGATCTATGGACCACGCCCGCGTTGCAAGAGGAATCAACAAAGGGATGATGCGGTTTGCGCCAATCTATCCGGCTTCGATGTGAGGCTGTCGCCCCGAGCCATTATGGATATCCGCTCACTTCTGTCCTCAATAACTCGCCGGCCTCAAGGAGGGCCATGGCGTGAACCAGGCTTCAGAAGTGTCGGTGGAACCGTTTCTCCATTCGTCCTTTCCGTCTCGCAAACCTCGGCGGGATAGTGCGCTATCTATTCCCCGATCGGATCGTGGATCTTCCCTCCTTCCCCTTCCCGGGTCGGACGTCCTACGCAGCGTGGCCCAGGAAACTCGCTTCGTAGTCACGGCCTTTTGCGAGCATGCTCCAGGCCATCCGCGCGAGTTTTGCGGCCAAGGCAACAACCAATACATTCGAGTGGAGCCGCTTCGATGCTGCGTCCAGCCAGGCTCCGAAGCCGTGCCTGGCCCAGGTTTGGCGCTGCAGCAGTACGGCTCTGGCTCCCTGAATGAACAGTGTCCGTAGATAACGGTTGCCGCGTCTTGATATGCGACCGAGAATGGTTCGATCGCCGGTCGAGATTTGTTTCGGTACCAGACCAAGCCATGCCGCAAAGTCGCGGCCCTTCTGGAACGCATCACCAGTTCCGATCGCGGCGATCATCGCGCTTGAGATGATCGGCCCGACGCCTGGCGCACTCATCAGGCGGCGACAATGCGCATCTTGCTCCGCGATCTCGTTGATCTCCTTGGTGACTAACGCGACGCGACGGTCGAGATAACGCCAGTCCTCGGCCAAGTCCTGGATGAGCCGAACCACCCGAGGTGACAGGCTTTCCGAAGATGTTGATAGGATTTGGGGGAGCGCCAATCGGAGTGCTGCCGCTCCCTGCCGCACTGGTAGCCCTCGCTCAAGCAAAAAGCCTCGGATTTGATTGATGACCGCCGTTCTCTGCGTCACCAATCGACTGCGAACTCTGTGGAGTGCCTGTAAATCGAGTTGTTCGGCCGACTTCACTGGGACGAACCGCATTGTCGGCCGCTGAACGGCCTCGGCGATCGCTTCAGCATCCCGAAAATCATTCTTGTGACCCTTGAGGTATGGCTTGACGTACTGTGCCGGCAACAGCCGTACTTGATGGCCTAATTTCTCGAGCTTGCGACCCAGATGATGTGCGCCTGCACACGCTTCCATTCCGATCAGACAACGCGGAACATTGGCCAGCGACTGGTCAAGCTGATTTCTCGACCGCTTCTTGCGTAGCGTGATTGCGCCCTTGGCATCGAGACCAACGACATGGAATGTGTTCTTCCCGAGATCGATACCGATTGTGACAATGTTTGTATTCGACATGGCTTGCGCTCCTGCTGCTGCCTCGCCGGGCTCCACGTTGCCGCTGAGAGCGGGCGTGGTCCATGCCATTAACTCGTAAGGTGCAGCGGCCTTGCCCTTGCCGATGCACTCCACCTCCGGGGCATGGAAAGAATAGAGCTTCCAGCCGCGTTGGCGCTGCTGCTGCGAGCGGATCTGGCTGGCTCGGCCAAGGGGGAGTGCGAACGCCTCTTCCAGTGCCGGCTGGTCCTCGATCTTGCGACGGATGTCGCGGATGATCCGGCCCAGCCGGCTGCGCAGGATACGCAACTGCCGCTGATGCCGCCCGAATTGTTTGGCATGAGCGTAGCGACCCGCCATCATCGCGGCTGCCTTGGCCACGCGAGAATAGGATTGCCGCAGCCTGACGCCGTGCTGTCTCGCCAGGCGGTTGAGACCCCTGATGGCCGCATGCAAGAGCTTGGCATCAGTCGGAAAGGTGATGGCCTTCGGTTGCACCGTGGTGTCGACCGTGACGCGCTTGAGGTCCTGGCCGCGTAACGCGCCGGCCGCGTTCGCCACCCGCAGGCTCTCGGCCAGCAGCAGCTCCAGCTTGTCGCCGAGCCGCTTGCGCCAATGGCTCAGGTCCGAGCGCTCGTGCGGGAAGGTGTTCGCGGTAGGGACGCCCGTTGCCGGGCGCCCCCCGCACAGATCCGAGCGAGCGGAATTCCCGCACTCGGCTCCTACCTCGGGTGGGTGACGGCAAATCGCTTATCCGGCCATGGATGAAGGATGCGTGGTTTGGGGAGCCAATGATCAGCGATCCGAGCAACCCGAATCCATGTGGTTTGATCCCGCTGGCTGCGCCGCCGAAGCGTGCGCCGCCAGAGATCGACCACATGGTGTCGGAAAGACGTGATTGCCCAACCATTGGTGGGCACTGCAAAGTAAGCGGTGTGCCCCACGACGACTTGCCGCAGCCACTGTCCTTGTTCGGCAATGGGCTGATGCCGTCGTCGCCTCAGCTCCTCCTTGATCTCCCTCAGCTTCGCCTGCATCCGATCCCTGCGGGTCTTCCGCTTAAGTTGGAAGCGCCCACTTCGTGATCGGCCGCATAGAAACGTAAACCCCAGGAACGCGAAGGTCTCCGGCTTGCTAAGCCCACGCTGCTTGCGATCGACCGCCGCGAAGCGGCCGAACTCAATCAGGCGTGTCTTGTCCGGATGGAGCGACAGCATAAACTCCTCAAGCCTCTCACGCAGCGCATCGAGGAAGCGACGACTATCGCCCTCGTGCTCGAAGCCGACGATTACATCATCCGCATAACGCACGATGATCATATCACCCTTGGCCTCGCGCTGTCGCCAGCGCTCAGCCCACAGGTCGAGAACATAGTGCAGGTAGATGTTGCCGAGGAGCGGCGAAATCGCCGAGCCTTGACCCGTTCCCCTGTCATCAACAGTCACGATCCCGTCTTCGAGAATACCCGCCTGCAACCACTTCCGGATTAGGCGGATGATGGGCCTGTCGCCGATCCTATGTTCCAGGAAACGTACCAGCCATGATTGACTGACAGCCCCAAAGAAATTCTGGATGTCGGCGTCTATGATCCAGTTCACCCGCCGCTTGTCGATCGCGACGCACAGTGCATCCAAGGCATCATGCGGTCCCCGTCCGGGCCGAAACCCATAGGAGAAGCCACAGAAGTCGCCTTCATAGATGGCATTGAGCACCATGACGGTTGCCCCTTGGACGATCTTGTCCTCCAGGGTGGCGATCGCCAAAGGTCGCCGCTTTCCGTCCGCTTTCGGTATGTACGTCCGGCGCGACGGTTGCGGGCGGTACGCTCCCCGTTGAACCCGTTTGTGCAGATCTGCGAGCCGGGGCTCGAGTTCTGCCTCGTAGTTCTCCCAAGTCATGCCGTCCACGCCAGGAGCGGCCTTGCGCCTGAGCGCGTAGAACGCCATCCGGAGTGCATCGACATTGATATGGTGGAAGAGCGCGGTGAACCGGTCCTTCTTCCTCAGCCTTGCGGCTTTCCGTACGCGGTCCAACGACTGGGACATGCGAACCCGGCCCTGTGTTCGGTGCATGCGTTGCTGTTCCGCGTTTCCCTTGGTCCCCGGCCTTGGCTCCACCAACTCCGCAACCGGTTGCCCGGTTTTGTTCGTTAGCTTCACGGCTACTATGCCGGGGTCAGACTTCTCCGTGTCGTGCATCAGCGTCTACGGCTCCTCGCCTTCTCGCTGCGGACCAAGTCCTCCAAAGAGGTCATGGCCAACCCGGAGATCTCCCGGTTCCCGTACAAGGAGCTTCCATACATGCCAGGGTCTACGACCACGCCGGATCGGAAAGGGCGCTCGCGAAACCGCGCCCTCCCGTTTTACCTTCCGCGCCAGCAACGGCGTCGGCATCCGGGACACTTCTCTTTCGCGGGCGAGTAGGCCGGCGGAATCTCACCACCGGCCTCTCTCAGATCCCAGCGTGAGGGTCTCCCCTCACTGGGCTCCCATCAAGCCAACGAGCCGCGTAGTCCGAGTTTCCAGTGTGCGA
>NZ_JBVUBB010000028.1:0-112318 GCF_055791185.1 Bradyrhizobium ingae
TTCCTCAGCGATTCCAATGGCCTCAGGCACCGGTTCGATCCGGATTTGACTCCTCCCCGTTTCTAAATAGAGTCTTAAACGTTACTTTTCTGTACCCGCGTAAGAGGCTAGCGTTTGTGTCATGGCCACCGAAAAAGCCGAGACTGACCGCATTCCCGTAACCTTGGCGCTCTCGACCATCACGTATCTCGAAAAACTGGTGAGACAGGGCACCCATGGCACCAGCGTTCCCGGCGTCGCACGGACCTTGATCGAAGAAGGCATCCGTCTCGCCATCAAGGACGGCCTCTTGTCGATTCGCGACAATGGCAGGACATGAGGCTCAAGGAGCGCGCAAAGCGGACGGTTTCGGATGGCGTGGTCGATTTGCAACCTGGGACCGTTACAACATGCCTGCCGCTTCAACGACTTCGCCAGCGTCCGCCGCCACCTGGACCAGTGAGCGCATCGAACTTCTGAAAAGTCATTTTCATGCCGGCCTGTCCTGCCGCGAGATCGCCGCCGATATCGGCGTCAGCCGCAATGCCGTCATCGGCAAGCTCAGCCGCCTCAATCTCACGCGCGGTCCGAAGCGCGAGGAGCGGAACGCGGACAAGAGCACCGCGCGGGCCCTGCGGACCCTCCGCAGGCTGCAATATGAAATGCTCGCCGCGATCGAGGACGAGACGCCGCTCGCGCATGCACCGATCGACGAGGCCAACCGCTGCTCGCTACTCGAATTGTCGGAGAACCGCTGCCGCTGGCCGATCTCGACACCCGGCGCGGATGATTTCTGTTTCTGCGGCAACGCCTCGCCCGACGGCCAGTCTTATTGCGCGGGCCACGCGCGGCTTGCCTATCGGCCGAACTCACGCGCGCGCCTCATGCGCAGCTGACTGCTGCTCGCAGCCACCACAAAGTAAAAACCTCCGGCAGGGCACTGCCGGAGGTTTTGGAGGCCTAGCATGAAGCCAGGAGCCGTCAGTTCAACTTATCGGCTGGAGGAATATAGCTGAGTAAATCAACTAAGTAAATAAATTTGAGAGCGAACGAATTGCATGGCACTCCTTCGTTTCGCGTAAGGCCTGCTCCGCCAGAGCCGGCCGGCGATAAAGCAGCCAACAAAATCTGCAAAGAAAAACGGCCAAGAAAAACGGCCAAGAAAACCGCTCAAGAAAAAACCCCGGCGGTTGCCCGTCGGGGTTCTCTGATCGGTCGAGAGAGCGATCTTAGAAGTTGCGCTGGGCGCGCAGGAGCATGCTGACCGAGTTCTGGTCCTTCAGCTCATACACGGCTGCCGGCTTGGCAGCAGCGGCAATGCCCGGGCTCACGATGGCGCCGGAATACTTCTGGTCCAGATGCGTCCAGTTCACGTCAGCCGTGAACGCCAGGTTCTTGACCGGGGTCCACACGGTGTTGACACCGATGACCGCAAAGTTGAAGTCCGGGTTACAGGTCGAACCGGCCACGGCGATCGCCGCGAAGTTCGTGCAGATCAGGGCCTTGCCCGTGTCGCCGTACTTCAGCTGAGCATAGCCACCGTAGATGGCGCTCGCCCAGTTCGGGTTCCAGTTGTGGGTGTAGCCACCGCGGAAGCCCCAGGTCTTGACGGTATCGATGCCGGTGCCAGTGCCGAAAACGCCGTCAGCAATGCCAGCGAAAGCGGTGCTCTGATACGCGCCGGTGCCGCTGCCGCTGAACATGAAGAAGCTCTGCGGGAACAGGCTCTGGAAGTTGTAGCGGCTCGCACCATCCGTGTAGACAGCCTGCAGGTTGATGTTGTCGCCAGGTCCCGTCGGGATGTTCTTGATCGACAACGAACCCTGCACCGCCCAGCCCCACTTGTCACCGGGGTGACCTGTAACTTCCGTGGCGCCGTAGTAAGCGGAATGGATGTCATGCGCGGCAACCGAGATCTGGGCCAGACCCCAGGCCTGGTCGACGCGAACAGCACCGACGATGTCAGGAGAACGCGTGCCACCCCAATCGTTGGCACCGTAGACGCCCGTCACGAACTGAGCGGCCGTACCCGAGGAGACGTTCCAGAGGTTCGACTGGCCGTTTGTCGCCGTGGTCATATCCTGCAAGGCCACTGAACCGGTGATGCCCTGGCCGAAGTCAGCCGTATAGGCAACCTGGTTGATGCCGTTGACGTTGTTCGAACCGCCCGGAATGGTGTCGGGACCGCCAGCCGGATAGCTCTGCCACGGAGCGTCGAAGATCGAGACCGTGCGGCCGAAGGTGAAGCCGGCGAACTGGATGAACGCATGGTAGAGGCCAAGCTGGGCGCTACCGTCCGAGGCCCCTTGCGCCGACGGGTTGCTGCCGGTCACAGCGTTGCTCGTCCAGGTGAACACCATGTCCGCGTAGGTGCGCACCACGCCGTACTCGGTCGCCGTGCGGGTGTCGACGGTGAAGTCCATACGAGCGCGGCTGAACCAGTAGTTGGTCAGACGGTTGTTCGAACCCTGGTTCGCGCCCTGCTGGAAGTTATAGTCGCCCGCGCCAACCGTCGCGTCGGCACGCAGGTAGCCGCCGAACTTGATGCAGGTATCAGTGCCCGGCATGTAGTAGAATCCGGCTCCGTACAGAGAGCAGATCTTCACGTATTCGACCGCCTTGGCCTTCACGGGGAGATCGGCTGCCTGTGCTCCGCTCACGGCGATCAGACCCGCCGCTGAGCCGAGCAAAAGGCTCTTCACCAATTTCATATTCAACCTCCAAGTTGCTCATTCATGGCGAGGCGGGCCATCAGCCTCCAGACCCCCGCCTTTTGAAAACCGCTCGGCCGCTTTTCGCCTTCGGAGGCGCGCGCCTTCGCGCGGGCAACCTGTGCGAACCACCTGCAACGGGACGGCCGAAGAATCCCCTTGAACCGTCGGACGCGAATATGCATGCGTCACTTTGCTAATCAAAATAGTTTATTAGCTAAGCTATATGATTACGGCCGCGCTGTGACCCGGGCGCAACACCGACCGGCCGCGGCCAAGGCTGATCAGCTCATCTGTGTAATATGCGTGACATAATTACCTTGCTCTGGCACTTTGCCACAGAGCAGACTTGCATCGACAATGGGTGCCGATAGCGTCGGTGACAAGGATCAAATGAGGAGGGAAGCCGTGTCCGCGACGAGGAAGGACGGAGCGCGTCATCGCTCCGTCGGACATCTGGACATCATCAAGTGCTTCACCTGGGAGATCTCCTCGATCAACAACTATCTCGAGGAGCTTCGACAGTTCTGGGCCCGCACGCTCGGCATCTCCGGGCCACAATGGATGATCCTGATGGCGATCTCCGACCTCGACAAGGACGACGGCGTTCCCGTCAACGTCGTGTCAAAGCTACTCCACGTCGACCCGTCCTTCATAACCACCCAGTCGAAGCTTTTGGAGAAGAAGGGCCTGCTGCGCCGCAAGCCCTCGCCGACGGACGCGCGGGTGGTCCGGCTGTCGCTTACCGACAAGACGCAGAAGCATCTCGCAAGCCTCACCGAGCAGTACAAGGCGATTCGGGAATATGTGTTCGAGGAGTTCGACCAGGACGAGTTGACCGCGTTCACCGAGAAGCTCGCCACCGTCAAGAACCGCCTTGAGAAGGCTTGCGTAAGGGTCGCGCTGGATTTTTAGTTCTCGGAAGTGCGCTAAAGTGAAGTGCGGTCGGTTGCTTTACCTCTCCCCAGCGAGGAGAGGTAAATCGAGGTGGTAGGCCCGCAGCAATTCGGAAACTCGTCGTCCATTAAGCCGGCAACTGACCAAGCCGCGACGCCAGCCAGTCGAAGATGTACTCGTTGGCAAGGGTCGGGTTGTCGGCATGCGACTGCGCCGCGGCGGTCTCCTCGGCGGTGAACACCCGAAGCGTCACATCCGACCGCGTGGAGCGCACCTGCTTCACCATCTGCCGCGCGCGGTCCGGCTTCAGCCAGCCGTCGTCGCCGAGCGTGATCAACACCGGACAATCGATGTCGCGGGCGATCAGGGTGGCCTCGGGTCCGGAGACGAGGCTGGCATCACGCAGCATGATGCGGTTGGCGAGAAAGGCGCGCTCGTGCAGATCCCACAGGCCGCCGTCACACACCGCCGCCGCGAGCCGCGGCTCGTGCACGATCGCGCGGGCCACGAATGAGGAGCCCCAGCCGTCCGCGAGGATGGCGACGCGGCCGAAGTCGACGTCGGCACGCGACGACAGATAGTCCATGATCGCGGTGATCGAGGTCTCGAGATCGCGGCGGCGCAGGATCCTGTCGAGGTCATCGTCGCTGCGCTCGCCCAGAAGATCGATCGCCAGCATCGACAGGCCGCGCTCGCGCGCGAACGGCGCGAGCTTGATCAAGAACTCCTCCTTGCGATGCCCAGGCTCGCCAATGCAGACCACCGTCGCCCGCGGCCGGCCCGTCGGCTGCGCCGGCAGAAAGTAGCCCTGCAGCGAATGACCGTTCAGCCACGGCATAGTGACGACCTCGCCTGCGGGGCTGCTCACCTTGAGGAAGCTGCGCGCGCAACCCTGCATCGCCAAAACCGCCTCAGTGCGCCGCGGGTCCGCAGGCTCGAGCGGAAGCGCAGCGGCATTGTAGTAGCTGATGGCGCGAAGCCAGTTGCGCTGGGCGGTGGCGATATGGCCGCCAGCGAACGCTGCGTCACCGCGCTCTCGATTGGTCTGCGCAAGCGCCAGCCATTCGCGATGCCAGGAGAGCTCGTCGCCGCGCCTGATCCGTCGCGCGATCAGGAGGCACTCGGCGATCGTCGCCCCGCCCTCTTGGGCGGCCGCGAGCAATCGCATGAATTCGGCGGAGAGGTCTTCCCCCTCCGGCCAGAAAGCCCAATCGTCGGGAAGGCAGGCGGGGATCATGCGAAACGAAGCTTCATTTGCTATCTTCAACAATTGACTGAATAACTTATTTTAGTCCAGCTACCAAGGTACCGGCGGCCGAAACGAGCCCGCAACGGCCCGCTTGGCAATCAAGATTGCTTGAGTGACTTCGTGATATCGCGTGGGCGACATCCCGTTGCTTCGCGATCACGACCGCCACAGCAAAATTTCTGCGTCGGAACACGCTCAACTCTCTCACCGTCACCCTGAGGTGCGGGCGCAGCGAGCCTCGAAGGGCGACGGCCCGGCTGCATCCCGGCCGTTCATCCTTGAGGCTCCCCACACGACGCGTCGCGCCGCGTGGCTCGCGCCTCAGGATGACGGCACTCACGCCAACACTATAGCGAACACGGCGACGGTCGTGATCGACCGCGATGCCCACCCTCACCTCACCCCAGCCGCCAGCCGGCCTCCTGGGCAAAGCTCTCGTAGAAGGCGCGCTCATAGGCCTGCTCCGGCGTGGCGCGCACGCGCTGATCGAGGCGCACGGCGTCCTCGCCGACCAGGATGCGCCACCTCTCGGCCTTGACGCCGTCGAGGATGATCTTCGCCGCCTGCGCGGCCGTGGTCGGCGCATCCTCGCGAAAGCTGCGGGCGCGCTCGGCGAAGACCGCCTGGATGTCCTCGTCCGACATCTTGTCGGCATCGGGCACCCCGGCCGCGACCATGCGCATGCGGGTCAGCGCGACCTCGTCGGCATCCAGACGCTCGGAACCGTCGCCGCTCAGCACCTTCCGCGAGTTGGAGATAATCGAGGTGCCGATGTGACCCGGCATCACCACCGAGCATTTGACGTGCGGCGCGTGCAAGCGGAGATCATTGATCAGCGCCTCGGTAAACCCTTTGACCGCGAACTTGGCCGAGCTGTAGGCCGTGTGCGCATGGAGCATGCCGATCGAGGCCCAGAAGCCGTTGACGCTCGCGGTGTTGACGATGTGCGCCTCGTCGGCCGCGACCAGCATCGGCAGGAAGGTGCGGACGCCGAGATAGACCCCGCCCCAGCAGATGTTGAAAGTACGCTCCCACTGCTCGCGCGTGTTGGTGAACAGGCTGCCGCCGCCGCCGACACCGGCATTGTTGAACAGAAGATGGATCCTGTCGGTCTTCTGCTGCTCGGCGAGCTCGTCGCGAAAGCGCTTGAGATGATCCTCGATGGCGACGTCGGCGACATGGGTGGTGACGCGCAAGCCCTGCGGCAGCCTCTCGACCTCGCACAGCCGCCTGGTTTCGGCCATCGCGGCCTCCGAGACGTCGCACATCGCGACGTTGCAGCCCTCGGCCACGAGCTGGCGCGCGAGCTCGCGCCCCATCCCCGTACCGCCGCCGGTGATGACGGCAATCTTTCCGGAAAAGTCCTTCATGGGTTCGGCCCCCTCGCGATTGGTCTGGTTGTTGGTTTTGTTGGCCGTCGCGGGCAGTGCACGGGGCCGCTGCAAAGTGTAGCAGCGCAGTGCCTGCGGTAAAGCAGGCCGGCGCCGCGTCCGGTTCCCCGTATTTGTCCGGCTTCGGATTGGGGGGATTTTTTCTACAATCCGAATCGTCAATGGGGCGAAAGCTGGGGGTGATTCCTCAAGCCATCGTGTCGTGATCGACACACGGCGTGGCATTCCACTTGCATCTCCTCCTGGCGATCAACAACCAAAGAGGTGAAATGCATGTTTATTACCGTCGTGGCCGTGCTCTGCCGGCTTGGCGCAACAGCCTCGGGCGGCTGCGTCGAGGAAATCGTTACCGACAGCAACATGACGCCCGAAATCTCGCTCATGCAGTGCGCGGTCGGCGCGCAGGCCGAACTCGCAAAATGGATGGGCGAGCACCCGATCTACCACGTCAACTGGCGCATCGAACGCTACAAGTGTGTGCCAGGTCACTACGAAATCAAGGGCCACGCCTAAGGCCCAACCCCGCAAGGGGAGGAAACGCCCGGAGGACCGGCCTCTGCCGCCCCCGCGCCAAAACGTCTGAAGATGGTCGGAGCGAGAGGATTTGAACCTCTGCCCCTTGCCTCCCAAGAGGCAAGCATTCGATTGTTGAAGTTTCTTTTGAAAATTAGATTGTTGTTCGGCGACTGAAGCCACACGCGCCCTGCAGAAGACCGATCGAAGCCGACTTGCTCCAATGATGTGGCAGGCAAATGCCAACGAGCGTTTGTTGGCAACCGACCGCCCGGAGACGACGTTGATGCGGTCAGGGTGTGACTGAGATGCAACTCGCACCGTGTTCCGACGGGGAATGTCGGATACCGAACCGTTTGCAGGCTCGCGTCGCGTTTACAGTGCTTCCACCGGGACTGAGATCAGCCGCTTGATATTGGACCTGGTGGCCGCCCGATATATTTCCGGGCGGCCCTTTCCTTTCCTGACTCTCCGATTTGGGTTCTGCAATGAACCGCAATCGATACTTCGAAGGGCCACGTTGCACCGCGTGCGACCAGCCGCGGATATTGGTCCGAAGCGAACCGGCCGCCGGGCGGTACGAGATACGATCGTATGAATGCCCGGCCTGCAAGAGCGTGCTGCGGATCGTCGAGCGCACCGAACCGAGCATGTTTCCGCGCTGATCAGGAACCTCGTCGGCGACAGCGACTTAGTTAAACGCTTTCCGAATGGGCTTACCGATGGCGATCGAGTCTTTCAGATCCACAACGCCGCTGTTTCTTCCCGAACGGTTTTTCGTCGGGCGGCTCGAAGGCTGGGCAGTGCTGGAAAATCTGGTCGGCGGATTGCTGAAGCGCGCAACGATAGCAGCCCACGGCGAACTGGATGCGGACGCTGATACGGTGGTGTTCATCGAGACCTATACGTTCGATGATGGACACACGGACACGTTGCACTGGACCATCCGAAAAGGCGACGAAGGCAAGTACACCGGATTGGAGAACCGACTTGAAGGCGAGGCGATCGGCGAGCAAGCCGGCTGCGCATTCCATTGGAAGTACACCCGCGACACGCCGCAAGCGGGCGGCAAATCCTTCAAGCTGAATTTCGACGATTGGTTCTACGCGATCGACGAGCGAACCTGCATCGTGCGCGGCAGCGCCGGCCGGGCCGGCATCCCGTTTGCGACGGGGCATGTGACTTATCGCAGGGTCTGACGGCTCTCAATCATTTACCCGCCGGCAAAGACGACACTTCGTTCAGCGGAGGCGAGCAATTTGAAGTTGGCTTCGTCGCTCCATCGCCTCCACGCCCACGCGCGCAATGCCAGCAACGACAAGCGCGAGCAAGGTGAACCAGAGGCAGGCGCTGAAAACGGCCGACAGCAGTTTGCGCATACGATAGCCCGCGTCGATCAAACGAAGCCGCCGCGCCGAGTATATTGGCGCGACGACTTCGCCTCGGGGTGGACCGGACAAGGGCAATGTCCGGTGGGTGCAGCCTAGCGCCCCGGCAGGTGGCAGCAATCAAGTTCTCGGATTAAGCTTGATACCCCGACCGCGGGTTAATTCGGGAACTGCCTTGAGAGCCTAAGCTTCGATCTGCCGAGGAGCTTTAATCCGATGGACCGGCGGCCGATGCCGCTGTTCAACACCGCTCCAGCTCAGCCTACCTCGTGGTTGGTTGAGCATTTGCACCACTGAAAGCAGGAGGAGACAAAAATGCGCGCCTTATCCGTCTCGTTCTTTGCACTGGCTTCGTTAGTTCAGGTTCAGGCTCATGCCCAAGGCACAGCCGAGCCTCCGAAAAGGTCAGATCCGGGCCTCAATACTGCATGCATGTATACGATACGAGGGTATTCGCGAGAGGTTCCGGCGGGCGTGAACGTCTGTTGGCGCGTAGCATATCCGTATTGGTCTGAGTACGCGCTATTGCACTGTGACCCGAAGAACAACTTCCAGGAGATCACTACGGTGAGGCGTGGTGACGCCCGATGCGAGCGATACGAGGATCGGCAATAGTCCAGGCTGCTTTCGCGTCGACGAAGAGTGTCATCGAACGACACTGTACGCCTTGGCCTTCTCACGCCACGTGCCGGTCAGTGCCGGGCTGGAAGCCGGTGAATTTGGTACGCCCAAGTTACGGTGACAGTGCTGGACTGCACCCCTAACTCGTATCTGACCCTTATGCTGCCGGCAAAAAGTACAATTGACTGCACCGTCATTCTACCCGGGACCCTGCACCCCATAGGTCTCGAACGCGCGTCGCCGTTGCTCATCCTCGGTCCTTTCGGGAAACACCGCGTAGCTTGGCGCCAGGATTGGCGCGACCCTGTTTACCGTCACACGAATGACCGCGCGTATCTTGAAGTCCGGTCCGGCCTTGCGGGTAAGGGGCGCAGCAATTGCCACGAAGTCAGGATCGGCGGGAGTTATCAGCGTGGCGATTCCGTAGGCCTTAATTCCCTTCTGCGCAAAAATATCGATTGCGCTGAGACAGACTTTTGGACTTTCGGAAATATTCCTCCTGGTGACGGGTGAGGCAATCTCGGCGACCAGCACCTCGTTCGCCCCCTCGCCCATACAAAAGATTTCCTTCGGGCTGACGTTCGGCTGACCCTCGGCATCCACCGTGCCGAGCCAGCAGAGCACCGATGTGTCGATGGCGGTACGGAGCCGTTCCGGGATACCCATGCTGTTCTACTTTCGCGACTGGAGAGGATACAACCTCTCCGGGTCTCATCGGCCTCATCCGATTTGCTGGGATGATGACATAGCAAAATCCGCAATGCATCACGTGGCCGTGATCGGCTACTTTGCGTGGGGTTGTTTTCGAGATCTTGTTTGGCTGACGCGGCAGCCGCCGCCACCCCATCGGCACGCAAGCATCAGGGGCGGCGACGCCCGTGCCACGCCCCCGATCAGTCCGCCCGATGGATGAGTTGAAAAATGGTCGGAGCGAGAGGATTTGAACCTCCGACCCCTAGTCTCCCAGACTAGTGCGCTAACCGGGCTGCGCCACGCTCCGAATGTCGTTCCATTAGCTAGGATCGCTGCTTTGCGCAAGGCGAAGCCCAGCATTTTGGTGTGCGCGCCTCGAGGTCCCGGAACACCCGGCAAAGCCGGCCGAATGCGGCCCTACCCGTCCTTCAGCGCCTGATCCAGCATTTCCCGGCAGGCGACGAGGTCGGCGAGCACCCGTCCCAGCCGCTCCCGGTCGAGCGCGCTTGGGCCGGCGGGTGCCGCGGGGGCACCGCCCTTGCGGAAGGTGGTGAGGATTTCCTCGTCGTCGATCTCGGCGAAGCGGAAATCGATGCCTTCCTCCTCCTCGCCCTGGTAGTCGTCATCGTCGGTATCGGCGACCCCGCGGATCTCGGGTTCCTCGTCGGTCTCCATCAGGCTCTGCCCGATCGCATCCTCGATCGCGCCGAACGAGACCGCGGCCGACGAATCGGCGAGCCCCTGGACCGACTTGATGCCGTGCTCCTTGAGGATCCGCTGCACGCCGCGGATGGTATAGCCCTCCCCGTAGAGCAGCCGACGGATGCCCTTGAGCAGGTCGACGTCGTCGGGGCGGTAGTAGCGGCGACCGCCGCTGCGCTTCATCGGCTTGATCTGGGAGAAGCGGGTCTCCCAGAACCGCAGCACGTGCTGCGGGATGTCGAGGTCCTGCGCTACTTCGCTGATGGTGCGGAACGCATCCGGCGCCTTGTCCAAATGCGGCTCTCCTTATGGGAGGCGACTACGCCTCGGCCTGAGTCTTGCTGCCGTCGCCATTGGCCTTGTGTTGCGAATTGATCCGCTGCTTCAGGATGGCGGACGGCTTGAACACCATCACCCGGCGCGGCGAAATCGGCACTTCGGTACCGGTCTTCGGATTGCGGCCGATACGCTGACCCTTCTTACGCACCATGAAGGAGCCGAACGAGGACAGTTTCACCGTCTCGCCCCGCTCGAGGCAATCGGTGATCTCCTTCAACACGAGTTCCACGAAGGCAGACGATTCCGTCCGCGACAGGCCGACCTTTTGGTAGACGGCCTCGCAGAGATCAACACGCGTTACGGTTTTACTAGTCTCGGTCATCGCCCTGCCCCACATCACGGCGAACAATTGTCGTCTAAAATTATGAGGTTACGAGACGACGGTCAACCCGCTCATCTCTGCTTGAGTCGGCAAAATGGCCGGTAAACCCGGCAAAATTTTATCGATCGCGCTCTGCTACCAGCGCACGAGTGCGGAGCCCCAGGTGAAGCCGCCGCCCATCGCTTCGAACAGCAGCAGATCGCCCTTCTTCACCCGGCCGTCCTTCACCGCGACCGACAGCGCCAGCGGGATCGAGGCCGCCGAGGTGTTGCCGTGCTTGTCGACGGTCAGCACCACCTTCTGCGGCGCAATATGCAGCTTGTGGGCGGACGCATCGATGATTCGCTTGTTGGCCTGGTGCGGGATGAACCAGTTGATGTCCTCGGCCGTGATGCCGGTGGCATTGAAGGCGTCGACGATCACGTCGGTGATCATGCCGACCGCGTGCTTGAACACTTCCTTGCCTTCCATGCGCAGGTGGCCGACGGTCCTGGTCGAGCCGGGCCCGCCATCGACGAACAGCTTGGCCTTGTGGCGCCCGTCCGAACGCAGATGCGTGGTCAGCACGCCGCTGTCAGAGGTCTTGCCGGGCTGCGTCTGCGCCTCCAGCACGATGGCGCCGGCACCGTCGCCGAACAGCACGCAGGTGCCGCGGTCGTTCCAGTCGAGAATACGCGAGAAAGTCTCCGCGCCGATCACCAGCGCGCGCTTATAGGCGCCCGTGCGCAGGAAGTTGTCGGCCGTGGCGAGCGCGAACACGAAGCCGGAGCAGACCGCCTGCAGGTCGAACGCCACGCCATGGCTGATGCCGAGCCCGTGCTGGACGGCGACTGCGGTCGCCGGAAACGTGTTGTCGGGCGTCGAGGTCGCGAGCACGATCAGATCGATCGCCTGCGGATCGAGCCGGGCATGCGCGAGCGCCGCGCGCGCCGCCTTGATCGCAAGATGCGAGGTGAACTCATCGTCGGCCGCGATGTGACGCTCGCGAATGCCCGTGCGCTGCACGATCCACTCGTCCGACGTGTCGATGCGGGCCGCCAACTCGGCATTGGTCACGACACGCTCCGGCAAATAGCTGCCGCAGCCGAGCACGACCGATCGAATTTGAGTCACGAAACAGCCTCCTGCGCGGTCGGCACTGAAGTCAGCGCGCCACCGTCGCGGTTGAGCATCTGATTGATCTTGGTCAGGAGATCGTAATGCACCATCTCATAGCCAACATCGATCGCATAGGCAAAGCCTTCGGCGCTGATTCCGCCATGGCTCTTGACCACGAGTCCCCTCAATCCGAGGAACACACCGCCGTTGGACTTGTTCGGGTCCATCTTGTCGCGCAGGGCCTGGAAAGCACCGCGCGCGAAGAGGTAGCCGAGCTTGGACATCCAGCTCCGCTGCATCTCGTTGCGGAGCAGTTCAGCCATCTGCCGCGCGGTTCCCTCGGCCGCCTTGAGTGCGATATTGCCGCTGAAACCTTCGGTGACGATGACGTCGGCCAGTCCCTTGCCGATGCCGTCGCCCTCGATGAAGCCGAGATAATCGAGCTCCGGCAGGTTCATCGCACGCAGCTTTTCGCCGGCCTCGCGGATTTCCTCGTGTCCCTTGATCTCTTCGGTTCCGATATTGAGCAGGCCGACCGAAGGGCGCCGCTTGTTGAACAACACGCTCGCCATCGCTGCGCCCATGACGGCCAGCGACACCAGGTGGTGCGTGTCGCCCCCGATGGTGGCCCCGAGGTCGAGCACGACGGACTCGCCGCGCTTGGTCGGCCACATCCCGGCAATGGCCGGGCGATCGATGCCCGGCAGCGTGCGCAGGTGGAAGCGCGACATCGCCATCAACGCGCCGGTGTTGCCGGCGGAGACCGCAACATCCGCCTCGCCTTTCTTCACCGCGTCGATGGCGAGCCACATCGATGAGGTCTTGCGGCCGCGCCGCAGCGCCTGGCTCGGCTTGTCCTCCATGCTGACGGCGACATCGGTGTGGATCACCTTCGAGGCGGCCTTCAGCGAGGGATGCTTCTGCAGCTCCGGCTCGATCCTGGCGCGGTCGCCGACCAGCAGGAATTCGATATCGGGATGCCGGGCAAGCGAGATGGCGGCGCCGGGAATGACGACGGGGGCGCCGACGTCGCCTCCCATGGCGTCAAGCGCGATTCGAACCTTGCTTGGCATAATGTCCCGGAAACCTGATCTCTTGCGGTCTAAGAACTAGCGGGGCCGCGAAATGGGTTCGCCGTCATCGACGGCGATCGGCCAGACGCCACACCGCACCCGGACCGGGCCGCGACAATAGCGTTTCCCCGCGTCGAAACAACCTCTTGACCCCAGCCTTTTACATCCCGGGTGATCCCGGATTGCACCCGCCCCAGCGAGAAAAACATCGTGAAATCAACCCGATGAGGCAAGCCTTCAACCTGACGAGGCAAACCATTCATGCACATCGCAAAGCAAACCCGCCCGCTACGCACCGTTATTTGCCCTTATTTGCGCTTGGGCTTGTCCTGAAGCGCCTTCAACGCTGCAAACGGGTGATCCTCGGGATCGGGGGCAGTAACCTCCGCCTCGAACACCGCGCCCGGCTTGCGCGGATAGGGATCGATGCCCAGGAACAGGGCGTCGGTCGCCAGCCGGCCGAGGTCGATGACGCCGGCGACGATCGCCTCCGGCGGTTCGGGAGCGGCCTCGGCGGCGTCGCTGTCCTGCCCCTCCTCGATGAGATCGGCCAATCGCCTCGCCTCGGCTTCGGGCGCGAAGATCAGGTCGATCTCCTCGTCGATCTCGCTCTCGATCGGGTCGAGCGTCACCACGCAGACCTGGCCGATCCGTGCCCGAACGTTGCCGGTGACATGCACCCGCCCGCCGCTCTTCGGCGACACGTCGAAGGAGGCCTGGGCGGAAAGAATCTCGCGAACACCCGCGACCTCGGCGATGGCCTCGCGCTCGCGGCCCGATGCCTCGATCTCCCGATGCAAGCCGGTATCCGGGATTTGCGCCACGATCAGGGGCGCCCGCCACGGATCGGTCTCGGGTCCGGTATTCGGTCTGGTCATGGCGCCACATGCTCCCCAAGCGGCGGTAGAAACGCAAATGAACCGCGCAGCAGCGCGTCCTGTTCGGTCCGGGCGAGCTCGGTCTCCGTGGCCCTGGCATAGCCGGCCAGCCGCAACGCCTGCGCGGTCTCCGCCCCATTCAAGATATTCTTGTTCAAGATATTCTTGGAGATCGCCAACGCCAGCGCATCGCCGCCTTCGTCCATGGCTTGGTCGTAGGCCCTGGCCCGGCCATAAAAGGCCTCGCCAAAGGCGCGCATCCGCTTGGGCACGGTCTGATCCCCGATCCCCATTTCCCTCAGATTGTCGTCCATGTCCTCGCAGAAGCGGTCGAACAGCGCCTGCGACAGTGCGGTGCCGTCGGAAGCCGCCCGCAGCCGGCGCAGCAGGAGCCACAAATGCAGGAGAAGCAGGTCGAATCGGCCATTAACTGTGTCCGGGACGGCCAAGTCCCGGTAAAACATGGGTTCTCGCGCCTGCGTCACGATCATGCCATAGATGGTCTCAATGGTGCCGCGCGGGGCTAGCCGGGGTTTCCTGAAGTGTTTGAACGGCCAGAGCATTGTGGGTTCCACAAGCGTGCGCGCGCGGGTTGCGCTCGCCGCCTCTGCCCGGTACTTCAGCGCCTCGCGCGACGCAAGGGGACGGGATAGTTCCGAGAATGACCAATTCGAGCCAGACCAGCCACCACGGAGCCAAGGCGCGCAGCCGTTACGTGCGCTGGCGCGCCGTTGCCGCCGCCGCGCTCGTCAGCATCGCGCTTGCCGCCTGCACGGGCGAGCAATTCCAGAAGGGATACATCCTGCCGCCGGGTGCGCTTGAGCAGATTCCGCTCGGCGCGAGCCAGGACCAGGTGCTGATCGTGATGGGCACGCCCTCCACCGTCGCAACGCTCGACGGCGAGGTGTTCTATTACATCTCGCAGCGCTCGGAGCGCCCGGTCGCCTTCATGAACCAGAAGGTGGTCGACCAGCGCGTGATCGCGATCTACTTCGACAAGAACCGGCGCGTGCGCCGGCTTGCGAATTACGGCATGCAGGACGGCAAGATCTTCGACTTCATCAGCCGGACCACGCCGACCTCGGGCCAGGAGCTCAGCTACCTCGCACCGCTGTTCAAGCTGCTCAGCTTCTGAGGTCTCGCCTGCGGCGTCGCGCCGCTCCGCGCTGCTTGCGGTTGTGCGCCGCGTTCCCTACGCTCCCTGCAAAACAAGAAGCAGGGAGTGGATTCGTGACCAGGACATCGTTTTCCCGCCGGCGGGTGCTGACCGGCGCGGCAGCCCTGTCGACGGCGGCGATCCTGCCGCGCACGAGCCTGGCGGACTGGAAGCCCACCGAGAACATCCGCATCATCGTGCCGGCGGCCGCTGGCGGCTCGACCGACGTCATGGGACGACTGCTCGCGGCGCATCTGCAAACCGTCTGGGGCCAGTCGGCGGTCGTTGAGAACCGCTCGGGCGGCGGCGGTACCATCGGCACCGCGGAGGCCGCGCGCGCCAGACCAGATGGCCACACCATCCTGATCGGCAATCCCGGTCCGAACGCGATCGCCTACAGCATCTTCAAGAAGCTCAGCTACAAGGCCGACCAGCTCCAGGCGGTCTCCAACATGATCCGGATCCCGAACATCGTCTCGGCGCATCCGAAGACCGGCATCAAGTCGATCGGAGAGCTGATCGCCTTCCTCAAGGCCAATCCGGACCAGTTCAGCTACGCCTCCTCAGGTGTCGGCCAGAGCCCCCACCTCACCGGCGCCTGGTTTCTCCAGCTCACCGGGCTGAAGATGACGCACATCCCGTTTCGCGGCGCGGGCCCCGCGCTCCAGGCTGCGCTCGCCGGCGACATCCAGATCCTGTTCGACAACCTTTATCCGAGCCTGCCGCAGGTGCAGAACGGCACGCTGAACGGGCTTTGCGTCACCACGCCGGAGCGCAGCGAGCTCGCACCCAACCTTCCGACCATGCGCGAGAGCGCGCCGGAGCTGGCCAATTTCGACGTGTCGTCCTGGTTCGGCGTCTTCCTGCCGAAGGGCGCGCCCGCACCGGTGCTCGAGGCGCTGAACCTGCAGGTCAAGGCGATGCTCGCGCGCGACGACATCAGGAAGAACATCGCCTCGATGGGGGCCCGCGCCGACTACGGCACCCCGCAGCAGTTTGCCGATTTCGTCGATGCCGAGACGAAGAAGTTCGCCGGCATCATCGCGAAGGAAGGCTTGCAGATGGACGTTCAGTAGGCGCGAGCCGAGCGCTGACCATCACCTCTGTCATTGCGAGCGAAGCGAAGCAATCCAGACTGTCTCCGCGGAAAGACTCTGGATTGCTTCGCTGCGCTCGCGCTGACCTGGTGAGAGGTCCTTAGTCCTTATCCTCTCAAGAAAAAACCCCGCAGTTCGCACCGCGGGGATTGTTTTGTTGAGTGTCCGCGCTCAGTGCGCGAGGATCGCCAGCAGCAGCAGGGCCACGATGTTGGTGATCTTGATCATCGGGTTCACCGCGGGGCCGGCCGTGTCCTTGTAGGGATCGCCGACGGTGTCGCCGGTCACGGCGGATTTATGGGCGTCGGAGCCCTTGCCGCCGAAGTGACCGTCCTCGATGTACTTCTTGGCATTGTCCCAGGCACCGCCGCCCGAAGTCATCGAGATCGCGACGAACAGACCCGTGACGATCACGCCGAGCAGCATGGCGCCAACGGCCGAGAACGCCGCCGACTTGCCGGCCGCGCCGCCACCTGCGATCGCGTAGATCACGAAGTAGACGACGATCGGCGACAACACCGGGAGCAGCGAGGGGATGATCATCTCCTTGATCGCAGCCTTGGTCAAAAGGTCGACCGCCTTGCCGTAGTCCGGCTTGTCGGTGCCCTGCATGATGCCCGGCTTCTCACGGAACTGGCGCCGCACCTCCTCCACGATCGCGCCGGCCGCACGGCCGACCGCCGTCATGCCCATCGCGCCGAACAGATACGGCAGCAGGCCACCGAACAGCAGGCCCACCACGACGTAGGGGTTGTTGAGCGAGAAGTCCGGATTGACGCCGGCGAAGTAGGTATGGTGCGCGGAGTCCGCAACGAAGAACTTGAGGTCCTGGTTGTAGGCCGCGAACAGCACCAGCGCACCGAGACCGGCGGAGCCGATCGCGTAGCCCTTGGTCACCGCCTTGGTGGTGTTGCCGACCGCGTCGAGCGCGTCGGTCGACTTGCGCACCTCCTTGGGCAGCCCCGCCATTTCGGCGATGCCGCCGGCGTTGTCGGTCACCGGGCCGAAGGCGTCGAGCGCGACGACCATGCCGGCGAGCGCCAGCATGGTGGCGGTCGCGATCGCGATACCGAACAGGCCGGCAAGGCTGTAGGTGACGAGGATGCCGGCGATGATGACGATCGCGGGCAGCGCGGTGGCTTCCATCGAGACCGCGAGGCCCTGGATCACGTTGGTGCCGTGACCGGTCACCGAGGCCTGGGCGATCGACTTCACGGGACGATAGTCGGTGCCGGTGTAGTACTCGGTGATCCAGATGATCAGCGCGGTGACGACGAGGCCGACCACGCCGCATTCGAACAGCGCCGCCCCGGTGTAGTCGACGCCCTCGAGCTTGCCGAAGCCGATCAGGTAGTAGATCACGCCGGCGATGCCGATCAGCGACAGGATGCCGGTTGCGATCAGGCCCTTGTAGAGCGCGCCCATGATCGACTGGCTCGGCCCGAGCTTCACGAAGAAAGTGCCGATGATCGAGGTAATGATGCAGATGCCGCCGATCGCGAGCGGCAGCGTCATCATGCTGGCGAGGATCGGCGTCTTGGCGAAGAAGATCGCCGCCAGAACCATGGTGGCGACGGCGGTCACCGCATAGGTCTCGAACAGGTCGGCGGCCATGCCGGCGCAGTCACCGACGTTGTCACCGACGTTGTCGGCGATCGTCGCCGGGTTGCGGGGATCGTCCTCGGGGATGCCGGCCTCGACCTTGCCGACGAGGTCGCCGCCGACGTCCGCACCCTTGGTGAAGATGCCGCCGCCGAGACGGGCGAAGATCGAGATCAGCGAGGCGCCGAAGCCGAGCGCCACCATGGCGTCGACGACGGTGCGGCTGTCAGGTGCAAGCTTCAGCGAATAGGTCAGGAAGCCGAAATAGAGCGTCACACCGAGCAGCGCGAGGCCGGCCACCAGCATGCCGGTGATGGCGCCCGCCTTGAAGGCGAGTTCGAGACCGCCGGCGAGCGACGTCGTCGCGGCCTGCGCGGTGCGCACATTGGCGCGGACCGAGACGTTCATGCCGATGAAGCCGGCCGCCCCCGACAGGATGGCGCCGATGGCAAAGCCGACGGCGACGTAGATACCCAGGAAATAGGCAAGCAGCAGGAAGATGACGATGCCGACGATGCCGATCGTCGTGTACTGGCGTCGCAGATAGGCCTGCGCGCCCTCACGGACCGCTCCGGCGATTTCCTGCATGCGCGGCGACCCCGCATCCGCGCCCAACACCGAAGACGTCGCCCAGATCGCGTAGACGACAGAGAGCACTCCGCAGAGCACTATCAACCATAATGCTGTCATGTGAATTTTGCCTCAGATCCTTGATGTACCCCCAGCGCCGATTTTTTCCCGTTGTGACGGAGTGGCGCCTTTAAGCGGGACCACTTCTTCGAGTAACCCCGATGGGCGGGGACCTTGCCAAATCCGCCATGCCCGTGCAACGCCGGAGCGGGCGAAAATCGTCGATCTCGGCAGCTATTTAGATCGATGTCACCCGTTTCGCGGAAATTGCTAGAAGTGGCTGTAGGACAGCCGCTTGAGGACCAGTTCCCGGCCCGCGCCATCCAGGAAACGCGGCGCCTCATTTCCCGGCACTATCATTCCGATGGCGGTCACGGCGACACCTGCCGCCCGGCCGGCCGCAATCAGGTCGTTACAGCGCGACTCAGGAACAGCACACAGAAGCTCATAGTCATCGCCACCGGACAGCAACGCCTCGATCCCGACGGCGCCGCGCGCAACGAGGCCGGCGGCCGGTGCGGAAAGCGGCACGCTGGCCGTATCGATCGTGGCCGACACGCCTGAGGCTGCACAGAGCTTGGCAAGGTCGCCGGCGAGCCCGTCGGAGACGTCCATCGCAGCGCTCGCACACTCGCGCACGGCCAGTGCCAGCGCGCTGCGCGGCTGTGGGATGCGGTAGCGCGTCACCAAGCTGTCGCGTGCGACCGGATCGGATGCCAGTGCCTTCGCGGCAGCACCGCCCTTGAGCACATCGAGGCCGAGCGCGGCATCGCCAATCGTGCCGGTCACCATGATGCGGTCGCCGGCTTTGGCACCGGTACGGCCGACCATCCGCCCCGACGGCACCCGACCGAAGGCGGTGATGGAGATCATCTGCGGCCCGGGCGTGGAGACCGTGTCGCCACCGAGCAGCGGGCACGCGAAGCTCTTGGCGTCCTCGCCCAGCGCAGCGGCGAATGGTTTCAGCCAGGCATCGTCCTTGCTGCGGAGCGCCAGCGTCAGCACGAAGCCTGCGGGCGTGGCGCCTTTCGCCGCAAGATCGGACAGGTTCACCCGCAGCGC
This sequence comes from Bradyrhizobium ingae, assembly GCF_055791185.1. Lineage (NCBI taxonomy): Bacteria > Pseudomonadati > Pseudomonadota > Alphaproteobacteria > Hyphomicrobiales > Nitrobacteraceae > Bradyrhizobium > Bradyrhizobium ingae. The sequence continues at coordinate 19,402 of NZ_JBVUBB010000028.1, forward strand.
TTTGCGCGCGATGGTGTCGGGCGGGTCGTCGGCAAGGTAGTGCACGCCTTCAACGACGGCGTCGGTGGTGACGACGATGTCCTCGCCGGAAGATTTCAGGATGGCGGCATCATCGACCAGCCCGAACGCGCCGGGGTCTGTCGCCAGCGGCTTGAAATAGCGCGCGATGAGGGAGTCTTCGCCGGAGATATCTTTCGCATGTGCCATCGGCGTTAGTCCCAAGATGACTGTCATCTCCGGCTTGACCGGGCGATCCAGTACGCCGAGACGCCCGAGATCAATTACCGCTGCCGCGGCGTACTGGATCACCCGCCTTCGCGGGTAATGACAGCGGAACGTGTGACGACTACCGCCCGAACTCGTCGCCGCGAAAGTGGCGGCCGATCTGGTCGAGCACTGCGTTGACCATGCCGGTCTCCTCGCGATCGACGAAGGCGTTGGCGACGTCGACATATTCGGAGACCACGACGCGGCCCGGCACGTCCTTGCGATGCTGCAATTCATAGGCCCCTGCCCGCAGCACGGCACGCAGGATCGCCTCGATTCGCTTCAAGGGCCAGCCCTTCGACAGCGCCTCATCGATCAGGGGATCGAGCTTCTTTTGGTCGCGCACGACGCCCGAGACGACGTCGCGGAAGAAGGCCGCTTCCGCCGGCAGATATTTGTCGCCTTCGACCTCGTTGCCGAGCCAATGGCTCTCGAACTCGGCGAAGATGTCGTTGATGCCGGCGCCCGCAATGTCCATCTGGTAGAGAGCCTGGACGGCGGCGAGCCGCGCGGCGCCGCGCCGGTTCGCCTTTTTCTCCGCCCCGCCGGGCTGTTTCTTGCCGGTATCAGCCATGGTCACGCCCGCGCCAGCCGGCGTTTGATGCGCAGCATCGCAAGCGCCGCGCGCGCGGCATCGCCGCCCTTGTTGAGCTCGCTGGCGCGCGCTCGCGCCCAGGCCTGGTCCTCGGTATTGACGGTGAGGATGCCATTGCCGAGCGGAAGCTTGCGCGCCACGGCGAGATCCATCAGCGCGCGCGAGGATTCCTGCGAGACGATCTCGAAATGGATGGTGTCGCCGCGGATCACGCAGCCGAGCGCGATGACGGCGTCATAGGGCTTGCCGTTGCCCGCGGCGGCGTCGACCGCGATGGCCACGGCTGCGGGGATTTCCAGCGCTCCGGGAACCGTAATCACGTCATGGGTCAGGCCGGCCGCCTTCAGCTCAGCGACCGCACCTTCCAAAAGCGCATCCTGGAGGTCGTCATAGAAGCGCGCTTCGACAATCAGCGCACGCGCGCCGGAAATGTCGGTCTGGTCCTTCAGGGGTGCGCGCCGCGCGTCTGCCATCGTAAACCTACTCTGTCACTGCCGGGCTTGACCCGGCAATCCATCGGATCAAGACCTCTTAAGAGGATGGATGCGCGGGTCAAGCCCGCGCATGACGATCTTTTCTGCCGTCACTTCATTTCGGTCAGCCGCGCCGCATAGCGGGCCATCAGGTCGACCTCGATATTGACCTCGTCCCCGGCGCGCCAGGCACCGATGGTTGTGACGCTGAGGGTGTGCGGGATGATCAGGACCGAAAAGGTCACGTCCTTGACCGTATTGATGGTCAAGGACACGCCGTCCAGCGTGATCGACCCCTTGGTTGCGATGAAGCGCGCGAGCTCCCGCGTGGTCTTGAGCTCGAACCGCGCCATGTCGGGCAAGTCGTCGCGATTGACGAGGGTCGCGATCCCGTCGGCGTGGCCCGCGACGATATGGCCGCCGAGCTCGTCACCGATCTTCAGGGCGCGCTCGAGGTTGAGCTTCGTACCGACCTTCCAGCGCTTGGCCGTCGTCAGCGCCAGCGTCTCCGCCGCGGCGTCGACGTCAAACCAAGTCCTTTTAGCAGGGTCTTTGGCGCCATCGACGCCGGAAGCCACCACCGTCAGGCAGACGCCGTTGCAGGCGATCGATGCGCCATCGGCGATGGTCGCACGATCGTAGCGACAGGCGATGCGCAGGCGATGCAACTGGCCCTGCGCCGTCGGCGTCAGGCTAACGATCTCGCCGATATCAGTGACAATGCCGGTGAACATTTAAGCGCGCTCGTAGATGGTGAGAGTATCCCTGTCGAATGTTTCGCTAGCACGAACCTTGAAGGCGGGCGACTGCGTGATTTTCGACAGGGGCAATGCATCGAGCGCATCGACGCCGCCGGCGCCGATTGCTTCGCTTCCGCGGAACAGCCAGATTTCATCAACCAGATCGGCCGCGACGAAGGACGAGGCCACGTGGCTGCCGCCCTCGACCATCAGCCGCGTGACGCCCTTCTCGGCCAGCGCGTGCAGCACCGCAGGAAGATCGAGCCCCGGTGTGCTGCCGGGCGGAATGCGCATGACCTGGGCACCCGCTGCACCGAGCCGCGTGGCTGCAGCAGCTTCCGCGAGTTCGGAGCCGATCACCCACAGCGGCGTCCCGCGAGCGGAATGCACGAGCTGGCTCGACGCCGGAATGCGTAAATTCCGGTCGAGCACGATGCGCACCGGAGAACGTGCTTCCATGCCCGGCAGCCGGCACGTCAGAATCGGATCGTCGGACAACACCGTGCCAATGCCGACCAGAATGGCATCGCTCTGCGCACGCAGGAGGTGCACGCGGTTGCGCACAGCCTCCCCGGTGATCGCAACCGGCTTGCCGCCGGCCGCCCCGATCTTGTCGTCGGGCGAGACTGCCAGCTTCAGGATCACATGCGGGCGCTTGTCGCGGATACGGCGGAAGTGACCGGCATGATCGTAGGCCGCTTCCGCAGCACGGAGCCCGACATCGACGCTGATGCCGGCGGCGCGCAAGCGCGCGTGGCCTTGTCCTGCGACCTCGGGATTGGGATCCTCGATCGCCGCCACCACGCGCTTGATGCCGGCCGCGATCACGGCGTCCGCGCAAGGCGGCGACTTGCCGAAATGCGAACAGGGCTCGAGCGTGACGTAGAGCGTGGCACCGCGTGCTGCTTCGCCGGCGCGCCGCAAGGCCTCCGGCTCCGCATGCGGGCGGCCGCCTGCTTGCGTCCAGCCGCGCCCGACGATCACACCGTCCTTGACGATCACGGCGCCGACCGCCGGGTTCGGCCAGGTGCGCCCCTGCCCGCGCCGGCCGAGCGCCAGCGCAAGCTGCATGAAGCGGCGATCAACGTCTTTGGACTCACGGGCCTTCTGCGCGAGCTGATCCTCCAGAATGCGGAAGATCATTTGCGTATCGCGGCGAGCCGCGCTTCCTCCTCACCGGAGAGCTCGCCGAGCACGTCGGCAAAATCCTTGGCCTCGCGGAAATTGCGGTAGACGGAAGCGAAGCGCACATAGGCGACGTCGTCGAGCGTGCGCAGATGCTCCATCACCGTCTCGCCGATCACCTCCGAGGAGATCTCGGCTTCGCCGGCGGTTTCGAGCTCGCGCACGATGCCGGAAACCATCTTCTCCACCCGCTCGGGCTCGACCGGCCGCTTGCGCAAGGAGATCTGCACCGAGCGCATCAGCTTGTCGCGGTCGAACGGCACGCGACGGCCGTTGCGCTTGATCACGGTGAGCTCGCGAAGTTGCACGCGCTCGAACGTGGTGAAGCGAAAATTGCAGGCGACGCAGATGCGCCGCCTGCGGATCACTGACGAGTCCTCGGTCGGACGCGAGTCCTTAACCTGCGTATCGAGACTGTTGCAGTTGGGACAGCGCATCCGCTTGTTATCCGGCCTTACTGGTAGATCGGGAAGCGATCGGTGAGCGCCTTGACCCGTTCCTTGATCGCGGCTTCCACCAGTGGCGCCTTGCCGTCGTCGGACTGTGCGATCGCGTTCAGGACCTCGGCGATCATGCCGCCAACCTGCTGGAATTCAGCGACGCCAAAACCGCGGGTCGTGGCCGCCGGCGTGCCCAGACGCAGGCCCGAGGTGACGAAGGGCTTTTCCGGATCGAAGGGAATGCCGTTCTTGTTGCAGGTGATGGCAGCACGAACCAGCGCCTTCTCCGAAACGTTGCCCTTCAGGCCCTTCGGCCGGAGATCGACCAGCATCAGATGGTTGTCGGTGCCGCCGGAGACGATGTCGAAGCCATGGCCCTTCAGCGTCTCGGCCAAGGCCTTGGCGTTCTCAACGATGTTCTTCGCATAGACCTTGAAGTCCGGACGCAGCGCCTCGCCGAAGGCGACCGCCTTGGCCGCGATCACATGCATCAGCGGGCCGCCCTGCAGACCCGGGAAGATCGCCGAGTTGAGCTTCTTGGCGAGCACCTCGTCGTTGCTGAGGATCAGGCCGCCGCGCGGACCGCGCAACGACTTGTGCGTCGTGGTCGTGGTGACGTGCGCATACGGCACCGGCGATGCATGCACGCCGCCGGCAACGAGGCCGGCGAAATGCGCCATGTCGACCAGCAGATAAGCACCGACGCTGTCGGCGATCTCGCGGAAGCGCTTGAAATCCCAGGCGCGCGAATAGGCGGAGCCGCCGGCGATGATCAGCTTCGGCTTGACCTCTTCGGCCTGCTTGGCGACCGCGTCCATGTCGATGATCTGGTCCTCGCGCCGTACCGTGTAATGCGAAGCCTTGAACCACTTGCCGCTCATGTTGACGGGCGAGCCATGGGTGAGATGGCCGCCCGCGGCCAGATCAAGGCCCATGAAGGTGTCGCCCGGCTGCAGCAGCGCCAGGAACACCGCCTGGTTCATCTGGCTGCCGGAGTTCGGCTGCACGTTCGCGAACTTGGCGCCGAACAGCCGCTTGGCGCGATCGATCGCAAGGTTCTCGGCAACGTCGACCCATTCACAACCGCCGTAGTATCGCGCGCCGGGATAACCTTCCGCATATTTGTTGGTCATCACCGAACCCTGCGCTTCCAGCACGGCCCGGCTGACGATGTTCTCGGAGGCGATCAGCTCGATCTCGTGGCGCTGACGGCCGAGTTCGCCCTTGATGGCGGCGGCGATTTCCGGGTCGGCCTGTTCAACAGAGGCCGTGAAAAACGAATCGGGCGCGGAGGCGGCTTTTACGGAAGTCATCGGCGAATATCTCCACCGCCGCAGCCTTTTTGGCGGGCTACGGTCGGTCTTGTGTGGCGGTTGGAAGCACGCGCGATCTACCACATCGGCCGGCCCCGGCCAAGCTTTTGCGGGTCAGGGGCGACAATTATGCCAGATATGGTGGGGATCGCGGGATTTGGAGGCCCCGGGAGGGCGCACGGGAGCGCTCGCCTTGGGCGCTCGCCGATCGTTAACGGACGGCCGCCATCACGCCCGCCGCCTGATGGTACCCAAACGACGCCGGCAGCCGGTTCTGCCGGCTTTCAGATGGACTTGGCCGCCTCTCCTCACAAACCGGTATAACCCGACTTCACCGGGTCGATGCTGCCGTCGAGCTGACGCAGATAGGTCAGGCCGCAGACCGTCAATCTATGGGTGTCCTTCTCACCCGCCTCAACCAGCGTATTGAGGTAGTTCGTCACCTTGGCCCTCGCCTCCTCACTCGCTGCAGCGGTGCGGTTGGCCAAGAGGTCATAGGTCTTCATGATGCGGTCGATGGCGGCTTCCATGGCATCCTCTGCTTGATCTGAATTTTGGGGAATGCTGTCAGGCAAACGCTTCGGCCTCGAAGGCGGCCTCGAATTTCGCAATCGCCTTGTTGGCGAGCCTGATCTTGTTGAATTCGCCATGTTGGAACAGCTGCACGATGATCTTCAGCAGCCGCTCATCGGTGACGAGCGTATCGGGGAGCGCGCCGGCCCTGCGCAGATAATTCGCGGCGATGGCATACGCCTCGCTCACGATCTCCACGTTCATCGTCTGTAGTCCGCGCTCGACCAGCATCGCACGCCTCCGATCCGAAGGGGATAAGCCGCGAGCCTCCGGCTGGTTCCGCCCGGGCGCTGCTTTTTTTTCGCAGATGCAAAAAAACAAAACGCGCCGGTCCGGGCGATGCCGGGCCGGCGCGATTGGGGAAGTTCAGGCACGTACGGAAGGGCGTGCCGGTCTTGTTTGGGCCGGCTTGACCTTGATCCCTCCGAAAAACTCAGAGCCGATACAGGATCTGGTCGGTCCAGAACCGCTCGAGGCGATGCAGCGACTTGTTCAGCGTGGAGAACTCTTCGCCCGAGATGCCGCCGACCTGCTCCACCGTCTTGACGTGCTTCTGGTAGAGCGCATCGACGATGCGGCGAACTTCCTGGCCCTGCGGGGTCAGACGGATGCGTACCGAGCGGCGGTCAACGCGCGAGCGCTGATGATCGAGGAAGCCGAGTTCGACGAGCTTCTTCAGGTTGTAGGAGACGTTGGAGCCGAGATAGTAGCCGCGCGTGCGCAGCTCGCCCGCGGTCAGCTCCTTGTCGCCGATGTTGTAGAGGAGCAGCGCCTGTACCGAGTTGATGTCGGCGCGGCCGCGACGATCGAATTCATCCTTGATGACGTCGAGCAGGCGGCGATGCAGCCGCTCCACAAGAGTCAAAGCTTCCAGATAGAGCGACTGCACCGAGCCCTGCTGGCCGGCGACGCGCTCCGCGGTATCTGCCGCAGTTGCGACGGCTTTCATCATGACACTTCCCCTGTTGTCGTTTTTGTCGACACTCATTCGACGAAACTTTTGTCTCGCCTGATAGCCGCAACTTAAGGGGAGGCGTTTGAAGATCAGCTTAAATAAGAGAATAAAGAGATCATGAATTTAAGACAGTGAATCGCGGATTAAGCCTGTGTAGCAAGGACTTTTCGCAACCCTCTGTTGACGGTGGCAAGGTCCTGTTCACCCTCCGTCCGCACCACTTGTCGCATTCCAGAACAGCCCTGCCCTGTTTCGAAACGGGCGCGTAAGAGCTGTGGCGGAACGCGTGCGATCTTCGAAAACTTGCCTCAAATGCAAAGCAACTTTCGATCAACCAAGAGCAATATTCTCGTGTCCCGGACGCAGCGCGTCATGAAATGACGCGACGCGAGAGCCGGACCAGATCGCGGCGAGATGGCCCCGGCCCTGCAACGCACCACAGCGCAAGCGCGGCGCGCTGCGCAGCGACCGGAGCACGCGAATTGGAAAATCCGAATTGCTATGGCGGACGCTCGCGCGCGGCCATCCAGGCGAGCGCGAGATAGGCGGCGAGCATGAAAGCTTCGACCCCGACGACGACGAGGCTGCCGCCATAGATGCCGGGGAACATCAATTCGATCACCGCCATCGACACCACCGTCGTGAGCCATACGACCGCGCCCCAGGGGGTAGCGAGCCACAGGCCGACGGCTGCGACGAGCTCGATCACCGCGAAGTAGACGGTTGCGGCCTGCCAGGCCATCGACTGGTTCTCGAACGCATCGTCCTCACCGCCGACGAAGCCCGTCACCTGCGCCCAGTGATAGAGACCCTTCAGGATCGAGAGCAGCGCCATCACACGCAGGAACAGCACGAGCCGCCGCGTCCAGACGTTCTCGTCGGACGCGGACCGCCCGGACGACAGCGCGGCCACCGACATCGCGCTGTCTCTGGCGCTGTCTCTGGCGTTATCCCTGGCGCCGTCGCGGGCGGCATCGCGGGTTGAGATCTCGGACATGGCTTCTTCTGGCTGCTTCGCCCGGCAAAATCAATCGGCTGCTGCCTGATTGCGGCAGCTCAGCCGCGGTGACGGGAACCATGCGAGCTGGTATAAGAATAGTTCTAGTTTCGGAGATATGTCAGATGGCGATCAAGTACGGACGTCCGATCGAATTGCGCGAGGTGGCACGTGGCAGTGCAACAGCCTCCCCTGCTCTCGATCTGACTATCCGCCCGCGCCGCAACCGCAAGGCGGAATGGGCGCGGCGCCTGGTGCGCGAGAACGTGCTCACCACCGATGATCTGATCTGGCCCTTGTTCCTGATCGACGGCAGCAACAAGCGCGAGGCTGTCTCTTCGATGCCGGGCGTCGAAAGGCTCAGCGTCGACCAGGCGGTGCGTGAGGCCGAGCGCGCGCTGAAGCTGACCATCCCCTGCCTTGCGCTGTTTCCCTACACGGAAGCCGCGCTGCGTGACGAGCACGGGTCGGAAGCGACCAATCCCGATAACCTCGTCTGCCAGGCGGTACGGGCGATCAAGAAGGAATTCCCCGACATCGGCATTCTCTGCGACGTCGCGCTCGATCCCTTCACCAGCCATGGCCATGACGGCCTGATCGCCGACGGGAAGATCCTGAATGACGAGACGGTCGCAGTGCTCGTACGCCAGGCGCTGGTGCAGGCGGAGGCCGGCTGCGACATCATCGCGCCCTCCGACATGATGGATGGCCGCGTCGGCGCGATCCGCGATGGGCTCGACCGTGCCGGCCTGCTCGACGTGCAGATCATGGCCTATGCGGCGAAATACGCTTCCGCCTTCTACGGCCCGTTCCGCGACGCCATCGGCTCCGCCAAGACGCTTGTAGGCGACAAGCGTACCTATCAGATGGACAGCGCCAACACCGATGAAGCGTTGCGCGAAGTCGAGCTCGACATCGCCGAGGGCGCCGACATGGTGATGGTGAAGCCAGGCATGCCCTACCTCGACGTGGTGCGGCGGGTGAAGGACACGTTTGCAATGCCGACCTTCGCCTACCAGGTGTCCGGCGAATACGCGATGATCGCCGCGGCCGCAGGCAACGGCTGGCTCGACGGCGAGCGCGCGATGATGGAGAGCCTCCTCGCTTTCAAGCGCGCCGGCGCCGACGGCGTCCTGACGTATTTCGCGCCGAAGGCGGCGGAGAAGATCAGAGCGCAGGCCTAGGAGCGCTTGGCCTCATCGGGTCGTCCTGGCGAAAGCCAGGATCCATTACCCCGACGGGTGATTTGGCGAAGAATCGTCGCCGTGGGACCGGCACCGCCGGCGATCGATATATTCCGCGGTATGGGTCCCCTGAGTTCACCTCCTGGCCTTCGCCAGGACGACATTGTGCGAGTGGCGCCCTCCTCCACGTCACCGCCCCCGAATCGCCGAAATATTTCCGCTTGTTAGTCTCCTCGGCCTTGGCACGGGGACGGCCTGATCCCATGTCGTGGCACGGGTATTTCCGATCGGAAGGACGGACCATGTCATATTCGGAGCAGGGCAATTCAGGCTCCAACTCAGGGCCCTGGCGCAATGACGGCGGGGTTCCGCCGCATGCCTATGATCCCTACCTCCAGCCGGAGCTGTTCCGCGGTGTGTCGACGCGACGGGTGTTCGCCTTCCTGATCGACCTCATCGTGATCTCGGTCCCGGTGATCCTCGGCTACATCTTCATCGCCGTGTTCGGTGTGGTCACGCTCGGCCTCGGCTGGGCTCTGTTCTGGCTCGCTTGGCCGGCTTCGGTGATCTGGGCCGTGGTCTATTACGGTGCCTGCATCGGCGGACCGCACTCGGCGACGGTCGGCATGCGGGTGATGGATCTGGAGTTGCGCACCTGGTACGGCACGCCCGGCTATTTCGTGCTGGGTGCGATGCACGCGGTCTTGTTCTGGGTATCGATCTCGTTCCTGACGCCGTTTGTGGTCCTCGTCGGCCTGTTCAACGGTCGCCGGCGCCTGTTGCACGACATCGTGCTGGGAACAGTCGTAATCAACAACTCGATCCGCTCGCCCGTGCCGCAGGCGGCGAGAACCTACTAGAGAATTTTACCGGGACGCCTCTTAAACCACCTTGTGAGCTGACCGATTGACCATGGGCCTTCATAGCGCGATGCTGATAGCCGTTTCGGAGGCCCACGACGTCCCTTGACCCAGCACTCGCGCGACACCCCCCAATTCTACCTCACGGCGCCCTCGCCCTGCCCGTATCTGCCGGGCCGGCATGAGCGCAAGGTGTTTACGCACCTCGTGGGGGACCGCGCCGGCGACCTCAACGACCTCCTGACCCATGGCGGCTTCCGCCGAAGCCAGTCGATCGCCTATAGGCCCGCCTGTGACCAGTGCAGGGCCTGCGTCTCGGTCCGGGTGGTCGCCAACGAGTTCCGCCCGTCCCGCAACTTCCGCAAGGTGATGGCGCGCAACGCCGACGTCATTGGCGAGCAGCGCAGCGCGGTGCCGACCTCGGAGCAGTATTCGGTGTTCCGCGGCTATCTCGACGCCCGCCACCGTCATGGCGGCATGGCCGACATGACCGTGCTCGACTACGCCATGATGGTCGAGGACAGCCATGTCGAAACCCGCATCATCGAGTACCGCAGGCGCGGTCCCGACAGCGGCATCACCGGCCGCGGCGAGGAGCTCTTGGCGGTGGCGCTGACCGACGTGCTCAGCGACGGCCTGTCGATGGTCTATTCCTTCTTCGAGCCGAGCCAGGTCGGCCGCTCGCTCGGCACCTTCATGATCCTCGACCACATCGCCCGCGCCCGGCGCCAGGGCCTGCCCTATGTCTATCTCGGCTACTGGATCGAGGGCTCCAAGAAGATGGACTACAAGGCGCGCTTCCTGCCGCAGCAGCGCCTCGCGCCCTCCGGATGGCTGCGCATCGACGCACAAGGCGACACCGCGTCGGAGCCGCAGGATTAGCGGCTTTCGAGGTCTTGCCTCTCAGGAGGCCGCTGCCTCGACATGGTGCGATGGGATAGGCCTCGCACCGGCGCGATCTCCAACGATGAACTTGAGCGCCGCGATCCCCGGCAGGAAAAAGTAACCACCTCCGAGCGCCTCCGTAAATGAGGCCAGTGTGACCTCGCTGCCGCTCGACAATCCGGGAACGGTGAACGCTTTGGGTGCAGGCCGCGACCCCACGACCGGATCGTCCTGGTCTTGGAAGGTCCCGAACCGAGGGTTCTGCACCCAGCGCTGGTGAATGAACTCGAACTGTCGCTCGAGGTCCGCATTGCACGCTATGAAGAACAGGCCGTCGCGCGTGGCGCCGCTTTCAGTCTGCTCGCGATACGGCCGTCCGCGGCGCAGCAACCTGTGCAGCTTGGATGATTTGATGCTCGCTTGCACATCGATACCCAGGGAATCGCGCGGGTTCGACCGGCGCACATGAGCCCCCTTGGGACAGACGAAACCATTTGCGTCCTCGACGCGATAACGGAAGGCGTCGGCAGCCGAATCCGATCCCAGCGGACCTTGCCAGCCGAGCGGCATGCCATCCTCCCGACGTCCCATCAGCTTTTCGCAGATGGCCTGGCCATTGGCTTTCCTGAACTCCTCGAATGCCTCGACCTCCTGCTGGATCTGTCGCACCGCCAGATAACTTCCGTTCAATGTGAAGCGGTCGCCGGACTGCGGCCACTCCTTCACGTTGGGACAGTAAGTGAGTTCGTCATACTCGTTGCGATAGCCCAGAATGAATTCTCCGGGCTCGACGACACGATCTTCATAGAAGTGGCCGGCGTCCCGTCGGGCCTGCTTCAGCGCGGCTCCTCCCTCTTCTCTGAGGCCGCGGATCACGGGTTGCGCGAGGCCATCGCGAAATCCGAACGGCTCGTGCAGTTTGCCGTCTTTGTTCTTCTTGAACGAGCAAGGATTGTTTTCGACGGTCCTGGCGACGAATACATCTGGATCGGGAGCTTCCATTCGTGATGCTTCGTCGAGCAACCACCACTGCGCAAGGAGAACGTGGACAGTCTGGCGGCCGTCGTGGCCTTCAACGTCCGACCAGCGCCATTCATCACGCGACGCGTCTCTCAACAGCTCCTTGCGCAATGCGCTCCCCATGCCGCTGCTGAAGGGAGTTGGGAACGGATGCGTCTCGGCTTCGGTACAACCCAGCTTTCTCAGCCCTGAAAAACTAAAAGCGACTGCCACGGCTTCGCTGATCGATGATTCCGATTTCGCCCTGCCTTCCCCGACGCGTCTGGCACTAACGACCAGCCCTGAGTGAATGAGCTTCGCGAGCCACGCCCGCGCCTGAGCCTCGCGGCCATCGCGGATCGTCAGCAGCCAGAAGCGGCTGGATTTGAGCCAGCCGAAGCCACTCCTCAGCATGCCCTGAATGTCGTGACTATGATCGGACAGATGTGGCGCGTACTTCACGTGCTTCATGTTTCGATGGCCCTCATGATCAGGTCGTCGTTTTTCTCGTTGCGCTCGCCGAACAGGGCGTCGCGCAGCCCGGTGGCGAGATTGATCCGGTCGATCGTCGTGTTGCACGCATCGAAATGGTAGAGATGCGGAAGCATGCTGTCGCGCGCGTAGGACTTGAACTTCAACTCGCACTTCACACCGCGAAAGATGAGAAAGCGGGTCGGCGGAAAGCTGCGTGGCTCCGCAATGCCGGGCTGACCGGCCGATGCCGGTGCGCGTGGGTTCAGCTCCGTCCACCGCCAGGCGAGGGTTGTCCCGCTGGAAGCGCCATTGATGAAGTCGTCGAGGTAGCCGCCGAAATTGCCGTCATAGTTCGAGCAGAATAGAAAACGGCGACCGTTGTCGATGACGTGCCAGTGACCGAAGTGGATTCCCGGCGCATCTCCCAGCCATCCCTGCGTGAAGAACACCCGTCCGGCGAACGTCACGATGCGCAGGACCACCCGGGTGCACCACGCGCTCAACCCATACGGGCCGCGCATGTCCGTCAGGCTGATCATGTGCTGGGTCCCGTCGACCAGATCCGCCTCGCATTTCTCGACCGATGGGTGGATCTGCTGGGCGCGAGGAACGTCGTCTTCGAGTGGATGAAAGAACTTTTCGCTCAGCGCCGTGAACTGGCTATTGAGCCAGGAAAACAGCGCGCCGATGCAGAGCACCACGACGACCGCAAGGATCGCAATGGCGATGAGCTGCCATCCGGGAAGATTTGGGATCCAGGCCTCGAGCGTGCTTGCGAGCCAACTCGGAGCAAACATGTAAGCCAGGGCGCACGCAGTCACGGCCGGGACGAGCAGTACGATGACGATCCACCCGATGTAATAGGTGGACAACGACGATAACGTGTCTGTCGGCCGCTCCAGCTCGCGCTGAATGCTGTTCAGCCAGCGTCTCCAGGGCGCAAACAGCGCCGGCAGCGCGACCAGGAACAACCAGAGGAGAAGCCCGAGCGCAATCAGCACCAGCAGACCGCGCCAGCTTACTCCCGACAGCCATCGGCTCGCCTCGCTCGCGGCGTTGAGAATGGACTGGATGATGGGATGAGGTTGTCCGAAGAACCAGACGTCGAACCGCATCAACCCTCTCGGCAGCGCGCCACCCAGCCAGACAACGGCGAACCACAGGCCGATCGCGAGCACCGGATAGGCAAGCTTCGCGCCGATGCCAGCGCCCTTCCCGCGCCAATAGGATCGTGGCGCAGGTTCTGCCGCCCATTCGAAGCGAGGGTTCGTGTATGCCCATCGCGCCAGCGCCAGAGCAAACGCGGTGCGGTCACTGCCGTATTTGGGCTTCAGCACCCGCGCTTCGATTCGCGTCTGCTCGAGCAGGTCCGCCTCCATCTGGATCTGCCGGACCGACCGGTCGCGAGCGCCGACGAAGGCGCCATCGGCGATGCTGATGCAGCCCATCAGCCGATCGAGCAATTGCTGCCTGTGCTGATCTGCCGGCTCTTCGACATTGGGGAAATAGATGCCGCCGAGGAGCGACCACATCGCGCCGCCGGCGTGGTAGATAAGCCGATACAGCAGGTCGTACGGGCGAAGTCCCTCCTCGACCGCAAGCTCGAGCATCAGCGACGGCCGCTTCTCCGCCGCGTCGGCCATTGCCGGCAGGAGCCCGATCGACGCGAAATGCACCACCGCGACGTCCCTAAACAGGTCATTCAGCGCGCTGGAAACGGAATTTGAAATTTCGCCGCCGCCGGGCCAGCCTGGCGCAACGATGCAGATCATCTGCTGCCGGACAATCTCAAGCATGGCTGTCCTTCTCCGCGCTTACGGGATACGCATACGCATGCACGACATCAGCGGCCCGTCGTACACGATAGCCTTGCCTTCACCGCGCGCCAGTTGCAGCCCGGGCAAGGTCAGCAAGCCGATCAGCGCGCTCGTTAGAATCTCGACCGCATAGTCCCTGGCTGGACATTGGCGGTAGCCATATCCGAATGGGAGATAGCGCAGGGCATGTTCGTTGCCCCAGTTCCGATGCGGGCAAAACTTGCCGCTATCGGGGACCGCGCGTGAATCGAACAGGGCAGCGATCGACAGGAGTGAGACCTTCCCGCCACCCGAGCATTTGGCATTGCGCCGCGCGCCCGTCTCCATTTCCGTATCTCGCGGCACATCACGCGCCAGCAGCGGAAAGATCGGCCGGAAGCGCATGAGTTCGAGCACATGATCGCGCACGACGTTGCGGAAATTGGTGTCGATCCAGACAGACGGGCCGAGCCCCTTGGCCTGCGATCGCAGCTGTTCGTAAACTTTTGGCCGTCCCAGGAGCTCCTGCACGACAAGGGCGCCCGACTGTACCGTGACAGGATGCGAGATCCAGGCGAGGCCTACCGCGTTTCGTTCAATGTCCGCAGTGGAGCTCGTGACACCCCACGCCGTGCCGATGAGACCGGTCACGCGATCGATCCGCGTCTGTAGCGCATCCCCAGAGGTCTCCGCGCGTCGCCGAACTCCGAGCGTCGCCAAACTGCCCGCCAGCAACTGCCCCGCGACATATCGGATTTCCAGGAGGTACTGTCGTTGGAGGCCTTGATTGACATTGCCCTGTGCGGCCCCTGCTACCGACCCCGCAACCACTGCGTCCGTTGCCGTTCCAAAAAGCGGCCTCATGGCGTGGAACACGACCCACATCAGGTAATCGTCGATCAGATCGAAGGCGCCTGCTCCGGGGTGGCTGAGAGTATTGATCCGTCGCCTGGCTTCGTCATCAGAGTCCACGGGAACGTTCAGAGCAGCCAACCGGTCGTGCACAAGATCCCTGTCGGAATCGTAGGTCGGTCCGGGGTCCATGCCGATCAGATAGGTCCCGGAGACCATGTTGGCCTGATGCGCCGTGTTGGAAAAGCTGCGCGTCCTTGTCAGGACATCTTTGACGGCGCTGGCGCGTGCTACCATGCCGAGCCAGCCACCCACGAAGGGCCAGTGCCGAAGCACTGCGCCGAACGCACGCAGCACGATGATGTGACGATTGAGCCAGCAAAAGATGCCATAGGAGATATTGCGTGCTCCCGGCGGCAGGGCATCGGGTTCATACATCGAGAGTTTCATGCTGGGTGCCAATCCTCTTGTCGCTTTGCAATCGCTGCAGCGGCCCGCTTCTGGTAGTAGGCCATGCCGAGACGACGCGCCGCCTCGGATGTCTGTGCGAAACACGCTTCGGCGGCCGGCTCGTCACCCGCGTGCCGCAACGTCACGGCCAGTTCGTAGAGAGCTTCCGTCCGGTGCCCGCACTGTTCGCCCGCCTGGTCGACTGCCTTGCGTCCGGTGCCGATCGCATCGTCCAGCCGTCCGAGAGCGCGATAGGCAATACCGAGGCCGACGCGCATGAACGTCCTGCCGTAAGGATTGGCCGCGTCGTAGATGCGGTCTGCGAAGCCCTTCTCCAGCACAGCGACTGCTTCAGAGGCCTTGCCATTGCGCGCGAGCGCAATGCCGAGCACGCCGCAGCAAGCCGCCAGCGTGGTCGGCACCTTGTGCGTGATGCATTGCTGCACGGCCTTGCGCATCAAGGCCTCCGCACTGTCGAGTTTCTCCTCCTCGACCCAGATCTGTGCCTGGACCGTGTCGACTATCAGACGCGAATACGGATGATCGACCTTGGACAAAATCTCATAGGCGCGAGCGCAGACCTCGTGCCCGGCTCCGCAATCGCCAAGGCGCCATAGGGTGCTGGAATGGAATGCGTACAGGTTGATGATGGGAATGACAGCCCATCCGGGTTGGACGTAGTGCTCAGCCAACTCGGGCGCGTAGTCGGCCAGCAGGACGCGGCCTTCCGTGGCCGCTTCCGCATACCGCCCGAGAGCATGAAAGTGCAGGAGGCGCGCTTGATGCGCCGCCATCGCCATGTGGCGACGCTGGGCGAGGCGGGCAGCTTCCAGACCCTGAGTGGCATGCCGCAGACCTTGCTCGAAGCGTCCGCGCATCCACAGAAACACCGCCGTCTGCGTGGCGACCGATGCGCGCGCGCGCTGGTCGTCCAGTTGCGCGGCAAGCACCTCCGCGCACTCCATGTTGTTGAAGATCTCGTCGATATGCCCGAGCGCCATCATGGCACCGATCGCTTCCAGCCGAAGCGCAAGTTCGAGGCCCTGCGCAGTCCGCGTGCCGCCGGCGCGGCGAGCCGCCTCGATGCCCATCTCGAAAAGTTGCAGGGCGTCCTGGTTGGCCGAACGCGAGATGGCACGTGCCATCGACCTCACGGCGTATCTTGCCGCATGCTCCCATTCTTCACCCTTGAAGGCATGATGGGCCAGGGCCGGTGCGGCATTGGCGTCCTCGGCGGCGGGTTGCGATTGCAAGGCGAGGAAAGCGAGCCGATGCAGCGCCTTGAGACGGGCACGGGTCAGAGCCCCCAGTACGACGTCTCTGACCAGCGCATGACGGAACACGAAAGCATGCTGCTCGAGCGGACGTCCCGCGGGATCGGAGCTCGTCAGTAGGCCGGATGAGACGCAAAGACCAAGCAACTCCTTCGTCCGCGCGAGGTCTTCATCCTGC
Organism: Bradyrhizobium ingae; assembly: GCF_055791185.1. Lineage (NCBI taxonomy): Bacteria > Pseudomonadati > Pseudomonadota > Alphaproteobacteria > Hyphomicrobiales > Nitrobacteraceae > Bradyrhizobium > Bradyrhizobium ingae. The sequence goes on from NZ_JBVUBB010000028.1 coordinate 35,892, forward strand.
ATCGCCGAGATCAGTTCCCGCGTAATGGGATCGCCGAGAACGCTAGCCGCCTCCAACGCCGACTTCGCGGCATCGGGCAGCCTGTCGACCCGCGCCCCGATTACGGCGGCTATCGACCCTGGGACTCGCAGCTCCCCAAGGGGCCGCTGCAAACGGTAGGCGCCCGGCGTTCCCTCGAGTGATCCGTCATCGATCAGCGTGATGACCAGTTGCTCCATGAAGAAGGGATTGCCGTCGGCTCGGCGCACCAGTTCGCTGGTCACGCCAAGCACGGAGGGATCATCACCGAGCAAGGCCCGCGCGAGTGCGAGCATCTCTCCGTTCCGGAGCGGCTCGACCAGGTACTCGGCGAACCACGTCGTCTGTTCCCATTGGTGCTCGAAATCCGGACGGTAGCTGACACAGACCAGGACCGGCAGATCCTGGAGCCGAGGCAACAAGGCCTCGAACAGCCGCCGACTATCGCGATCTGCCAGGAACACATCTTCGAGCACCAGCACGAAGGGAGCTGCCTGGACCCGCTGGCGAACGAGCCACAGCATCGCCTCGCCGATACGACGCCGCCTTTGCGCCGGATTGAGCGCCAGCCATGCTGCGCTTGGCACGGCAAGCCCAAGCAGATCACTCACGGCCGCAAGGTGGTCAGCGCCTTCCGCCGGCCACTTCGCGAGCAAGGCCTGCACCGCGACCTGTTTGGCTTCCGTCGCGCTCGTGCGAGGCAAACCCACTAGACTTGAGATCAAGTCGGCGACGGTGCTGTAGGCTGTCGTGCTTGCATAGCCCCTCGCCTGCACGACGCAGACGTCGCCCCCCTGGCCCGCCAGAGCTGCCGTCCAATCGGCTATCAGGCGGGACTTTCCGATGCCCGCATCGCCGCGCAGCCCGACCGTCCGCATGACGCCTTTGCTGGCGGTCTCGATCTCGCCCGCCAACGTCTGCAGCAGCTCCCGGCGTCCGACCAACGGTGCCCAGCGCTGCTTTCGCGTCAACGGCGCGGCCGCCGAACTTTCGGTCTCGACCTGAACTTCATGAAGTTCGATCGGGACGGCCAATCCGCGCACGGGCTTTATTCCGACCGGCCGTGTATCGATCTGCTGTGCGACCAGGCGCTGCGTCGCCGCGCTGATCAGGATGCCGCCCGGCGGCGCCAGCTTCTCCAGCCGCGACGCGATGTGGATCGTCTGGCCGTCCGCACCGTAATGCGACCATTGGTACTGTCCGACGATACCGACCAGCACCTCGCCGGAGTTGATGCCGATGCGCAGCATCGGGCTGGCGACGCCTTGCGTTTCGTGGCCGGGGACGGTTGCCCTCTGCATCTTCAGAGCGGCCATGCAGGCCCGCAAGGCGTGATCTTCCTGGGCCAGAGGGGCGCCGAACAATGCAACGAGGCCGTCGCCCAGCAATTGGCTGACGGTGCCTCCAAAGGTTTCAACCGCGTCGGCAAGCAGGTCGAGCGTCCTGCCGAGATAATTCCGGGATTCCTCGGGATCCGCGTGCTGCAACAATGAGGTGGAGTCACAGACGTCGACGAACAGCACGCTCACCTGCTTGTTTTCGGTGAGCAGCTGCGCGCGCGAGTTCGGGGGCTGCGAAGCGGATCGCGCTTCGCGCTCGATTGCACCTGAGATTGAGGGCCCGGAAGACTTGTCGGCGGCACGGTTGAGACCGGCGCCGCATTGCGAGCAGAAACGGTGCTCAAGTTCAACTCGGGCGGAGCAAGCAGGACACCTGGTCACGGCACTACGCACTCATCAATGGCTTCAACGAATAACCGACGCTCATCCGCATGATCATCGCCTCCCTTGAGGACGTGAACCTGCGCGCAAACAGAGTGGCGGGAGGGCCTGAACCAAAGTGGCGAAAGTCTTCCCGCCGGTAACAATCAACACGTCGATATGCGCTTCGCGCGGCATATCCATGCTAGGCAGGTGCCAATTCCGAAATACCGGCACCTCATGTAAACGAATAAACTTGTGTCCTGCCCTTCGTGACGCACCCTACGTGACGCGACGATAATCTCGCCCCGAACAGGAGCCGCCTGAATCAAACCAATGGATCCAAACCAAAGGTTTTAAACCAAAGGTCCTGCGCCGATCGAAGTCGCGCAGTGCCGACGAACGTGGCCGATGAGAGCGCGATTGACGCGCTCAGCTCAGCGCATCATTCCGCGGCGGATGGAAACCATCTTGAAAAAAACAACGCCATTATGCGCCCCTATCAAAAATTGAATTCATTATACGCGCCTAGCCAAAATTGAAAAGGACGAATCCGTAAAAGCCCGGAGTCCAGGGGACGAGCCGCGAACAACGCCCGATTATTCCGTCCGACAGTCGAATGCGTTCCGATTTTCTCGCCTTTTGAGGCCCCTTTCGACCGGGACCAACGGTATCCCCGGGCTTCGGCGCAAGCAAACGATGCCCCTCCGCCGTCACCCGAATAGCGCATCGAACAGCAACTTTAGGTTGAGTACGACCATGACGCCGGCGACGATCCAGGCGATTGCGGCGACCGCCGGCGAAATCGCGAACCTGCCCATCTTGCGTCGGTCGGAGACGAAACGAACCAGCGGAATGACCGCGAAGGGAAGCTGCATGGACAGCACGACCTGGCTGAACACCAGGAGCTGCCCGGTGCCCTGCTCGCCATAGAGTGCGGTGACAACGATCACCGGAATGATCGCGATGCCGCGCGTGAGCAGCCGGCGCGCCCAGCTCGGCAGGCGCAAGTCGAGAAAGCCTTCCATCACGATCTGGCCGGCGAGCGTCGCGGTCACCGTGGAGTTGAGGCCGGAGGCGAGCAACGCCACGGCGAACAACGTCGAGGCGATACCAAGCCCGAGCAACGGCGACAGCAGCTCGAAGGCCTGGCTGATCTCGGCGACGTCTGAATGACCGCTCTTGTGGAAGGTCGCGGCCGCGACCACAAGGATCGCGGCGTTGATGAAGAGCGCCAGCATCAGCGCCACTGTGGAGTCGGTCGTCGCCCATGTGATCGCCTCGCGCCGGCCTTCGTCGGTCCGCTCATAGGCGCGGGTCTGCACGATCGAGGAGTGCAGATAGAGATTGTGCGGCATCACGGTGGCGCCGATGATGCCGATCGCAATGTAGAGCATCTCGGGATTGGTGACGATCTCCGTCCGCGGCGCAAAACCGCGGATCACCTCCGCCACCGGCGGCGCCGCCGCAGCGATCTGGATCGCGAAGCAGACCGCGATCACGACAAGCAACGCGATGACGAAGGCTTCCAGGAAACGAAAGCCGCGGTTCATCAGAAGCAGCAGCAGGAAGGCATCGAGGGCTGCGATCAGTGCGCCGCCGATCAGCGGGATGCCGAACAGCAGCTTCAGCGCGATTGCAGTGCCGATGACCTCGGCGAGATCGCAGGCGATGATGGCCGCCTCGCAGGCGAGCCACAGCATCCAGTTCACCACCGGCGAGTAGGTCGCGCGGCAGGCCTGCGCAAGGTCGCGGTCGGTGACGATGCCGAGCCTTGCCGCAAGCGACTGGAGCAGGATCGCCATCAGGTTCGAAAGCAGGATGACCGAGAGCAGCGTGTAGCCAAACTTCGATCCGCCGGCGAGGTCGGTCGCCCAGTTGCCGGGATCCATGTAACCGACCGAAACGAGATAGCCGGGGCCAACGAAGGCGAGCAGCCGGCGCCACCACGCCGCGGCGGCCGGGATCGCGACCGTGCCATTCACCTCGGGGAGGCTTTTGGCAATGGGCGCGTCAGCGCGCCAGCCGGCCGCATCGGGGGTCAGATCGGGGGATCGGGCATCCATGGACAGGAAGAATACCGAACTCGGCTCTTATTGCAACTCATTTGCAACTGCATCTAGCGGCGTTGGTTCCCGGGAACTCACCGGTCTTGTCGGGAAGCGGGTGGGTTTGGCGGCTCCCGGGGACGAATACTGGCCTCCAGATCGACTTTCATGGAATGACCGATGTCAACGCCCTCTCGCCTCCCGGACACGTTTAACCGCCTCGCCTGGTCAAATCTCGCAGCGCAATCGGCCGAACAGATTGCGCTGGCCGCCGCCCCAATCGTCGCGGTGTTGACGCTCGGCGTCGCCGAAGGCGAAACCGGCCTGCTCCAGACCGCCCTCACCTTGCCATTCGTGCTGTTCGCGATTCCGGCCGGCCTGCTTGCTGACCGCATCTCGCGGCGCGCGCTGATGGCTGGTGCCGAGGCGCTGCGGGCTACAGCGCTCGCGGCCATCGTGCTCCTGATCGCGCTCGGCGCGCTCAACCTGCCGCTGCTCGCAGCGCTCGGCTTTACCGCGGTCTGCGGCACAGTCGTCTACAGCGTGGCCGCGCCGGCGCTGGTGCCCTCGCTCGTCGGACCGGAACTGCTGCCTGCGGCGAATGCGCGAATTGAGCTAGCGCGCACGATCGCGTTTGCGAGCGGTCCCGCTCTCGGCGGCGCGTTGGTCGGCTGGCTCGGCGCCAGCCCCGCCTTTGCCTTTGCCGCGACACTCTCGGCAATCGCGGTGGTGCTGCTCGCCGGCCTCTACGAGCCCGTACGCGCACCGGTGCCGCGACGGCACCCGCTCCAGGAGATCCGTGAGGGCGCCGCCTTCGTCTTCCATCACCCGCTGCTGCGCCCGGTGTTCGTCACCCAGTTCATCTTCAACACCGGCTGGTTCCTTCAGCTTGCGGTGTTCGTGCCCTATGCGGTGCGCCATCTCGGCCTGTCCGCGAGCGGCGTTGGCGTGGTGCTCGCGATGTATGGCGTCGGCATGGTGATCGGCGCGCTGGTCGCGACACGGGTAATGCGGCGCCTTGCCTTCGGCACGGTGGTCGGACTTGGACCGGTGACAGGGTTCGTTGCGGCGCTCGTGATGGCGCTGACGGTGCTGATGCCGGCGGCATGGCTCGCAGGCCTGAGCTTCTTCCTGCTGGGCGTCGGCCCGATCCTATGGGTCATCTCAACGACGACGCTCCGCCAATCGGTGACGCCGCCGCGACTGCTTGGCCGCGTCTCCGCCATCAACATCATGAGCTACGGCGCACGCCCGCTCGGCTCGGCGCTGGGCGCGATCGTCGGCGGCTTCTACAGCGCGGAGGCATGTCTCTATCTCGCTGCCGCGATCTTCGCCGTGCAGGCGCTGGTGATCTGGCTCTCGCCGGCGGTGGCGCTGGACCGGCAGCCGGAGATGGTGGACGACGGTGCCGTTCCGCGCGCCTGCTGACGAGCCCGGGCCGGTGTCGCCCACTCGCTTAGAGCATGATCCGGAAAAGTGTGCAGCGGTTTTCCGAAAAGATCATACTCAAACAACAAGCTAAAGCGCGATGACGATTCATCCTGATCTCATCGCGCTTTAGCGATCGAAGGCCTGGGCTAAACGCACAATCGCCGGCGCAATGGTCTGGCGCGGAAAGCCGCTGAAGCCCAGCATCAGCGCCGATTGCGCCGGTGCCTCAAGATACAGCCGGCTCATCGCGCGAACGACGACGCCCTGCTCGCGCGCCCGCCGTTCGATCGTCACATCCGACAATCCCGGTCGCGTGTAGGCGACCAGATGCATCCCCTGGTCCGGCGGTTCGACGCTGAGGCGATCGCCTAGCCGGCGCTTGAGCGCTGTGACGAGCATATCCCGTTGAAGGCGGTACACCTCCCGCATCCTGCGGATGTGAGCCGCAAAATGCCCTTCCTCCATGAAGGCGGCAACGACCGCTTGGCAGAGACTCGGCGGCTGACGGTCCATCAGATAGCGTGCGGTGACGAAGTTCCTCACGAGTGAATGCGGCACCACCGCGTAGCCGGGCCGAAGTCCCGGGAAGAGCGCCTTATTGAGAGTTCCGACGTAGATGACGCGCCCGGCCTCATCAAGCCCCTGGAGCGAGGCGAGCGGCCGGCCGCCGTAGCGAAATTCGCTGGCGTAGTCGTCCTCGATGATCCAGGCACCCGACTCTCGAGCCCAGGCAAGGAGCTCGAGGCGGCGTGCCATCGACAGCGGCACGCCCTTGGGAAACTGATGCGAGGCCGTTATGAACACCGCACGCGCTTTGGGAGCGCGACGAATGCCCTCGGCGACATTCATGCCTTTCTGGTCCACCGGAATGGGCCAAACCTTCGCATCTGCCGCGACGAGCGCAAGACGGGTCAAGGTGTAGCCGGGATCTTCGATCCAGGCTTCCTTATCGGGCCCCGGCATGATGCGGGCCACGATGTCGACGGCCTGTTGCGTGCCGGCAGTGAGCACGATCTGATCGGGCTCGCAACGCACCCCGCGTGCGGCCAGAAGATAATCGCAGAGCAACTTACGCAGCTCGGGCAAGCCGCGTGGATCGCCATAGCCGAGATGATGTCGTTCAAACGACCGCAGCGTGCGCGCGGTGAGCTTGCGCCACAATTCAGCGCTGCGCGCGTCCAACAGGGTCCGCCCCAAATTGAAGGGACGTCCATCGTCTCGCGCCGTCACATCGACGAAATCGCCGAGTTCTGCGAAGGTGGCAACGGCTGATGCAGGCCGCACCTTGCGGCCCTGAGCGGCCGTGAAACGTTCGGGAAGATCGAAGGCAACGTAGGTCCCGGCGCCCCTCTTGCCGACGGCGTAGCCCTCGGCAAGAAGCTGCTCGAAAGCCGAGACGACTGCGGAACGCGAAACACCGAGCTGTGTTGCGAGTTCGCGAGTCGACGGCAGCTTGGTCGGGGGACGGAGCGTTCCCGACAGGATCGCCGATCGCAGCCGCAGATAAATTTGACGGAACACGGGCGCATCTGCCGCACGATCCACCTCGAACGCATAAAGCTCTGCCCAGCTTTGCCGGCTCTTCAAGCGCGCTCCCCCATTCTGTGCTGGCAGCCAAGTGGTGTGCCTCATCGACACAAAGTGGATCTTTCTATGAGACCACCAATATACTATCCAATTTCGGATAACGAGGAAATTCCCGCTCATTCGAACAACCGCACGGAGCGTCCCGACCATGAGCTCACCGCAGATCCGTCGCGCGGACCGCGCCATGTCGCACGAGCGGATGCTGGAAATGCTGGCACGAGGTTATAGTGGCCATCTCGTGACAGTCAGCGAGGACGGTTTCCCTTATTGCATCCCGCTGCTCTACCTCTGGATCGACGGAGAGGTGTATTTGCACACGACAGGTGCCAGAGGACATCTGGGCTCAAACATCGAGCGGGACCAGCGCGTCTGCTTCGAGATCGACGAGCACGCCGGTGTCTTCGACTATGGCCGGTTTGAATGCGATTCCGGCCTCGCCTATCGAAGCATATGCCTGTTCGGCCGTATCAGGGTGGTGGACGACAGGGACGTCAAGCAGCGATTCTGCGAGGCATTGATGGTCAAGTACGGCAAGCCGGAAACAACGCGACCCAAGGGATTCTTTCCGCGGCTCGATCTCATTGCCGTCTATGCAATCGCCATTGAGCGCATGACCGGCAAGGAGACTTCAATGCCGTCTCTTTCCGAACAATGGCCCGCCATGGATCGGACGAAAACACCGAATGCCACATTCCCCGCGGACGGTCCCTAACCCGCCAGATATCGCTCGTAGCTTCCCGTCACCGGCTCGTTCGTGTCGACATCCGGGTCGAGCGTATAGAGATCCTGCGCACGACCGATGCCACGCAGTGCGTAGCGGCCGGTGGAGACGAGATAGCGGCGGCCCGCCGTATCCAGCCCCGCGTAGAATTCCGCCGACGCGAGCAGTTCGCGATCGACCGAGCGGCTCATCGAGGCGATGCGGCTGACCTCGTTGACCGTGGGCCCGACCACCGTGAAATCGAGCCGGTCCTCGCTGCCGATATTGCCGTAGAAGACCTCGCCGACATGCAAGCCTATATAGGCCGAGGTGGTCGGGCGGCCGTCGGCGGCCCGCTTCGCATTCAGCGTCACGATGTTCTTGCGAAAAAGGTGCTCGGCGCGCAGCGCCGCGCGACGCGACGCCGCCATGTCCTCGCCGGTGAACATCGCGAGCACACCGTCGCCGATCAGCTTCAGCACGTCGCCGCCCGCGTCGTGTATCGCATCGATCACGGCCTGCGCATAATCGTTGAGAAACGGAATGATCTCGTCCGGCCCGATGCTCTCGCTGATCCCGGTCGAGCCGCGCAGGTCCGAATACCAGAGCACGGCGTTGATGCGCTCGGTCACACCGCGGGAGATGCGCCCGCGCAGCACCTGCTCGGAGGCGTCACGGCCGAGATAGACGCGCCCGAGCGTGCGCACGATATCGACCTGCTGGGCGGATTTGATCGTCAGCCCAAGCACCGGTACGAGATCGCGCAGCGCCTCCAGCTCGCTCTCGGCAAAACCCTCGGGTCGCCGCGTCGTCCAGTAGGAATAGAGGCAGTCCATCTGGCCGAGCGCGCCGGTCTCGCCGAAGCGATGCACGAAGGCGAGGAAATGCCGGTGGCCCTTTTCCGCGAGCTCGCCAATCTGCGCAAAGTCGAGCGATGCGACGTCCGCGAGATCGATCTGCATCTCGTCTTCGCCGTGCTCGAGCAGATGGTAGAACACCGAGCGGCGCCAGTTCTTGGCCGGATCGCCCTGCGCCGTCGATCCATACTCGACGACGTCGCTCTCGTTGGTCGGCACATCGCTCCAGCGGAAGGCACGCCCCTCATAGATCGGGTGCAGCGTGTCGATGACGACGAGCCCGCGCGACAGCTCGATCCCCTCGGCGCGGCAGCGTTCGCAGAAGCCGCGGATGATCTCGATCTCGGGCAGTCCGGTGAGCCCCTGGACGGTCAGCCAGTTGATCAGCGCGAGGCGGGGGGTCAATTCCATAAGCCATTATGGCGTGCATTCGTGACGAGCGAAAGGCGAACCTGACCGCGCTCAGCATCCCGCGTGCCGCAGATCGAATATGCCGTCGGCGATGTTGACGCCGCCCGCGCCGCGGAGGCAAAAGCCAATTGATGTTTCCGATGCCGGCGACGATCAGAATCGCCAAGATCAACGCAAGCACATGAGCCAGCGACAGCTTCCGATCATTCTGGCGCTCGGCACCACGCAGACGCTGGCCTGGGCTTCGAGCTATTACCTGCCCGCCATCCTCGCCGATCCGATCGGGCGCGATCTCGGCGTCTCCTCCAACTGGGTTTTTGGCGCCTTCTCCGCCTCGCTGGTGATCTCGGCCATGCTCGGCCCGCGCATCGGGCGGCAGATCGATCTCGTCGGCGGACGGCAGGTGCTGTCGGCCTCGAACCTGACGATTGCCGGCGGCCTCGTGCTGCTCGGCTTCTCCTATTCCGTCCCGGTGATGGCGATCGCCTGGCTCGTGCTCGGCATCGGCATGGCGCTCGGACTCTATGACGCGGCCTTCGCCGCGCTCGGGCGCATCTACGGCACCGAGGCGCGCGGCTCGATCACCGGCATCACGCTGATGGCGGGATTTGCCTCGACCGTCGGCTGGCCGCTGACGGCTTTCGGACTTTCGCATATCGGATGGCGCGACACCTGCTTTGCCTGGGCAGCCGCCCACATCCTGATCGGACTGCCGCTCAACCTGTTGATGGTGCCGAGGGTCAAGGGTGCCAATGAGGCAGCGACCACGGCCGTCAAGCCGCATATCCCGCTCGACCGCACCATGATCCTTCTGGCTTTCGTTTTTGCCGCGGCCTGGACGGTCACCGGCGCGATGGCGGTGCACTTCCCGCGCATCCTCGAAGCCACCGGCGCGACGCCCGTCGAGGCCATTGCCGCGGGCGCCCTGATCGGGCCGGCCCAGGTCGGCGCACGCCTTCTCGAGGCAAGTTTCCTGAGCCGCTTTCATCCGCTCTGGTCGACGCGGCTTGCCTGCATCACCCACCCGATCGGGGCGCTCGTGATCGCGATTTTCGGCGCGGCCGGGGCAAGCGCCTTTGCGCTTCTGCACGGCTCGGGCAACGGCATTCTGACCATCGCGCGCGGAACACTGCCGCTCGCGATCTTCGGGCCAAAGAACTACGGCTACCGGCTCGGCATCATCGGCGCGCCGGCGCGGATGGCACAGGCAATTGCCCCGCTCGCCTTCGGCCTCTTGATCGACGTCATGGGCAGCAAGGTCCTGATCGTGTCCTCGGCGCTGAGCCTCACCGCGCTCGCGGCACTGTTCCTGATTCATCCCGAGCGAAAGACGGCTTGAGGCCCCTTCCCTTCGCGACAGCTTTCGCGCAAAAACAAGCCATGACCGACGACACCCAGCCATCAGGAACATTCAAGCGTCTCGTACGATGGGCGACCACACCGCCGCAGGCCTATGGCGTTTATCTCGCCGCAGTGGTGCTGGTGTTCCTGCTGTCGTTCTATGCGGGCAGCCTGAAGCCGAAGAACGCGCCCGCGGGCGGACCGCCGCCCGTGGCGGCGCCCAAGAACTGATCAAGAACTGATCAGGCCGGCTTCACCTCACTGGTCGCGATCCAGATGCCGGCGAACACCGCCACGAGGCCAATCAAGAGGTTGGGAGTGACTGGCTCGCCGATCAGGATCGCCGCGAGCGCGGCCGCGGCGATCGGATTGACCGTCATCGTGTTGGCGACACGGGTCGGCGTGGCGAGCGCGAGCGCCCTGACCCAGAGGATAAAGGCGAGCGCTCCGCCGCCGATGCCGAGATAGACGCCGGCGATCCATTGCGCGGTCGTAAAGTGATCGAGCGCCATGAAGCTGCCGCGCACAAGGCCGACCAGCACCAGCGCAATCGCACCGGCTCCCATACCGACCGTCAGGAAGCCGAGCGCGCTCGAGCGCTGCATCAGCGGGCGTGACAACACGTTGTAGAAGGCCATGCAGAACACGGCCGCGGTCATGATCAACTCGCCGCGCCAGGCTCCGGGCGGGCTTTGCGCGAGACCCGTCGCGAGCGCGGCCACGACGCCAAGCACGGCAACGCCGACGCCAAGCGCCTTGCGCGCCGTCAGGCGCTCGACGCCGATGAGCGCGCCGACCACCATTGTGTGAAGCGGCAGCGTCGCAAGCGCAAGGCTGGCCCGCGCCGCAGTCGTGTATGAGATCGCAATATTGTAGAGGATGAAGAACAGGCCGAAGAAACCGAGGCCAAGCAGCAGCACCCCCGGCAGGTCACGCCGCGACGGCCACCGCACGCGCAACAGCAGTGCCATCGGCAGCAGGCAGGCGAACCCAATTCCCCAGCGCAAAATCGCAAGCAGGATCGGATCGGCGCCACTCACCAGATAGCGCGTGATCGCCGCCGCGGTGCCGCCGATGCCGCTCGATAGAAGCGCGATCGCAACACCCGCCCATTCTCCCAAGACGGCCTCCCGTCACGAAGCCAGTTGGGCGCGTTCCTAGCACTCCCCTGCTGACAGCATGGTGGCAGCAGCCGTGGCAGTCATTCGAGGGAGCCGCTCCCCGGGCGAGGTCAGTCGTAGAACTCCGGCTCCATCTTCTGCCCGTCGCGCTGCGCCTTGTCGTGGTTGATCCAGAGCTGCGCCTTCTCCTTCGCGAGCACGTCGGCGATCTTCTGCATCGAGGCAAGCGTTTGGTCCTTGCTGGCGTTCATGCTGGGCACCACGCGGTTGTCCCAGTTGCTTTTGAAGTGCACGGCATCGCCCGACAGCACCACCGCGCCGGTTTTCGGCAGTTTCACCAGCAGCGACTGGTGGCCAGGCGTGTGGCCGGGCGTTGCAAGAATGGTCAGGCCGCCATCGCCGAACAAGTCCTTGTCGCCGTCGAGCAGCACGACGGGATGCGACGGCTTGAAGCGCGGCTCATTGTTGGGGCCGGGCCATTCATATTCAGCCTTCTGGACATAAAGGACGGCCTGCGGAAACATCTCCACATTGCCGATGTGGTCGGGATGGGTGTGCGACACGGCCATCCATTTGATGTCGCTGGGCTTGAGGCCGAGCTGATCGAGTTGCGCGAGAAGCGTCTTCGGCCTGCGCCAGACCGTCGCTTTCGGATCGGAGGGAATGAGCCCATTGGGCATCGATGCAACCGCATCCGGCACACCCGTGTCCCACAGGAACCAACCCTGGCTATGCTTGATCAGATAGCAGGTGTCGACGAACTCCATCGGCTTGCCCTCGTTCATGCCCGGCGTCCAGCGAGACACGTCGCTGGTGGCCCCCTCCCCGCAATTGAGGATGTAGAGGCGCTCGACGCCCGGCTTTTCCGATTGCGCGGAGGCTGCATGGGCCGACAGGACGAACACGGCGGCTGCGAGGGCAAGTTTGATCGGGTGTGTCATTGGTGTTCCTTCCATGCAGCAGGCTGCCAACGGCCGCCAGTCCGGAATCAAACCCCAAGCGGTGCCGAAAAGTCCCGACATTGGCGGCAGTTTCAGCCGGGATACCGGATTGACGTGAAACCTGCCGAGGTCGCCGCGATGGCCCTGACCATCACGGCGAGAGCGGGATGCTGATGAACTCCGCTACATTCCTGGCGGATCGAGATTGCCGTTGCCGCGTTCTTCGTCCGGAGGATTCACCTGAACGTGCGGGGCCGGGAACGGCCACCCGGCCGCCGCATTGACGAAGTCTCGTGCGAGTTGCGGCGCGGCCGCGCTGGTGCCGACCAGACGAAATACGGCGCCGCTCCGATTGCCCTGGGCAAGTACCCCGCTCAACGCGCAAGAATCGTCACAAGGCAGAAGATAATCCGGACCAATACGGCGCGTCAGTGGGCCTGGGCGAGCAGGCCCCGCAGATGAATAAGCCGACTTGCGCTCGTTGGAGAGGATATAACCACCGGCGACGTGGACACCGTCGTCCTTGGCGGTGGCTATGCCGTTGAGCGTGCCATGGCGATGAATCAGCGATCCGTGTTTGTTGAATTTCCCATCGACATACTTGCAGCCGGCCTCTGCCCCGCGATCCTTCTCCCATTCGGCATCGACAAAATACGAGCGCTTGGCGCCAGTGTGCGCATTCATGTTCGGATCCGTGCGCGCCACATAGGCGTGAACCGTCACGTGTTCCGGGACATTTGCAAGACGGATCGTCCAATCGCCATGTTCGGCCACGACCCCGGCCGTAGCAACGGTAGGTTCGACGTGAAGCTGCCACATCACATCGTCGATCGTCCATGCGATTGGAAGGTCCACTCCGGCGGGGGGTGGAGGATTGGGAGGCGGAATGACTGGCGGGGTCGGTATGTACTGGATCCCGCTGGGCGATATTAGAGTAACATCGACCACGCCGGCATGGACCCTCTTGATCCATAGTTCGGCAAAGCAAAGAGTGGTGTTGTCAGGAGGAAGGCGCCAGGTCCACTCGATCGAATCCGGTTGGCCGCGATGTCTGTGGAAGCGGACGTGCCCCTCAGTCAAATAGGAATTGCCTGCGGCCAAAACGATATCGAGCTTGGGCTTCAGCGCGATGCCATCGTATTTCCCGACGAACGTCGTCAGCAACGCTTCCAGTTCAGCCAGGCCATTGTGTGGCCCGGTAGTCGGCCCGTAGCTGAGATTTATCACGACGTGGTCGGTATTATTCGAATCGGCATGCGATAGGATGTACAGAATGGCATCGTAAACATACGACTTCAGCCACACACCTGTTGCATCGCGAATGCAGCTTTCGGAGAACTGAACGAATACAACGTCGGTTCCGCTGGCAGGGTCAGTGTCAGCTTCCCACGTCGGTGGATCGCGCCGGTTGCCGGGGGGACCAACGCGCGACGAGGGTGGAACGCGGCCGGCGACAACGTCCATCACATGCGCGCCGTGCGATGCCTGATATGCGAGACCGGGAAACCCGGCGTCCGCATAACATCCATTCTCATCAATGCCGCCCTGCGGCGTCACATGCAGTCCGATCCACTCGTTGAGTCCCATGAGGCGGTTAGCCGGGCCGGGCAACGCCGAAACGCGCCGAAACTCAAGACCGTATTTGAAATCGTTCAATTTCTGGCCAAGCGCGCATTGCTGGCCATTCTTGTCAACGACGCCGATCGGCAGCCTGCCCGTGTTCTGATCCCATATGGCGCGAACCCGCGTGCGCAGGCCACCGCCCGGTATGTCTTCCAGGAACTGCGCTGCGGCGAATGGACAGCCATCGTCGAGGACGCCAATCAGCAACTTCCCCACCGGATCGTTGCCGTTCGAGCGATCGTCAATCTTTCTCCGTTCAAAGTCCAATTCATCCGTTGGCTTCAACGGAAGCGACAGTTCGACCCTGGAAACGAATTTGTCCCAGATTCGCAGCGTGTAGCCGGTCACCGCCGATCTGGTGGCCAGCATCGTTGCATATCGGGTATCGTCGGACGGACCCAGGTCGACGATCTTTTCATGCTGATTCATCTCGCTCACGAACCGATCCGGCTCAGGCGGATCGTGGAATTCCACGAGAAAGAACAGCTTGAACTGCTGATCGAAGAATTTGAAATTCCTGAAGTCCGTCGAGATCGCGTACCGGAGGTACGGACCGAAGCATTTCGGATAGGGGTCGCTTTCGGCCATCGGATGTTCTCCGCTTTGGGTTGCGCGACGATGCTCCGGCTATGGAAATTTATACACCGACGTCCACTCCAGCTGCGCCTTGCCCCACAACTCGGTCATGATCGGAGATTGCGTGACGTTGGTCAGGTTCGGTGCCCGCGAATAGAATGGGCTATTGTTGGAGTCGAGATCTTGCTCCAGGCTGAACGGGTTAAAGTCCTTTGTCGGATGCTGGTCGATGCCCGGGGCAATGAACGTCCGCGCCGCCAATAGCTGAGCTCCGGTGCAGCACCCGACAAAATATTCTCCCAGAGCTGTACCCAACATTCGACCCGCCATGCTGTCGACCGGGAAATGGAGTCCGGCAATGACGCGGTTGGTGGAGATGCGTGCGGCCTGACGATCGAACTGTTCCGTCACCGTCGGGTACTTCGGGTTTCCCATGGCATCGACCGCGTTGAGGTTCAGCAGCGCCTTGAGCACATAGACAACCGCATAGCACTGAGTCGCGTGCCCCATCGGAAACGTGCCGTGACCGGGGGTCGTGAGCATCGGCTGCATCTGCGCGTTGTATTCGACCGGACGCCAGCACCCGAGTGCATGTTTGAAGCGCATCTCCACGTACACGCAGAACTGCAGCACCATGTTGATGAGTTCGAAAGTACGCCTAGTCCGGTCGGGGTGGAGATATACGATCGAAGACCAGAACGCATATTGGGGATCGATCTGCGCCATGATTTCGGTTGCACGTTCGTTACGCAATTCCCCCCAGCTGAGGACCAGGGGGATCTGTTGCTCGAAAGTTGCTGCCGCCGGCCGTTGAACTTCTGCGATCACCGACCCGTTGGTCAGAACCTGGAATCCGGGACTGCCGGGCCCCGGTGCCGTTGGCGCAAAGCTGATTCCCTGAAGCATGTCGCCGATTGCTATGTAAGCGCGAACCCACGGCTCCCAACGCTCCAATTGCGCGGCATCGTCAATGGCCGGCATCCCCGGCTCGTACCAACTGAACTCGGGATAGGTGATCCCTTCGCGAGCGTGGATGAGCGCATCCACCATGATGGGATTGGCCCAGACATCGCCAAGCGTGCCGAGCACCGCGCCGCCCGCTCCACCGGCCCCACCGGCTCCGCCGGCGCCCCCGGCACCGCCCGCTCCTCCTGCACCACCTGCGCCGCCCGCACCACCTGCTCCTCCTGCTCCGCCAAGTTGAGCCATTGCCTGCCTCCCTATTGAGTTGGTCAATCGATGAGTGAGTCAGCCTGTCGCCGGCAAACCTGCCATTTCCAGGCAGCGAGCCCAGCGCCTGCCTGTTTCGAGATGCGCGTTCGGAGCTCGCGCGATGTAGCGTTCCACGGTCAATGCCGGCTCGAGCTCGCGCATCTTGCCCAAGGCCCTGCGCGCTTCGTCCATCCGGTTCTGCGAGACGAGCGCAATCGTGAGAACGCGCCAGGTAGACGGATGCATGCGATTGAGGACGAGCGACGATCGCGCCAGCTTTTCCGCCTCGGAATACCGATGTGCCGAAAGTTGCGCCGTGGCTCCGAGGGATTCGAAATAGTAGCGTTGCGGATCGAGCGGAGAGAGTTCCATCGCGCGCTCTGTCGCCGCCACCGCAGCGGAGCCCTCGCCTTCGAACGCGTTGACGGTGCCGCGATAGAGCCAACCCAGCGCGTGGCTGGGGTTGGCGTCGACGGCCTGCTCGCACCGCTTGCGGGCGGTGTCGAGGTCGTTGAGCAAGTGACAGTACACGAATCCCTCGGTCGCAAGCGCGAGCGCATCGGACGGGTCGCGGTCGAGCGCCGCGTGAGTGGCGTTCAAGGCCTCGGCGGCTTCGCGCTTGCGGTCCTCGGACCAGCCGCGCGTCACTCGCAGGATAAACCAATTGGCGAGCCAGGCACGCGGGGCGGCAACACGGCCGTGCCGGTTGATCAGCTCATCAAGAACCTTGCGCGTCTGGAAGAACTCCTCCTTGCTCGATCGGTGCATCAGCCGGATGCTGCCAAGCAGCAGCGAATAGCTCTCGAGCGTCGGCAGGGGCTGGGTCAGGATATGCTCGACCTCGGCATCGAAGACCGACAGATGCACGGCAGCGGCGATGCGGTGAGCGAGGTCACTTTCCGGCTGCAGGAGGTCGCCGATCTCGCCGCTCAGGCGGTCGGTCCAGACGATCTGGTTGGTGCGCGCGGCCGCCAGTTCTGCCGTCACGAGCATCCGGCCCGCATCGACCACGTAGCTACCGCTGAGGATGTAGGTGGCGCCGAGATGCGCGGAAACTTCCGCGACATCACTCACGCGCCCGCGGAACACGCTCGTCGACAGGCGCGAGATCACCCGCAGGTTCGCCGACCGCGAGAGCCGCCAGATCACGCTGTCCGCGATCAGACTCCCGACGTCCATATGCTCCGGCGCGTTATTCCGCGCAACGAAGGGGATAACGGCGATCGTCGGCTCCATGGGAGTCCCATAGTCTCTCCGAGCCACGAGGCTCGGGTGCGGACTTGCCGGGCCGACACGGTAAGCGCGCACCGGCTTGTCAAAGTGCTTGAGTATACATTCTCCCAAGTCTTCGCATAGCGCATCTACCCCGTGGGTGAGCTCATCACGTGCCGCCGCACTGCCAATGGTCTCACCCGGATTTGCGAGGCCCGCGAGAGCCGCCGCCAATCGCTCGTGGGCCGACGCACTGGCAATCGTTTCACCGGGACCCGCAAGTGCCGCCAGCCGGGCCGCGAGGTTGATGCCAGTGCCATAGATGTCGATGCCGTCGCTCCAGGCGGACGACGCGTTGATCCCTGCGCGAAGTTGGAAGTGTTGATCCTCGGGAAGCCCCTCATTCAGGGCGGCGATGGTCCGATGCATCTCGGCTGCGCCATGCACGGCGTCAGGCACCGTCTCGAAGCGGACCATCAGGCCATCGCCAAGGCTCTTGACGAAGACGCCGTGATAACGCGGCAAGATCTGTTCGGTGGCGATATGGACGAAGTCGGCCCATCGACGCACTGCGGATGCCTCGTGCTCCCGCATGAGCCGCACCGACTCCACGAGATCGATCAAGAGGACAACTGTGTCATGCTGCACGAGGCCCATGGTTGTCTCTCCGAGAGCCCGGCCTCCGCTGGTCGGGCTCAGGTCAACGGCCGCTCAAGGCCAGTACGATTCCCGTTTGCTTTTCCGGCAATTGCGAATTCGACGGATGCCGAGCCATCGAAATGCACGCGTACCAGTACCGCGCGCGCGGCCGCAATCCTATGAAGCAGATCACGAATAGCGAAATAGATCAGACGGTCGCGTCTGCGACAAAGTCGGACAACTTCCGATAAATTATTGATAATATTCCCGCTATGCGAGCTGCGCCGCAGTCATGACCACAGCTAGTGCGGACACGTCTCGACTTCGACAGTGATGTGACTCAACCCTTTCAATCCGGCCAGCCGCTTCTTGTAGACGGCCGGCTGCTTGGGCTTGTCGGAGACGAGCGAGACGAGCACGGCGCGGTGGCCGGGACCGACCTGCCACAGATGCAGGTCGGTGACGCGGTCCTCGCCGACCTCCATGCGGGAGCGAATGACCCTTTCGAGCTTCTCGTCGGCCCTGACGTCGAGCAGCACGGCGCCCGAGGCCTTGATCAGGCCGAACGCCCAGCTCGCGATCACCGCGCTACCGATGAGGCCGACGGCCGGATCGGCCCACACCCACCCCGAATACCTGGCGATGAGCAGCGCGCCGATCGCCAGCACCGAGGTCGCGGCATCCGCCATGACATGGATGTAGGCGGCGCGGAGATTGTGGTCGTGATGATGGTGGTGATGATCATGATCGTCGTCATGCGCATGGCCGTGATCATGTCCGTGATGGTGTTGCTGATGGCTGTCACGCAGCAGCCAGGCGCTGACGAGATTGACGCAGAGGCCGAGCACCGCCACCCCGATCGCCTCGCCATAGACGATCGGCACCGGCGAAACCAGCCGCAGCACGCTCTCATAGGCGATCTGAACTGCGATCAGCCCCAGGATGATTGCGCTGGAAAACGCGGCGAGATCACCGAACTTGCCGGTGCCGAAGGTGAAATGCGCGTTGCCAAGGTGCTGGCGCGCGAAGCGATAGGCGAACGCCGCGATCCCGAGCGCCGCCGCATGCGTTCCCATATGCCAGCCGTCCGCGAACAGCGCCATCGAGCCGAACAGCGAGCCGGCAACGATCTCGCCGACCATCATGATGAGTGTCAGCGCGACCACGAACCAGGTGCGCCGCTCGTTCTCATCATGCTTGTCGCCGAGGAACGCGTGCTCATGCGTCCATTGCTCGATGGAATGTGAGTGCATCGGGACATATCTCCGAGAAAGAATCCGTTGCCAGGAATATAGGCCCTGGCAGCAGAACTTTCTAAGGCTCATTGCAAGGCTCATTACCCGCCAAACCTGCGATTGACAGTCACTCGCGGTTTCGCTGTAATGGGGCTCATGGGGATTTGAGCGATCTCCCCACGAGGCGACATGCCCAAGTATCGCGTCCCGTTCACTCTCTACGAGGACGCATCATGTCTACTTTCACGACGATATCTTCTGACAAATTGGCGCGGCTGATCGGCACGGCGAATGCTCCTGCCCTGATCGACGTCCGGACCGACGAGGATTATGCCGCCGACCAGCGGCTGATCCCCGGCTCCCTCAAATTAAGCCACGACAAGGTTCCGGAATGGGGCGGCGATTTCGCCGGCCGCCCGGTCATCGTCTCCTGCCTGCGCGGCGAGAAGCTCGCGCAAGGCACGGCGGCCTGGCTCCGGCAGCTCGGCGTCCGGGCCGAGACGCTGGAAGGCGGCTTTGAGGGCTGGAAAGCGGCAAAACTGCCGCTTGTCAACACGACCAAGCTGCCGACGCGGGACGCCAAGGGCCGCACCGTCTGGGTGACGCGCGCACGACCGAAGGTCGATCGCATCGCCTGCCCCTGGCTGATCCGCCGCTTCGTCGATCCCAGCGCGGTGTTCCTCTACGTCGCGCCGCCGGAAGTCGTCGGCGTCGGCGAGCGCTTCAATGCGGCGCCCTTCGACATCGAGAATGTGTTCTGGAGCCACCGCGGACCGCTCTGCACCTTCGACGTCATGGTCGAGGAGTTCGGACTTTCGACCCCGCCCTTGCAGCGGCTCGCGACCCTGGTGCGTGGCGCCGACACCGCGCGGCCCGATCTCGCGCCGGAGGCTCCGGGCCTGCTCGCAGCCTCGCTCGGGCTCTCGCGGATGTATGACGACGACCTCGCGCAGCTCGAGGCCGGCATGGTGCTCTACGATGCCTTCTATCGCTGGTGCCGCGACGCCACCACCGAGACCCACAATTGGCCGACGAACAAAGTGAAGGCGTGATGGACACCCGCAGCGTTCAAGCAGGAGCTGATGCCGGCCACGGCATCAGCTTCAACGAAGCGTTTCGCGTCTGGCTCCGCGTCGCCTGCCTGAGCTTCGGCGGCCCCGCGGGCCAGATCGCGGTGATGCACCGCATCCTGGTCGAGGAGAAGAACTGGATCTCCGAGGGCCGTTTCCTCCATGCGCTGAACTATTGCATGCTGCTGCCGGGACCGGAGGCGCAACAGCTTGCGACCTATGTCGGCTGGCTGATGCACCGCACCGCCGGCGGGTTGATGGCGGGCGGGCTCTTCATCCTGCCCGGCATCATCGCCATCATGGGCCTGAGCTACATCTACGCCGCCTTCGGCAATGTCAGCTTCGTCGAGGCATTGTTCTTTGGCCTGAAGGCCGCCGTGCTCGCCATCGTCGTCGAGGCCGTGGTGCGCGTCGGCAAGCGCGCGCTGAAGAACCGCATCATGATCGCGCTCGCGGCCGCGGCCTTCGTCGCGATCTTCTTCTTCGCCGTCCCCTTCCCGATCATCATCATCACCGCCGGCGTGATCGGCTTTGTCGGCGCACGAAGCGGCCGCCCGGAGTTCGCGCCCGCCGCCCATGGCCACGGCGGCAAGACGGCCGTGATCGACAGCATGCTGGGCGAGGCCATACCTGATCATGTCCGCCCCAACACCGTGCGCGCGATCGGCGTCGGCGCGCTGTGGCTGGCACTCTGGCTCCTGCCGGTGATCGCTCTGCTCGCAGCGTTCGGAGAGGCCAACGTATTCAGCCAGATCGCGCTGTTCTTCTCCAAGATGGCGCTCGTCACCTTCGGCGGCGCCTATGCAGTGCTCGCCTATGTCGCTCAGCAGGCGGTCGAGCATTATCACTGGCTCAGCGCACGCGAGATGCTGGACGGGCTCGGCATGGCCGAGACGACGCCGGGTCCCCTCATCATGGTGCTGCAATTCGTGGGCTTCATGGCGGCCTTTCGCGATCCGGGCGGGATGTCACCGATGCTCGCCGGCACGCTCGGAGGTTTGCTCGCGACCTGGGTGACCTTCACGCCATGCTTCCTGTGGATCTTCCTGGGAGCGCCCTATGTCGAGCTCCTGCGCGGCAACAAGGGCCTCGCCGGCGCGCTCAGCGCGATCACCGCGGCTGTCGTCGGGGTAATCCTCAACCTCTCGATATGGTTCGCGCTGCATACCTTGTTCCGCGAGACCGTTCCGGTGCGCGCATTTCCGCTATCCTTCGATATGCCGGTGCTCGCAAGCGTCGACATCGCGGCACTTGTGCTCTCGATCGCGGCCGCGACCGCGATCTTCCGCTTCAAGCTCGGTATGCTGACGGTGCTGGCGGGCTCGTGCGCGGCGGGCATGGCGCTGCGGCTGGTGGGTTTGATCTAGGAGCCAAGAGAGCCCCGGCGGCTTGATGGCGACGCTGCCGTTTGCTGCGGTGCATAAAACTTGAATCGCATGACGGCGTCGAGCACCGCTTCGGCCTGGCGGCGCCCTCTGCCCGCATGCGATCGGTCCCGGTCGACTGACCTGCTTCGCATGCGTTTCTAACGTGCTACAATTCCTGCGTGAGCCATGGATTAGCCATGACTGGGTTTGCCATGACTGGTATCGCAGAGTGGCTAGCATCGATCGGCTTGGAAGAATACGCTCCGCGCTTCAGCGAGAATGCCGTTGACGTCTCGGTCCTGCGCGATCTCACGGAGCAGGATCTCAAGGATCTCGGCGTCTTGCTTGGACATCGCCGCAAGATGCTGCGCGCGATCGCAGAACTTACTGCGGACGACCCTCGAACCCTCCCAACCGGCCTTCGACCGGCATCGCGCGACGGCGCCGAGCGGCGTCAACTTACGATCATGTTTTGCGATCTGGTGGGCTCGTCGGCACTTTCGGCCCGCCTGGATCCGGAGGACTTGCGGGCGGTAATCCGCGCCTATCACACCTGCATCGCAGCGGTTATCGCCCAGAAGGAGGGCATCATCGCGCGGTATATGGGGGATGGCGTGCTCGCATATTTTGGCTACCCCCAGGCACACGAGGACGATGCCGAGCAGGCGATACGCGCGGGTTTGGCGCTAGTCGATGCCGTGGCCAACCTTCAAACCGATGCCGGAATTGGCCTCCAGGTTCGCGTTGGCATCGCTACCGGCATGGTGGTCGTGGGCGATTTGATCGGCGAAGGCGCTGCCAAGGAGCAGGCGGTCATCGGCGAGACACCGAACCTGGCGGCTCGCCTGCAGGCATTGGCCGAGCCCGGTGCAGTGCTGGTTTCCGAGAGCACTCACCAGCTCTGCGACGGGCATTTCGAATTCCGCAATCTCGGTCCCGTGGCGCTCAAAGGATGGACAGACCCCGTACCAGCCTGGCGGGTACTGGCGGCAACCGGAGTTGAAAGCCGCTTTGAGGCCCAGCACAAGGCCCGGTTGACCCCACTCATCGGCCGGGACGAGGAGATGGAGCTGCTGTTGCGCCGCTGGCAGCAAGCCGCGCGGGGCGAAGGCTGCGCGGTGGTTCTGACCGGAGAGCCAGGCATCGGCAAGTCGCACATTGCCCTGGCGCTCCAACAGCAGCTTGAGGCCCAACCCCACATTACGGTGCGGCAGTTCTGCTCGGCGCACCACACCAATAGTGCACTCTATCCATTGATCGCCCAACTCGAACGGGCGGCTCGGTTCGAGCGAAGCGACTCCCCGGCGGAGAAGTTCGCCAAGCTCGAGGCCCTGCTCCTGCGGTCCGGCGCTGACGCCGGCCGCGTGGTGCCACCTTTGGCCAATCTTCTGTCGCTGCCGCTCAACGACCGGTATTACGTACCAGAGCTCAGCCCCCAGAAGCGCAAGGAAATGATACTGGCGGCGTTCCTGGCTCAGCTCGAGGGCTTGGCGGCGCGGCAGCCCGTATTCGTCATCTTTGAGGATGTTCATTGGGCGGACCCGACCTCGCTGGAACTGCTCACGATCACGCTGGAACGGCTGCCGCAGCTTCGAGTGCTACTGCTCATAACCGCAAGGCGAGAGTTCAAGCCGCCGTGGCCCGGTCATGCGCATGTTACGACGATCTCGCTCACGCGACTGAGCAGGCGCGACGGGGCGGCGTTGGTCGAGCGGATCACGGCCGGCAAGACGCTACCGGAGGAAGTACTGGACCAAATCCTCGCTCGCACCGACGGCGTGCCACTATTCGTCGAGGAGTTGACCAAGACGGTCCTCGAAACCGGGCTTTTGCAGGAAGGCGACGATCACTACGTCCTCAATCGCCCGTTACCCGCGATGGCGATTCCGACGACATTGCACGCATCGCTGATGGCGAGGCTCGACCGATTGGCACCGGTCAGGGAAGTCGCTCAGATCGGCGCGGTCGTGGGTCGCGAGTTCTCTTTCGAACTGCTGAGCACAGTCGTCGGGCTGCCAAGGGAGAGACTTGAAGAGGCGCTTGCCCAGCTGGTTCGGTCGGAACTGATATTTTGCCGGGGCGAAGTGCCCCAAGCGGTCTATACTTTCAAGCACGCCCTCGTGCGAGATGCCGCCTACTCCGGACTTCTAAAGAGCCGACGCACCGGACTGCATGCCACGATCGCGGACACATTCGAGCAACACTTCCCGGAGATCGTAGAGGCGCAACCCGAAACTCTCGCACATCATCTCACCGAAGCCGGACTGATCGAAAAAGCCACAGGCTATTGGCTACAAGCCGGTAAGAAGGCTGCCATGCGCTCCGCCAATCTCGAAGCCATCGCACACGCGCAGCGAGGCCTCGAAGCCCTGCGTCATTTGCCCGAAGGCGCAGCGAGGGACGCGCTGGAGCTTGATTTTCACCTCGTGTTGGGGCCATGCCTGATCGCTACCCAAGGGCCAGCGTCGAACAAATCGATGGCGACCTTCGCTCGCGCTCGCGAACTGTGCGAACGCCTCGGAGACCCCCCTGAGCACCTCCAGGTCTTGTTCTGGTTGACCACCGCGACGGTCATTCGTGGCGAGCTGCCGCTGGCCCAGGAAATGATCGCGGCTTTGCTTCAGCTCATTGAAGCGCGCGGTGAGCGACCGGCATTGCTCAATGCGATGCGCGGACAAGCCATGATCCGTCTCTTCATGGGCCATGCCAGCGCTGCCCGAGAATTGCTGCAACGCGCTTTCGAGGCATTCAACGCAAGCAGCGAAGAACAACAATGGGCAGCGCGCGCCGCTGGCCAGGACGCTGGAGTGGCTGACCTCGCCTTGATGTCGTGGTCTCTCTGGCTACTCGGTCACGCTGATACGGCTATCACGCGAATAAATGCCGCCGTTCAGCGGGCCAACGCCATCGATCATCCGCATTCCCAGGCTTACGCCTACTATTATGCGTCCGTTCTTCACGCTCTCCGCGGCGAGTTCTCGAACGCGCATTGGTTTGCCGAGCGCTGTCTCACCCTGTCGGAAGAACACGGATTCCGGCAGTGGCGCGGCTTGGCCCGCGCCATTCGGGGCATATGCGTCACCCTGCTCACCCCTTCGCCCAGCGTGATCGAGGAAGTACGGAGCGCGTTCGATGAATATCGAGGAGCGGGTTATCAACTCGGTATCACTGCGCTTTACGTACTCTTGTGCCCGGCGTTGTTGCTCAGCCACAGCTACGACGCTGCGCTGGATCTGATTGAGCTGGGGCTCGCTACCGTGAACCGCAATCGCGAGCGAATATTCGAGGCCGAATTGTATCGACTGAAAGCGCAGATACTGATCGTCCGCGACGCGGCTGCCGCCAGCGCGGACGCACAGTCTCTGCTCGAAACGGCACTGAGCACAGCGAGAAATCAGGACGTCAAGGCACTCGAACTTCGAGCTGCAAAGGATCTTGCTGCGCTGTGGAACGATCAGGGAAGGCGCGAGGACGCGCTGGACCTCCTGGCGCCCATCTATGCCTGGTTCACCGAGGGCTTGGGTACCCAGGACCTGAAGGAGGCAAAGGCTTTGCTCGACCAGCAACGGTAGCTCGCATCGACAGCGTTCCAACAAATCCTCGGACCGGTCCGCACGATTCGATCGAGCGCGGCGGACCAACCGGCTACCGTTTTCCATTTCACCGCCGAGGACGGAGATTAGCGCCAGCGACTATGAAATGCTTCACATTGGTTTGCAGAGCTGCGTGCTATGCAACCTCTAGAAGAGGCGCAAGTGCCTTTCCCCAACACAGTGCTTATTGCAGCAGATTCAAGCGACCTTGCTTGAGAGGGGGAGTCCAATGAAAAGAGCGATTACGCTTGGTGGCGGCGGCCCGGCAGCCGGGTTGCATATCGGCATTCTGGAAGCTCTTCAGGGCCATCCAGACATCAAGTTCGATGTGTGGTCATTGTCCTGCATCGGTGCGTGGGTAGGCATCGTCTACAATCAGTTCGAGGGATCCGACAAAGCCCGGCTCACATATCAATTCTTCAGGGATCACGTGTTTCGTGACGACGAAAGCTATGAACGCTTTCCCATCAACTCCGTCTTCGGGACGGACTGGTTCGGCAACACACAAGCCTTGATGAACTTCGTGTTTGACGTCCGGAATTATGACAAGGTGTGGTTGCCGGGCAGAATGGTGAAAGCCGTCGGAGAGACCATGTCGATGCTCTCCGACCCCGGGCAGAAATGGGATCGCGGAGATATCAACGGCTGGGTTTTGAACCAGGCCTTGGCGCCAAATCCCTTTGTTCGCTATCTGACGTCGCTCATGTATTTGTCCGGCGTCAATGGTCTGTCCAAGATCAACTATCCGGACAGCAAATTTATGAGAAGCATAAAGTTCGAAAGACTGCTGCGGCACGACATGCCGCTCATCTTTCACAACGCATTCGACCTTCACAGCCGCGAACTGGTGTTTTTCGACAACAATCGCATGAAGCGCAATCGTCCCAGAGGGACCATCAGCGCATCGTCTCTATGCGCGTGTTCAGCCCTTCCATTCATCGAGGAGACCGTGGAGATAGGCGGAGTTACTTATTGCGAAGGGGCGCTGGTTGACACGGTCAACTTCCAGACGCTGCTGGAAGAACACGATGATCCAAATGATCTGGATGAAATATGGGTGTGCAGGATCGTCGACAGGAAACAAATCCAAAAGCCCGGCAACCTTCACGATTCCCTCGCGAATCTCTGCCAGCTATTCGCCGCGACCGTCGGCGAAGACGACGTGAAGCTGTTCAGGTATCACGTCAAGTATGACCCTCCCGCCAAGGGAAAAAAGAAATGGACCGGTACGGTCGTCGAGATTCACGTGCCGCACCATATCGACTTCAAATGGAACCACAGCAATCTGGATGCCGGGCGAAATCATGGGAGGAATGCGGCACTGAAGGCGATCGAGGAGTACAAGCGCGCGGGTACAAAGTGCGCAAAGGACAATGGAGAAGTACGGTTCATAAATGAGATGCGGCAATGAGCGACGCCCGACCGGGGCCAAGCGGCGATCGGGCGGGGACTTTCACAAATCGTCACGGTTAAGCCGCGCGATTGGTTGCGACTCTCGCCGGTAGGTCTTCAGGGCCTGACGCAGGGTAGGAAGGATCCACGCCTCATGTTCGGGCCGGTAGAGACCGGCTTCCCGAAACCAGGCCAGAAACTCGGCCTTGCGCCCAGCTAATATCAGGGACGTTCCGCGCGCTTCGAGCCGTTCCCGCAGATCGCGGAGTGCATACAGTCCGGTCGTATCGATCTGGCTGACTGGAATTGCATCAATCACAAACCACCGAAGTTCCGGGCCTTCGGCGTCGGCCGCCGCCAACGCTCTCGCCTTGAAGTAATCGGAATTGAAGAAGGTAAGCGGGCCATCGAAGCGATAGAGCACGAGCCCTGGAAACGTCCTGGCGTTTGGGTGGCGTTCGATCGAATGCAGACCGGGAAGACCGTCGACGGTTCCCAGGATTTCGTCCCTGGGCCGCGCGGTCAACTTGACGAAACGGACCAGGGCCAACCCCACAGCGATGAGGATCCCGTTGATGGCGCCCAGCGCGACCACTCCGAGCGTAGTAATTACGGCCAGAACGACCTCGCCGCGATCGATGCTCCAGATTTCGCGCAGCGTTCGCGTGTCGAACAGCGAGATCGAAGCGAACACGAGCAAAGCGCCGAGCGCAGCAATCGGCACATATCGCAAGGGACCGGTCAGAAACAGCAAGACAGCGGCGATCGCCGCCGCCGCGACGAGGCCTGTCACCTGGGTGCGACCGCCGGCTGCAACGGCCATTGCGGTGCGTGAGTCAGCGCCGGTCACGGCGAACCCTTGAGACAAGGCTGAGGCGAGATTGGCTGCGCCAAATGCTGCGAGCTCACGGTCCGCGTCGATCTCGTAGCCGCCCTTCGACGCAAAGCTGCGCGCAGTCAACATGCCGCTCGAAAACAGCACGAGAGCGAGGCCAGCCGCGCTGCCCAGCAGGGACGGTATGTCGTCCGTCGGAAATCTGGGCAATCGCAGCGGCGGCAGGCCCGCAGGAACCGGCCCCAGAATAGCCACTCCATACCGGTCCAGCCCGAACAATGCGACCGCGGTCCCGGCAGCGATCAATATGATCGGCGCAGCCGGAAGTCGCGGCACCCTGCGCGCCAGCCCAAACAATATCGCCAGGCTTGTCGCTCCGACGATCAGCGTCGGAACCTGTGTCTGAGGAAGCTTGGCGAAGATTTCGAATAGTTGCGGAATAATCCTTTTGGATTCGATGGAAAAGCCGAGCAGCTTGCCGATTTGCCCGAGGCAAATGGAAATTGCGACGCCGTTCAAAAGTCCAACAAGGATTGGCTTGGAGAGAAATTCCGCCAGCGCACCGAGCCGCATGAAACTCGCTGCAATGCAGAACATGCCGGCCAGAAATGTGACGGCGACCGAGAGCGACCAGTACAGCTCGACATTGCCGCCGGCCAGCGGCGCCACTGCGGCCGCGACCATGGCGCACACGGCCGCATCGGGATTCACGATCATTTGCCGCGACGTGCCGAAGATGGCGTACGCGACCAGCGGCACAATGCTCGAATATAGTCCCACGACCGGATCGAAGCCTGCGAGCTGCGCGTAGGCGATCGCGACCGGCAAAGCCACTGCGGCAACAGAGATACCGGCCAACAGATCGTGCCGAAAGTCATCGGCAAGACTGTAGGACAAGAGTTTTGTCAATCCGGGTGCAATACGCGTCAGACGGTC
Source organism: Bradyrhizobium ingae (assembly GCF_055791185.1). Lineage (NCBI taxonomy): Bacteria > Pseudomonadati > Pseudomonadota > Alphaproteobacteria > Hyphomicrobiales > Nitrobacteraceae > Bradyrhizobium > Bradyrhizobium ingae. The sequence continues at coordinate 63,737 of NZ_JBVUBB010000028.1, forward strand.
AGTCATGCCGGATTACGAGTAGTGGTACGCCAGAGCGCGAGCCATGCAACTCTAGCTGCACGAGCGAGGGTTCGCCAGTGCCCCTTCGCGATCACATTGCGCCGGGCACGCCGACCCGGTCATGTCGGCGCGATGGCAATATAGGGAATGCAGGCCACGACGACGGCAAGCTGGATCGCGTTGGCCAGCATTCCACCCCAATGCAGCCGGCGCAGCCGAAGCGCGGCCTCCGTGTCGTCGGCATCTCCATCACTGATCCGCGCGTCCATCTGCCGCAAGAACCAGCGTCGCGACGACACGGCGAGAGCCGTGATCAAGCCGACGCCGAGGGCCAGGACCGGGCGGCCGTCCACGGCGACGGCAATCGTGCCCACGGCCCCGGCAACGGCCAGCGTCAGGAAATAGCCGTTGGACATGGCGCGTAACAGCAGGGCGACAGGTCGGACGTCCAGCTTGACCAGCAGAAAGGCCGGCGCCGCCAGCAGCAGATAAAACATCGGAAGCAGCAGGATGATCGTGGCGAACAGGGCGACGTTGTCTGGCATCATCCGATCCCCCTCTGCCCGTGCCGCGCAAGCACTTTCGCGCAGCGCAGTATCGGCCTCGACCCGTCACCGGCACCATTGGGGTTGGACGCGCACTGCTTCCGCCGTCCTGGAGCATGATCCGCCCTCGCGACAAACGCGGAACGCGTTTGCGCGGAGATCATGCGCACACAACAACCCAAAGCGCGATGACGATGCATCCTAATCTCATCGCGCTTTAGGACCCGATCTCCACCGGAAACGTTGTTAGGGGTCATCGAAGGCGCGCCATGGAAACACTCTCAGCCTATCTCGACAGGAAGCACGAGGAACTTGCATTGTTGAATGGTTGCCTTGCGAAGCCGTTGGCGCTGCGAAAGCCGATTGCGGTCGTGGAGGTGATCGAACAGAAATTCCGCCTCGCCGCGGCACTGAAGGCCGAACACGCCCTGCACGACTGGGCGCGCACTGAAACCGACTGGGCACATTGGGGGCGGCAGCGCGCCGGCCCGTTCGAGTTCAGCTACGATTACCAACGCGCCGATCTCGAAGTCCGCGGTCCGCCGTTCTACGACGTCGAGGACACCGCAGCGTCGGAGACCATCTACACGTCGTCGGGCATGGCAGCGATAGCAGCGCTGCTGCTGGGCTCGGCTCGCGTGATCCCGAGCGCAGACATCCTGGTGCTGCCCGGCTCCTATGGCGAGACCATCGAGCTTGTCGAACGCCACGCCCGACACCTGCGCCTCGTGCCCCTGAACCACGCGCCCGATGAACGCGCGTTTCGCGCGGACCGGCCGAAAATGCTTCTCTTCGACTCCTGCACGCCGGCCGCCGCCTTCGAGGCGACGCTGCGCTGCGAAGCGAGCGGGCTCGATCTCATCATCTTCGACACGACCTGCTTCTCGATCGGCTCAGGACGGATCCGTCGCGTGCTCGGCTGGGCCCGCCGCCGGCACATTCCCGTTGTCCTCGTGCGCAGCCACACCAAGCTCGATTCCCTCGGCCTGGAATATGGTCGGCTCGGCTCTGCGACATTCGTTGAGCCCGACGACGGCGCAAGCACCAACAGCCGGCGATTGCTGGCCGATCTGAAGGTTGAGATGCGTGATGCTGTACGGCTGTTCGGCGGCGCGGCGCTGCCCGCGCATTTTCCACCCTATGTCGGAACGGAAATCTACCGCGCGCTGACCGGCCGGCGCGTTGCGGCCATTTTGCGCAACAGCCGGCGCACGGCCCGCCATTTTGCAGCGGCGCTTCCCACCTCATCGGCCGAGCTGCACTTTGCCCATGGGCTCTATGTCACGCTGGCACCGAGGCGCAGGATGGACGAGCATCAGGCCCGGCAGATCGCCGTGGATCTGTCGGGTGATTTGGGCAGGGCCGGATTGCCGATTCGCCACGCAGGAAGCTTTGGCTTTGATTTCGGTGCGACAGAGTGGTTCCACGACACGACCAACGGTCGCTATGTCATCAGAATTGCCGTGCCGGATCTGCCGACGTCATTGTGGGACGAGGTCGCGGAGGCCGTGACTGGCTGGTGGTCGTCTCGCGAGCAGGACGCGCTCGAACGCGGGCTGCCCGCCAACGCATCCGCATAGCCTCACGTTGCCTCCGGACTCCTCGGCACCCGTGAAAGACGCTAAGATGCGTTCGAGGGGGAATCTGCGCTGTGGAATCGCTTCCGGATCAGAAGGCCAGGCCGCGTCGACGGCCGGTCATCGTGCTCGTGCTTCTGTCCCTCCTCCTGATCGCTTGCTTCGTCGCCATGTTCTACGCCGGCGACCTGTCGAAGTACCAGGCCGTCGTTTCCGCCGAGGAGACACACGCCGCCTTGCGCGAAGTGACCGATGCCGACCAGCTCGATCAGGTCGTCAAGCTGCATCCATCCAACAAGTTGCTCAGGATGCTCGCGCTCGCAAACAGCGACGCGATGGACATCGATGCCGCCATGCGAAAGCTGTTAAGCGAGGTCGAGCCGAAGCCGCTGCCGAAGCTCGGGGATCTCGGCGCATCCAGCCGCGGCGACCTTGACGGGCTGCGCCGCGATCTCAAGACCGCGGAAAGCAATGCAGCAGGCCTGGCGCCCCGTTACGCCGCGCTGATCAAGGCCACACGTGACAGGATCGAAATCGAAGCCCGCACACTGAACCCCGGCGATGACAGGCTCTCCGGTTTCATGGCGCTGATCGATGAGCAGCACGCAGCATGGACCGCGCTCACCTCCAGGGCGCTCGCTTCAAAGGCGGACTACTACAATGCTTTCGACAAGTGCGTGGCGCTTCTGATCCGCGAGTTCGGGGTCTACAAGGTCGCGAACGGACAGTTCATCTTTCCCTTTCAGTCCACGGCCGACAGCTACAATCGCGCAGCGACCGCCATGGCTGATGCGGCGAGGCGCACGACCGAACTCGACGAGGAAAGCAAGAGCCTGCGACAGTCACAACTCGCCAAATGGCGAGCATTCGTCGAAGGTTAGCGCCTGACTGCACGCGGGGGCAGATCGCCCGCTTGCGCGGGCGATCACAGCGGTATGCGAGGCAATAGCTCTGCTGTGCCCCTACGCGATCAGGCGGCCGAACTTGTTCGACTTCGGGAAGCCCTTCGGCGGCAAACGGCCGGCGTCAGCGCGGGTACCCTGCCACTCGGCGAGTTCCTTCATGGTCGCGCTGAACTCGCGGCCGGCGGAGTCTTTCCAGGTGAGACCCGCCTTGGCGTCGAACACGGCAACGTCGGACAAGCCGCCGTCCTTGTATTTTTGCAACCGAACGCCGCGGCCGCGCGCCATTTCCGGCACCTGATCGAGCGGGAAGATCAGCATCTTGCGGTTCTCGCCGATGACCGCGATCGTGTCGCCGAGCACCTCGGTGATCGCGCGTGCCTCGTTCGGCATGTCGACGTTGAGGACCTGCTTGCCCTTCTTCGTGGTGCCGACGCAGTCGTCCTCGTTGACGACGAAACCCTGGCCTTCGTGGCTGGCCACCAGGAATTTGCGCCCGCCCTTGTTGACGAACAGCGCGACCGGCGCCGCCTCCTGCTCGAGGTCGATGAACAGGCGGATCGGCTCGCCGTGACCGCGGCCGCCCGGCAGCTTGGCAACATCCAGCGCGTAGAACTTGCCGTTGGTCGCGAACAGCAGGAGCTTCGAGGTGGTCTCGGCGAAGAAGGCGAAGCCGAGCTTGTCGTCCTGCTTGAAAGCAAGCCCCGACAAATCCTCGACGTGGCCCTTCATGGTCCGGATCCAGCCCTTGTCCGAGACGACGACGGTGACCGGCTCGCGCTCGACAAAGGCTTCCTCGATCGCGGCAAGGTCGTGCTCGGGCGCATCGGCAAAGGTGGTGCGGCGCTTGCCGAGCGGCGTCTTGGGTCCGAACATGTCGCGGACCTTGCCGACCTGCTCGCCGACCTTCTTCCACTGTTCCGCCTCGGAGGCGAGCAGCGCTTCGATCCCCTTCAACTCCTTGCGCAGATCCCTGTCTTCATTGCGGATCTCCATTTCCTCGAGCCTGCGCAAGTTGCGCAGACGCATGTTGAGGATGGCCTCGGCCTGGACCTCGGTGAGCTTGAACGCCTTGATCAGCGCCGGCTTCGGCTCGTCCTCGGTGCGGATGATCTTGATCACCTTGTCGAGGTTCAGATAGGCGATCAAATGGCCGCCGAGGACCTCCAGCCGGTGCTCGATCTGGCTCTTGCGGAAGTTGGAGCGGCGGATCAGCACGTCGCGCAGATGGTCGAGCCATTCGCGCAGGCACTCCGCGAGCCCCACAACCTTGGGGATGCGCCCCTTGATCAGCACGTTCAGGTTCAGCGGAATCTTGCTTTCGAGCTCAGTCAGCCGGAACAGCGATTCCATCATCAAGGCGGGATCGACGTTTTTCGACTTAGGCTCGATCACGAGACGAACGTCTTCGGCCGATTCGTCGCGGACTTCGCCGACGAGCGGCAGCTTCTTCTGGTCCAGGAGCTCGGAAATCTTCTCGATGAGACGCGACTTCTGCACCAGCCACGGAATCTCCGTGACCACGACCACCCAGGTGCCGCGGGCGCCCTCCTCCTGCTCCCATTTGGAGCGGACTCGGAAGGAGCCTCGGCCGGTGGTATAGGCTTCCGCGATCGCCTGCTTGGAATCGACGATGATGCCGCCGGTCGGGAAATCAGGCCCCTTCACCCACTTCAGAAGCGACTTCGACTTGGCGTCGGGCTTCTCGATCAGATGGAGAGCGGCATCGCATAGCTCGGCCGCATTGTGCGGCGGGATCGAGGTCGCCATGCCGACCGCGATGCCTTGCGCACCGTTGGCGAGCAGGTTCGGGAAGCCGCCGGGCAGCACGACCGGCTCCTTGGACTGGCCGTCGTAATTGGCACGGAATTCGACGCCGTCCTCGTCGATGCCCTCGAGCAGAAGCCGCGCGACGTCAGTCATGCGGGCTTCGGTATAGCGGTAGGCCGCGGGGTTATCGCCGTCGATATTGCCGAAATTGCCCTGGCCGTCGACCAGCGGATAACGCGAGGAGAAATCCTGCGCGAGGCGCACCATGGCGTCGTAGATCGCCTGGTCGCCATGCGGATGGAACGAGCCCATCACGTCGCCGACGATCTTGGCGGACTTCTTGAAGGCCGTGCCGGGGTCGAGCCGGAGCAGGCGCATGCCGTAGAGGATGCGCCGGTGCACCGGCTTCAGGCCGTCGCGCGCATCGGGCAGCGCGCGGTGCATGATGGTGGAGAGCGCATAGGCGAGATAGCGCTCTTCCAGCGCCTCCTGCAGCCGCACCTCGTGGATTTCGGCCGGCTCTTCCGGCGGTACCTGTCGTTTTCCCATGGGGAGGCGTTAAACCGAGACGGTGAATCGGGCAAGCCGCGAATAAAAACGCAGGATTTGGCGGGCTAACCTTCTCACAGGAAAAGGATTTGCCGGCCGATTCGGATCGGGCTCCGCGCCACCACTCAGGTCGCAAATCGCGGCCGATCGACTCAAAGTCGGCCTTGCTCGTCCCCGGCCCGCCACGCCGGCGGCCCGATCGAGAAGCCCGATATTATCGATGCCCTGTTATTGCCCGGCCCAGCCTGCGGTCACGGTCTGGCTCTTGGCCTGCGCGGGCGTCGGTGCATTGGCCAGACACCGGCGCGCTGTCTCGATTTCCGCGTCAGTCGCACCGTGGGATCGCGCCCATGTCTCCGCGGCGGCTGCCGAATATTTGGCAACATAGTACCGTACGACGCTGCAGGAGGCGCGGCGAAACAACCCGGGCTGCTGCTCGGCAGCCATTGCGTCCGGCGCCAGCGCAAGCAGCGCGGCGGATACCACGAATCCTCTGATCATCTGGACGTCCCCGGTGGAACCAATCCGGCCAACTCAGTTAGCGTGATTTGGTTCCATCTTTCATCACCTGATCAGGCAGGGCAGAGGCGCGCCTTCCTCATGGCGAGGCGATCGCCCTCGCCTGCTGCCGCGTCAAGGCATTGAGGAAGCCGCTTCTTGCGTCCGAATGGCCCTGCCCGCGCGGCTCCAGCACGTGGCGGAGCAGGAACAGGCCGGTGAGCCGAAAGCCATCCTGGAGGTCCTGGTCCGTGAGTTCGCTCGCCGCCTCGCCCTGCCGCAGGAACGGCGGCAGGCGCAACAGCCGGTCGCGCCACGGCTCGCCGGCGGAGCGCGATACCGCACCGCCGGATTTCGGCGAGACGTAGATCAGGTCCGAGGTCTCGCCGGTCACCGCGCAATTCTCCAGCGCGAGGCCGAAGCCGAGTTCGGCAAGCATCGCGAGCTCGAAATGGATGATGTGCACGGCGGCCCCGCCGATGTCGTCGAAGTCATCGAGCGCGTGCTCGAGCTGCGCAAAGATCTCCTCATGCGGGTCCCGCTCGGGCAACAGCCGCGCGAGCGAGGCCAGATGCGTGACGCCATAGACGCCGTGCGAGGAGGCAAGCAGCCCCGCAGCTCGCAACCGCAGGCCCTCGATCGCATAGGTGCCGAGATGCTCGTCCAGCCGCGCCCGCCACACCGCGCGCACGCTGTTGCCGGGCTGGAGCAGCGGCCGCATCCGCGAACTGGCGCCGCCGCGGACGAGCCCGAGATGCCGCCCCCGCGCGCGCGTCAAGAGCTCGACGATGGCGCTGGTCTCGCCATGCCGCCGCACCCCCAGCACGATGCCGTCGTCGGTCCATTCCATGGGATGAAGTTTAGCGCATTCACACGTGCGTAGGGTGGGCAAAGCGAAGCGTGCTCACCAATTTGACCGACGAAGAGACGACCAGTTGTGGTGGGCACGGCGCGCGAAGAGCCCGCCTTTGCCCACCCGCACCGCTACGCATGTCTAGGCGTTGAACCAGCCCTGCGCGTCGCCGGTGAAGGAGAAATACAAGCCGATCGTCGTCAGCACGCAGGATATGATCTCGATGCCGCTGTCGAGCTCGACGCCCTTCTCGCCGATGATCTGAGCAAGCGAGATCACCGACAGCACGAGGGCGGCCGCCAGCACCCAGCGTGGCCAGTTCTTGCGCTTTTGCGCCGCAAGCCAGACGAAATAAACCAGCAGAAGGATCATCCCGCCGGCGATCAGCGTCGCCGTCGTGATCATCTGGTCCGTCATGTCGGGGTTCGGCGTGCGATCCTGGAACGCAACCGACAGCGCATCCAGCATCAGCGATGCGTAGAGCAGCACTTCGAAGCGCAGGACGTTGCGGGGCACGCTCATCACCAACCCATCTACTTCTTGTTCATTCTTTGGGGAATTCCAGGCCCATTTCCCGATAGCGGTCGGGATCGTCGCCCCAGTTCTCACGCACCTTGACGAACAAGAAGAGATGCACGGGCACGCCGAGGATGTCGATGAGCTCTTTTCGCGATTCCGCGCCGATCGACTTGATGGTGGCGCCGCCCTTGCCGAGCACGATCTTGCGCTGGCTCTCGCGCTCGACGAAGATCGTCTGCTCGATGCGCACCGACTTGTCCTTGCGCTCTTCCCATTTGTCCGTTTCGACCGTGGACTGGTAGGGCAATTCCTGGTGCAGCTTCTGATAGATCTTTTCCCGCGTGATCTCGGCGGCAAGCTGCCGCATCGGCGCATCCGACATCTGGTCCTCGGGATAGAGGAAAGGACCAGCCGGCACCATCGCGGCAAGCGCGTGCCGGATGTCGTCGACGCCGTCGCCGGACAGCGCCGAGATCATGAAGGTCTTCGCAAAGCGAATGCGCTCGTTGGCGGCCTGCGCCAGCGCAAGGAGCTTCTCGCGCTGGACCAGGTCGACCTTGTTGAGCACCAGGATCTTCTCGTGAGCCACGCTTGCGACCTTGGCGAGGATCGCTTCCGCCTCCTCGTCCAGGCCGGCCTTGGCGTCGAGCAGCACGCAGACGAGATCGGCGTCATGCGCGCCGCTCCAGGCGGTCGACACCATGGCGCGATCGAGCCGCCGCTTCGGCGAGAAGATGCCGGGCGTATCGACCAGGATGATTTGCGCGTTGTCCTCGATGACGAGGCCGCGGATCAGCGCCCGCGTCGTCTGCACCTTGCGCGAGACGATCGTGACCTTGGCGCCGACCAGCGCATTGACCAGGGTCGACTTGCCGACATTGGGGGCGCCGATCAGCGCCACGAATCCGCAGCGTGTAGCGGCCGGCGTTGCCGCATTGCTCGCCTCAGCCATCATTGCCGCCGCCAACGCCTTCTCGTTCGATCATGACAGAGGCCGCCACCTTCTCCGCCGCGCGCTTGCTGCCGCCGATGCCTTCCGCCGATGCCAGCCCCGGCAGATCCACGGCGACGCGGAACTGCGGATCGTGATGCGGCCCCGTGCGCTCCACCTCGCGATAAACCGGCGTCGGCAAGCCCTTCCCCTGCGCCCATTCCTGGAGCACGGTCTTGGGGTCGCGCAGCGGCCGCCGCGGCTTGTGCATGCGCTCGGTCCAGTTGCGCTTGACGAACTCGGCCGCGGCCGCATGCCCGCCGTCGAGATAGATGGCCCCGATCACAGCTTCGCAGATGTCGCCGAGCACGGACTTGCGCAAGCGGGCGTCGGCGGCGGGGCCGACGCTGCCCAGCTTGATGTCCTCGACGAGGCCCAGCAACTTCGCAACGTCGGCGCAGCTCTCCTTGCGGACGAGCTCGGCAAGCCGCTTCGACAGCTCGCCTTCATCCGCGCTTGGAAAGGCGTGATAGAGCATGTCGGACACGACGAGCCCGAGCACGTGGTCGCCCAGGAATTCCAGCCGCTGATAGCTGTCGCCGCGCTTGCGCCCACTCTTCAGCGCGGAGACATGCGTGATCGCCTGGATCAGCAGGTTGGGATCGGCGAAATCGTGCCCGATGCGCGCCTCGAGCGCCGCGTTCGCGCCCTTGGCCTTGCCGCTCCTCGCCCGCTTCTTCTTTGCGGGAGCTTTGGGAGCAGCTTCGGCGTCAGGGCTCGCAGCGGCCTCGATCGGTTGGATTGCGATGTCCTTGGCTTCGTCTTTCATCGGACGATTTTGAACATTCGGTTCCAGCGCACCGCCCAGGGCCAGCGCCAGAACATCCAGGCGTGCTCGCCTTCGGCGATGGAGAAGAAGATCATCTGGGCACGCCCGATCAGGTTCTCCTGCGGCACGTAGCCCACTGCCGACTGCACGCGGCTGTCGGTCGAATTGTCACGGTTGTCGCCCATCATGAAGAAGTGGCCGGGCGGCACCGTGTACACGTTGGTGTTGTCGTAGAAACCGTTGTCGACACAGTCGAGCGTCTCATAGGTGACGCCGTTCGGCAGCGTCTCCTTCCAGCGTTTGACCCGCGCCGTCGCATCCGACGAGCCACAGGGGTCTTCACCGACGAAGTCGCTCAGCCGCTCGCGCTGCACCGGCACGTCGTTGATGTAGAGCAGCCCTTCCTTCATCTGGATGTGGTCGCCGGGCAGCCCGATCACGCGCTTGATGTAATCAGTGGTGTCGTCCTTCGGCAGCCGGAACACGACGATGTCGCCGCGGTTCGGATCCGAGCCGAAGATGCGCCCCGAGAACAGTGGCGGCGAGAACGGGATCGAATAGTGGCTATAGCCGTAGGAATATTTCGACACGAACAGATAGTCGCCGACGAGCAGCGTCGCCTTCATCGAGCCGGAGGGGATGTTGAACGGCTGGAACAGGAAGGTGCGGATCACCAGCGCGATCAGGAGAGCGTGGATGACGACCCGGACGGTTTCGCCGAGGCCGCTCTCAGATTTGGTTCCTGAAGTCACGCTCATCGCTTTCCCAATTCTGGTCCCGCGGTCACGGAACGCCCATTCCCGCGCATAGCCCGGTACGCTTTGTGGCGTAAGGAGATTGTCCTGATTCTGATAGTGAGGACCAATTCCGGCGTAAAGCCGAATTCGCTCCGGCTCATTTTGCGCCGGCGAACTTTTAGACGGTTGTCGGCAGCCACGCAATCAAGGGCCGCATCAACAATATGCAAAACACTGATTTTATTTGATTATTTTAATTTTCAAGCTCGCGGATCAAGGTTTTGCCAGCGGCACGGCTGAAATGATGACGAAGGCCTGGGCCAGCGGCCAGTCGTCGGTGATCGACAGGTCGATCCGCGCCTCGAAGCCCTCCGGCGTCAGCGCCTTCAGGCGGGCCAACGCCCCGCCGGTCAGCTGCATGGTCGGCCGCCCCCCTGGCATGTTGACCACCCCCATGTCGCGCCACCAGACGCCGTGCCGGATGCCGGTCCCGAGCGCCTTGGAGCAGGCCTCCTTGGCGGCGAACCGTTTGGCATAGGTCGCGACCACCATCTTCTCGTTCTTGGCGCGACGCTCAGCCTTGGCACGCTCGGCCTCGGTGAAGATGCGGTCGAGGAAGCGCTCGCCATGGCGCTCGATCACATTGGCGACGCGGGTGATGTCGACCAGGTCGGAGCCGATGCCGATGATCATGCCTTGCTCCGGCCACGGTCCATCGCGGCGCGCATGCTGCGGACGGTTTCGGCAAGGCCGACGAACAGCGCCTCGCCGATCATGTAGTAACCGATGTTCAGCTCGACGATTTCGGGGAGGCCTGCGATCTTCTCCGCCGTCGCGTAGTCGAGCCCATGGCCGGCATGGACCTCGAGGCCCGCGGCGCGCGCGAGCTTGGCGCCGGCCACGATCCGCTGCCACTCGGCTTCGGCCTTGTCGGAGTGTCCCTCGACGACGGCGTCGCACCACGCCCCGGTGTGAATCTCGATGACGGGCGCGCGCAGTTGCGCCGCCATCTCGATCTGCGCAGGGTCGGCGGCGATGAACAGCGACACGCGGATGCCGGCATCGTTCAGCCGCGCGATGAACGGCGCGAGCGCATTGTGCTGTCCGACCACATCGAGCCCGCCTTCGGTCGTCACCTCCTGCCGGCGCTCCGGCACCAGGCATACCGCATGGGGCTTCGTGGCGAGCGAGATGCGCATCATGTCGTCGGTCGCCGCCATCTCGAAGTTCAGAGGCTTGGAGATTTCCGCCTTCAGCCGCGCCATGTCCTCGTCGCGGATATGACGGCGGTCTTCCCGCAGATGTGCGGTGACGCCGTCGGCGCCGGCCTCGATCGCCAGCAAAGCAGCGCGCACCGGATCGGGATTGCGGCCTCCCCGCGCGTTACGCAGGGTCGCGACGTGGTCGACATTGACGCCGAGGCGAAGCGGAGGAACGGGCATGGCGAGGCTCACTTATACGACATTGCTGAATTCGTCATGCGCGGGCTCGACCCGCCTGCGGGGCCTAAGCCCCTCCGGCGCGGCGAGGGCCCGCGCATCCATCCTCTTCAAAAGATGGGTTGCCGGGTCAAGCCCGGCAACGACGATCACTATCCATTAACACGTTCGACGCGGGCGACGACCGCCTTCGCGCGCAACTGGGCTATGATCGCGCTCAGGTGCTTCAGGTCATAGACCTCGAGATCGATGGTCGTCTCGGTGAAGTCCGGCGAGCGGCGCTGCATGCTGATATTGTCGATGTTGCCGTCGTGCTCCGCGATCACGGTCGCGATCTGCGCGAGTGCGCCGGGCTCATTGACGTTCTCGACCTTGATACGGGCCGGGAAGCGCTGCGGAGCGGTATCCTCGATGTCCCAGCGCACGTCGAGCCAGCGCTCCGGCTCCTCCTCGAAATCCTTCAAGGCGGGCGCCTGGATCGGATAGATGGTGATGCCCTCGCCCGGGGTGACGATGCCGACGATGCGGTCGCCCGGCACGGCGCCGCCATTCGGCGCGAACTTCACCGGCAGGTCGGAATTGATGCCGCGGATCGGGATTGCGGCCGGGGGACGCGGCGTCCCCGGCACCACGGTCTCCTTGAGCTTGGCGGCCAGCCCCTTCTTGGCGTAGCGACCCACCCGCTCTTCCTTGTAGTCGGGATACATGGCCCGCGCGACGTCGGAAGCCTTGATCTCGCCGCGGCCGACCGCCGCCATCACGTCCTCGATCGAGGAGCGGGCAAGACGCGGCAGCGCGCCCTTCAGCTTGTCGTCGGCGTAGTCGATCTTGGCACGCTCGAACAGGCGCTCGACGATACGCCGGCCAAGGCCGGCATATTGGTCGCGGACCGCGGTGCGGGTGGCGCGCCGGATCGCCGCGCGCGCCTTGCCGGTGACGGCAAGCGATTCCCAGGCCGATGGCGGCGCCGATTGCGCCTCCGAGGTCAGAACCTCGACCTCGTCGCCGTTCTGCAGCTCGGAAGACAACGGCGCGAACTTGCCGTTGATCTTGCAGCCCACCGCGCTGTTGCCGACATCGGTGTGCACCGCATAGGCGAAGTCGATCACATTGGCATGGCGCGGCAGAGCGATCAGCTTTCCCTTCGGGGTGAAGCAGAACACCTGGTCGTGGAACAATTCGAGCTTGGTGTGCTCGAGAAACTCCTCGGGATTGGTGCTCTCGGAAAGAATTCCGACGGTGTGGCGCAGCCAGGCAAATGCATTGGACTCGCGCTTGAGGAACTCCGTCGGCGATCCGGCGCCCTCCTTGTAGAAGACGTGCGCAGCGATGCCGCGCTCGGCAATCTGGTCCATCTCCTCGGTGCGGATCTGGAGCTCGACGCGCTGGTTGCCTGGGCCGATCACCGTGGTGTGGATCGAGCGATAATCGTTCTGCTTGGGCGTCGAGATGTAGTCCTTGAAGCGACCGGGTACGACCGGCCAGGTGGTGTGGACGATGCCGAGCGCGCGGTAGCAGGCCTCGACGTCGTTGACCACGACACGGAAGCCGAAGATGTCGGACAATTGCTCGAAACCGACCGACTTGCGCTCCATCTTGGTCCAGATCGAGAACGGCTTCTTGCGACGACCGTAGACGCGCGCACCAAGGCCCCTGTGACGCAGATTGTTGGAGAGCTGAGCCTCGATCTCGCCGACCAGATTGCGGTTGCGCTCGGCCAGCGCATCGAGCCGCTGCATCACCACGTTGTAGGCTTCGGGATCGAGGGTGCGGAAGGACAGGTCCTCCAGCTCCTCGCGCATCTCCTGCATGCCCATGCGGCCCGCAAGCGGCGCGTAGATGTCGAGCGTCTCCTCGGCGATCCGCCGGCGCGATTCCGGCCGCACGAACTCCAGCGTGCGCATGTTGTGGAGGCGGTCGGCGAGCTTGACCAGAAGGACGCGAACGTCGTCGGCGATCGCCAGCAGCAGCTTGCGCAGGTTCTCTGCCTGCTTGGCCTCGCGTGATACCAGCTCCAGCCGCTTCAGCTTGGTCAGGCCCTCGACCAGCGCGCCGATCTCGGGGCCGAAGATCTGGTCGATCTCGGCACGGGTCGCCTCGGTATCCTCGATCGTGTCGTGCAAGAGCGCCGCGACGATGGTGGCATCGTCGAGCTTCAGGTCGGTGAGGATCGCCGCCACTTCGAGCGGGTGGGAGAAGTATGGATCGCCCGAGGCGCGGGTCTGCGAACCATGCGCCTTCATGGCGTAGACATAGGCGCGGTTCAGCAGATCTTCGTTGGTGTGGGGGTTATAGGACCTGACGCGCTCGACGAGGTCGTATTGCCGCATCATGCGGGCCCGCGGCTTCGAGGGCCGTGCGGTCGGCGCAGTCGGGGCCACGGCGACCGATTCGGTCGCAGCTTCCATCTGCGTAAATTTGCGACGCCGATACACCATCTCTGCCCGCGTCTTCCTGCCTTCAAACAAACCAGGAAATGGTCCGTTGTATACATCCTAACGCCAATCGCGCGCGTGTCCGACACAATCGGAAACGGCGCTCGCAAGCGCGCTGTGCCAGCGCTATGGTAACCACGAAAAGGTCAACAAAAGCAAAGGCCCGAACGCGGGTTCGGGCCTTTGATGAAATCAAAATTTCGTCGGCGCGTCGCGAGGACGATTACTCGTCCTCCTCGGGCTGCTCTTCGGGCGGCGCGAGACCCTCGAGACCCTTCAGGAGCTCCTCTTCCGTCATGCGCTCGACAGCGACCTCGGTATCGTCGGCATCGACGCTGGCGCCAGCGGAACCGATCAAAGGCACGGTATCGGGCTCAGGCTCGTCCACCTCGACGAATTTCTGGAGGGAGTGGACCAACTCCTCGCGCAGGTCCTCCGGCGAAATGGTCTGGTCGGCAATTTCGCGCAAGGAGACAACTGGGTTCTTGTCGTTATCCCGGTCAACCGTTAGTTGTGAACCGGACGAAATCATGCGGGCGCGGTGGGCGGCCAGCAAGACGAGGTCAAACCGGTTGTCGACCTTGTCGATACAATCTTCTACGGTGACGCGAGCCATTAGACTGTCGCTCCGCTCTTGGGTGGGTCAAAACATGTGGATGATGCGGGCTAGTTATAGAGGCCGGGGCGATTTCGCAAGATCATTTTGTGATTTGGCCTCGCCAAACGCCTTTGATAACCCCACATTAGGGCTAGAATCGGCATTTCCCGGGTCGCCAAGGAGGGCGGCATCGGACGGGCCGACCGCCCTAACTATACCTTGGTTTGCCCCGACTTCTCCGGATTTACGGTTTCGACGGGTTTTGGCAGCCTCTTGATCTGCGCGGATTGCTGCCGTCGCGCCAACAATAAACGATTGAACACGAACACTACGCGAGCAACTGAATGTCACCTTCTCCAACCAACAAGATCGCGCTCTTCATCGATGGGGCCAATCTTTACGCGACGGCAAAAACTCTGGGCTTCGACATCGATTACAAGCGTCTGCTGAAGGAATTCCAGAGCCGAGGGACGCTTCTGCGCGCGTTCTACTACACCGCCATCATCGAGGATCAGGAATACTCTTCGATACGCCCCCTGATCGACTGGCTCGACTACAACGGCTACACCGTTGTCACAAAGGCCACCAAGGAATTCATCGACGCCAGCGGCCGCCGCAAGGTCAAGGGCAACATGGATATCGAGCTCGCGGTGGACGCCATGGAGCTCGCCGAGCACATCGACCAGATGGTGCTGTTCTCCGGTGACGGCGACTTCCGCTCGCTTGTCGAGGCCGTGCAACGCCGCGGCGTGCGCGTCACCGTCATCTCGACCATTGCCAGCCAGCCGCCGATGATCGCCGACGAGCTGCGCCGCCAGGCCGACGTCTTCACCGACCTCGTCGAGCTTCAGTCCAAGCTTGGTCGCGACCCTTCCGAGCGCCCGGCTCCACGCGAGCGCGGCGACCGCGAAGCACGTCATCACGCCCCGCAATTCCTCCAGCGCGCGACGACGATGGCGCCGAGGGGCGATGACGACTTCGACGAGTGAAGCACCCCGGTTAAGCCGCCAGGCTCCCACCGTCGTACCCGACCGTGACTGCCCGCTCTGTCCGCGTCTGGTCGCCTTTCGCGAGGCGAACCGGACGCGCGAACCGTCCTGGCACAACGCGCCGGTTGCTCCCTTTGGCGATATCAAGGCGCGCCTCCTGATCGTCGGTCTCGCGCCGGGGATGCAGGGCGCCAATCGCACGGGACGCCCGTTCACCGGGGACTATGCCGGTGATCTGCTCTACGCGACGCTGATCGAGTACGGATTTGCCAAGGGGACCTATCGGGCACGGCCCGACGACGGCCTCAAGCTGATCGACTGCCGGATCGCCAATGCGGTGCATTGCGTGCCGCCGCAGAACAAGCCGCTGCCGGCAGAGATCAACACCTGCCGCCGCTTCCTCGCCGCGAACCTCGAGACCATGCCGAACCTGCGTGCCATCGTCGCGCTGGGACGGATTGCGCACGATACCGTGCTCAAGCCGCTGGGCCTGAAGGGCGCGCAGGCGCCGTTCGGTCACGGCGCCGTGCACCAGGCCGGCCCGCTCCGGCTGTACGACAGCTATCACTGCTCTCGCTACAACACGAACACCGGCGTGCTGACGCCGGAGATGTTCCGCAAGGTGTTTTCGAAGGTGAAGGCTGATCTCGACTAGGCCTTCACCGGATTGGCCTTCAGCCAGTCCAGCACGTCGCCGGCATTCCGGTCGGGCGGGAACACCGGATAGAACACGTGCGTGATCTTCGCGTCGTCGATGATCAGCGCAAGGCGCTTGATCAGCGTCAACCCGGCAACCTCCATCGTCGGCAGCTTGAGCGCACGGGTCAGTTCGAGCTTTTCGTCTGACAGCACCGGGAACGGCAGGTGCAGACGCGAGGCCATCTCGGTCTGGTAGTCATTGCTCTGGGTCGAGAGCCCGAAGACATAAGACGCGCCGGCCGCCTTCAGTTCGGCAAAGAGATCGCGGAACGCGCAGGTCTGCGGTGTGCAGCCGCGCGCGCCGGGGATCATATCCCAGTCGTCGACCAGCGCGATCTTGCCGGGCTCGCCCGTGCGCGGATAGCCGAACACGACGGTGCGGCCGCGGAGCGCCGACAACGTCACTGACGTATCGTCGGTCGCGCGCAGGCTGACCCGGGGGATCGGCATGCCCTTCAAATGCGCTGCGCCGCCATCGTCTGTCGGCGCCGGGATCTTGCTCCAGT
The DNA here is from genome assembly GCF_055791185.1 of Bradyrhizobium ingae. Classification (NCBI taxonomy): domain Bacteria; kingdom Pseudomonadati; phylum Pseudomonadota; class Alphaproteobacteria; order Hyphomicrobiales; family Nitrobacteraceae; genus Bradyrhizobium; species Bradyrhizobium ingae. The sequence goes on from NZ_JBVUBB010000028.1 coordinate 80,113, forward strand.
CAACCTCGAGCAGGTTTCTCTGGTTCATCGCCTCATCCCCTCGCCCGCATCAGCCGGCCCTTTTCCCGGCCCCAGTCGCGCTTCTTCTCACTCTCGCGCTTGTCGTGCAGCTTCTTGCCCTTTGCGACTGCCAGCTGAAGCTTCGCCCGCCCGCGCTCGTTGAAGTAAAGCTTGAGCGGGATCAGCGTCATGCCTTCGCGGTCGACCGCGCCGATCAGCTTGTTGATCTGCCGGCGATGGAGCAGCAGTTTTCGCGGCCGCTTGGGCTCGTGGTTGAAGCGGTTGCCCTGGAGATATTCGGGAATGGTGGCGTTGATCAGCCAGATCTCGCCGTTCTTCGAATCGGCGTAGGATTCCGCGATCGTACTCTTTCCGTTGCGGATCGATTTGACCTCGGTCCCGGTCAGCGCAATGCCCGCCTCGACAGTGTCTTCGATGGCGTAGTTGAAACGGGCCTTGCGATTTTCCGCCATGACCTTGATCGGGCGTTCGTTCTTATCGGCCATGGCGAGTAAACCTGATCGAGATGCGCACAGACGCTAACAGTTTGGATGAAGTGCGCGCGTCAAGACTTCTTGAGCAGATCGCGGATCTCGGTCAGCAACTCGACCTCGGCTGTAGGCTTCGGCGGAGCGGCAGGCGCGGCTTCCTCCTTGCGCTTCAATTTGTTCATGGCACGGATCACCAGGAACAGCACGAAGGCAATGATGATGAAGTTGATCGTCAGCGTGAGAAAGCTACCCCAAGCCAAGACGGCGCCCTGCTTTTTCGCATCCGCAAGAACGCTGGCGGTGACCTTGCTCGACAGCGGCGTAAAGTAGTTCGAGAAATCGAGCCCGCCGGTGGCGGCGCCGATGATCGGCATGATCACGTCGCCAACCAGCGAATTCACGATGGCGCCGAACGCTGCGCCGATGATGACGCCGACCGCGAGGTCGACGACGTTGCCCTTCATCGCAAACTCACGGAACTCCTTGAGCATCTGCATGCCCTTTTCCTCGACGCTCATGAAAGGCCCCCGATTGGCTAAGGCGTCAGTTGATCAAGCCTGCATGGACCATGGCGCTCCGTACCGCGACGCGGGTCGGCTCGGACACCGGCACCATCGGCAGCCGCAGCGTCTCGTCCATCTTCCCGAGCAGCGAGAGCGCATATTTGATCGGCGCTGGATTGCTCTCGATGAAGAGGTTGTTGTGCAGCGGCATCAACTTGTCATGCAACTTTAAGGCGGCAGCGTGGTCACCCTTCTGCCAGGCGGTGTGGAATTCCGAGCATAGGCGCGGCGCAACGTTGGAGGTCACCGAGATGCAGCCATGGCCGCCATGGGCCATGTAGCCGAGCACGGTCGCGTCCTCGCCCGAGAGCTGGTTGAACTCCTCGCCCATCGCGGCGCGCTGCTGCGACACTCGCACCATGCTGGCGGTCGCATCCTTGACGCCGGCGATGTTCTTCAGGTCCCACAGGCGCTTCATGGTATCGACCGACATGTCGATCACCGAGCGCGGCGGGATGTTGTAGATAATGATCGGGATTCCAATCGCATCGTTGATCGCCTTGAAGTGCTGGTAGAGCCCTTCCTGGGTCGGCTTGTTGTAGTAGGGCGTCACCACCAGCACGGCATTGGCGCCCGCCTTCTCCGCGTGCTGGGCGAGTTCGACGGCTTCCTTGGTGGAGTTGGAGCCGGCGCCAGCGATCACGGGCACGCGCCCCTTGGCCTCCTCGATGCACCATTCGACGACCTTCTTGTGCTCGTCATGGCTGAGCGTCGGGCTCTCGCCGGTGGTGCCGACCGGGACCAGGCCGTGGGTGCCCTCGGCGATCTGCCAGTTGACCAGCGAGCGGAACGCGGCCTCGTCCAGCGAGCCGTTTTTGAACGGCGTGACCAAGGCGGTAAATGACCCCCGGAACTTCGTCTTGGCTGCCATGGGCTTCCTCCGTACGCGTGCAGGCCTGAAAAGAGGCCTCTTTCATATCGGGTCTAACGGGCTGGTAAAAGGCCCGGTCAGAGGTGACGCACCGTTTAGGCCGCGATTTTGCCGTGGTGATGGTCCAAACACGGCCGCGGTAAGCGGCTGTTGGTATTTTTTCCGCATATTCAATCAAATACAGCTAGGTCTTGAGCCACTTGAACGATTCGGGGCGACGAAACGCCGTGACCTCCACCGCCCGTGCCGCATGGCGATCCACTGGTCTGATCATGTGCCTGATGGCAGGGCTCTCGGTCGGCTGCGCCGCCCTGGCCAAATCCAACGACACGACCGCAGAAGGCGTGAAGGAAACGGCCAAGCCTGACACCAAGGATACCACGAAGGGACCCGCCAAAGGATCGACCAAGGGAACCGGCAAGGAGACGGGCAAGGACGCAGCCAAGGAGAGCAATAAGGGGACGAGCAAGGGCGCAGCAGTCTCTCCCGCCAAGGACGCCGCGAAGAAGCCGGCCAAGGATGCCGGCAAGGACCTCGGTAAAGACTCTGGCAAGGACAAGCCCAAGCCCGCGGCAACGGCCGCCGCGCCGAAATCACAGCCGGCCGCCAACGGCTCTCACCCCAAGGCCGCACCCGCGCCGGCCGTGACGGCCACCGTCAGGCCTGCCGCCGCGGTCCCCAAACCGATCGCAGCTCCCGTACTCGCTCCGGCGACCCGCCAGCACGCCGCACCGCGCAAGCCCGTCATGCCGGCCGCGGTCGCTGCGACCTCGTCGACCTCGCAGGCCGACAAGGATACGCTCGAGAACGTCATCGAGCTCGTGCGCAAGCGCAGGCCGGGCGATGCCACCGACAACGCGGCCACGATCTCGGATCCGGTCGCGCGGAAGCTCGCCGAATGGATCATCCTGCGCAGCGACGACAATGGCGCCAGCGTCGAGCGCTATCGCGCCTTCATCAGCGCCAATCCGAGCTGGCCATCGCAGACCTTCCTGCGCCGCCGGCTCGAAGCCGCGCTCTGGGACGACCGGCGCGACGATTCAGTCGCCTGGTCATGGTTCGAGAATGAATCCCCGGTCTCCGCCAAGGGCCGCTTCTCGCTCGCCAGGGCGATGCTGGCGCGCGGCGACCGCGCCAATGCCGAGCGCCTCGTGCGCGAGGCCTGGCGCAGCGACCCGATGTCGGAAGAGACGGAGAACAACGCGCTCGACCAGTTCGGCGCGCTGCTCACGCCGGGCGATCAGAAGGCCCGGATGGACACGCTGCTCTATGGCAGCGAGCACGAGGCCGCGCTGCGCGCTGCCAAGCGGCTCGGCGCCGGCTATGTCGCGCTCGCCAAGGCCCGTATCGCCTCCTTCAAGAAGGCGCCCAACACGCGCGCGCTGCTCGAAGAGGTGCCGCGCGAGCTGCACAGCGATCCCGGCTTCGTCTTCAGCAAGATCCAGCTCCTGCGCCGCGAGGAGAAGTTTGCGGAAGCCGCCCAGCTCATGCTGTCGGCGCCGAAGGATCCGAACCGGCTCTACAATCTCGACGAATGGTGGATCGAGCGACGCCTGCTGGCGCGCAAAATGATCGACACCGAGGAATTTCGCAGTGCCTATCTGATCGCGCGCGATGCCGCCCTGCCCTCGCGCGACATCTACAAGACCGAGCAGGAATTCACCGCGGGCTGGATCGCGCTGCGCTTCCTGGGCGATCCCGCGGCCGCCGCCCAGCACTTTGCCCGTATCGGCGTCGGCAGCGTCAACCCGACCACGCTGGCGCGCGCCGGCTATTGGCAGGGCCGCGCGGCGGAAGCCATGGGCCGCCAGCAGGAAGCGCGCAATGCCTTTGCCCGCGCGGCCGAGCAGTCGACGAGCTATTATGGCCAGCTTGCGCGGGCAAAACTCGGCCTGCCGCAGATCGAGCTCAACAGTGCGCCGCGCGGCCGCAGCGCCGAGCGGCTGGAGATCGTGCGCGCGGCGCAACTGCTCTACGAGCTCGATGAGCGCGAGATCGCGGTCCCGATGCTCGCCGACATGGGCGAGAACGGCGACCCCGAAGCGCTTGCCGGCCTCGGCGAGCTGACCCAGCGCTACGGCGACGCCCGCGGCATGCTGCTGGTCGGCAAGGCAGCGCTCAACCGCGGACTGCCTTTCGACTTCTACGCCTATCCGGTCAACGGCATCCCGCAGTTCAGCCAGATCGGGCCCGAGGTGGAGCGCAGCATCGTCTACGCGATCGCGCGGCAGGAAAGCGCGTTCAATCCGGCGGTGGTCTCGCCCGCCCAGGCCTACGGGCTGATGCAGGTGACGCCGGACGCCGCGCGCTATGTCTGCAAGCGGCACGGCGCGACCTACGACCTGTCGCGGCTGAAGAACGATTCGGTCTACAACGCTACGCTTGGCGCGGCCGAGCTCGGCGGCCTGCTGGAGGACTACCGCGGCTCCTACATCATGACCTTCGCCGCCTATAATGCCGGCCGCGGCAGCGTGAAGAAATGGGTCGAGCGCTACGGCGATCCGCGCGAATCCAAGATCGACGCGGTTGACTGGGTGGAGCTGATCCCGTTCTCCGAAACGCGCAACTACGTGCAGCGCATCATGGAGAACCTTCAGGTTTATCGCGCGCGCTTCGGCGGCGGAACGCGGCTGCAAATCGAGGCCGACCTGCGCAGAGGAACGACCGGCAGCGTCGAATAACTGCTCCGCGGGTTGAGCCTGTTCCCTTCATTCGGCACCGCATCAAGCGGGCGACAACTCCCATTGCCCGCTTAGGAACGTGTTCGTCCGCGACTCATTAGCCTGCCGTCAAACCAACAGGAGTACGGCATGCGGAATAAGGTCTTCACGGCGATGGTTGCGGCATTGCTTGCCAGCGCGTCGATCGCTCCGGCGTTAGCTCAAGGGGCCGGGAGTGGCGGGTCCGGAGGTGCTGGTGGAACAGGTTCGGCCGGCACCGGCGCAGGCGGCACCGGAGGCGGCGCTAACACTGGCGGAATGGGTACGAGCGGGACCACCGGCAGTTCGGCAAGCAGCGGAACATCCAACTCCGCAGGCGGATCTCAACATCCGGGTCCGAAGCGGGACAGGTACTCCCGTCCAAGATAACCCACAAGATAACCCATCGAAGCTGGAAACGAGAATGAGCGGAGGGCTTCGTGGTTTACCGCCCTCCGCCTCTCCAGACGCGGTTCAAGGAGAGCTGCCAAGCCGGCGGCACCGCCATATAATTGGCAGCGCTGCGCGTCGAATTGGTCGGCGCTGCGGACCAGGAGGCGTGCCATGTCTCGCGTGACCTGCGCATTGGTATCGATGGCCCTGATCCTGTCAGGTATCGCGATCGATAGCTCGACGGCGCACGCCAAGAAACGCCCCCATTCGGCACCCGAGGCGGTCGCGCAGGATCGCTATTGTCTGCAAGGACGGCGCTGGGGGTATCCAGGCAATTGTCAATTTGCCACTTACAGCCAATGCATGGCGACTGCGTCGGGCACGATAGATGCTTGCGGCCTCAATCCCACCTACGCCTTCCAGGAATGGAAGGGACCCAGGTGATTGCTCGCGGCGAGGCTTGGTGAGCCATGCCGGCCAACCCGCGCGTTCCTTGGTCACCAGGTCCGGTACGGAGCTTGCCTGCCGGGAGCCCGCGCAGCACCCGTCGTGGTCGACTGCGACCAGTACGGATTGTCCATGCACATCGCCGACAATCCAGCCGCCGCCGCCTTGCACGCCTCCCAGGACGGATAGTTGCAGTACATCGTACTGCTGCCACCCCACTCCCACTTCTGGAGGCAGACGGGGAATCTGGGATCGTAGCGTTCAGCCATGGCTGGCACAGGAGCGAGGATCGTAGTGCCGGCGATGACGGCCGCGCCAAGCACGCCCATCAGCACTGTCTTCGAAATTGTTTTGCCGATCACGCTTGAATACTCCAATACCGCGCTGTCACGCGCGAGAGAGCCGTTCGTCCGAAACAATATACGCCGCGACGCGCAAAGAAAAACCTGCGCGGTTAGTCGCAATCGGAGCGAGATCAACCGGCCGCTTGCGGCGCGCAGCTGCCCGTCAAGCCCCCGACGAAATCTCGATATGGTCCGGCGATAGTCCAGTCTGATACCGCCGATACATGGCTTCGAAGGCCGCCTCCATATGTCGCGCGAACAAAGGCGTGTCGAACACCGGTGTCGTGAGGCGGCGAGCCTCAAGCCTTTCTTTGATGCCTCGCAGCTTCTGCGGATCAAGAGCCAATTCTACCGCGCGTTCCTCGTACTCTTCACGGGACCGCGTGATCAGTTCGGGAATTCCTAACCCTGTGAGCAGACTTGCCGCAACCCGCCCAGCAAACGCTTGCCCCATCAGCGTCAGCAGCGGCAGACCAGCCCAGAGGGCGTCGCTCGCCGTGGTGTGCGCGTTATAGGGCAGCGCGTCGAGGAAAAGCCCTGCCAGCCGATGTCTCGCCAAATGATCGGCGGTCGATGCGACGCGCGTCGCAAAGACCAGACGATCAGGATCAACACCGCTGGCTTCGGCTTCTCTTCTCAAATTGTTTTGCACGACCTCTGGAGCACCAGAAAGCCAGACAACGGATCCCTCAACTCTTTTCAGAATACGCATCCAGCTCCGGAACGTCGCTGGATTGAGCTTGTAGGCGTTGTTGAAGCAGCAAAAGACGAAGCCGTCAGCCGGCAGCCCCTGCTCTCGTCTGTCCACTGCGACAGACGATACCTCTCGTTGTTTGGCGTCGTGAGGCATGAAACAATGAGGCAGGTAGACAACCTTCTCCGAAAACTGCCTTCGGTCTTCTGCCGGGATGACTGTTGCGTCCGCGATCACGTAGTCCAGCAATCCATCGCCAGCGGTACCCGCAAATCCGAGATAGTTTACGAGAATGGGGGCGGGCCGCTGTGCCAGAACGCCGAGCCGCGCTCCCAACGTGTGTCCCATCAAATCGACCAGAATATCGATCCTGGCCGCCTTGATGCGGCCGATGATCTCATCATCGCTGCACGCATGGAGGTCGTTGAATTGGTCGAAAGCGACCTCGAGCCGCGCACGCACGTCGCTGTCGTCGGCCGGTCCGATCGAAAACGCATGCGTTTCAAATCGGCCGCGGTCGTGGGCCTCGAAGAGACCCGCGGCCAGATAGCTGACCGGATGGGCACGAAAATCTGCCGACAAATAGCCCACTCGAATCTTGTCGGCCTGCGCCGGAACAGCATCCGATTGCTCGCGCGGGGTGATACGAAGGAGCCTGCCGATCCAAAAGTCTGCACTTCGACGTTGATCTTCCGACAATTCGGCAATCGAGAGCAACGCAAAGGGCTGACAGCCCCCCTCTCCTGCGCGAATGGCCTCGATCATGCGCGTCTTTTCGGCTTCCAGGTTCGCCCAGTTGCAGCAATTGAGCTTCGCATAAAGCCTTGCACCTTCAATGCCCGGCAAGTCGCGATCCAACGCAAACGCCTTGTCGAAGGCCGCGAATGCTTCGTCATGACGACGAAGATCAGCGAATACGTTCCCTCGTCCAAACCAGGCTTCCGCCAGGTAGGGCTTGAGGGACAATGCCTTGTCATAGCTTTCGACCGCTTCCTTATATCGCTTCAGGTCGGCAAACAGATTACCTCGGCCAAGCCAGGCTTCCGCCAAATCGGGCGTGATGGAGATTGCCTTCTCGTAAGCAGCCAGCGCGTCGTCATGGCGGCGCAGCTCAATGAAGACATTGCCTCGACCGAGCCATGATCCGGCCAAGTCGGATTTGATGGCGAGTGCCTTCTCATAGATGGCCAGAGCTTCTTCATAGCGCTTGAGGCCGGTGAAAACATTTCCGCGGCCAATCAGGGCCTCTACGGAGTCCGGCTTGATCGAGAGAGTTTTCTCATAGGCCGAGAGCGCCTCGTCATAACGTTTGAGATCCGTGAAGGCATTGCCCCGCCCAAGCCAGGCAGCGGCCGAGTCCGCCGCGATGCCCAGCACCCTGTCATACGCGGCAAGCGCGTCCGCATGGCGCCTGACTTCGTTCAGAACATTTGCTCGACCGAGCCAGGCCTCAGTCAGGTCAGGCCTCATGGAAAGTGCCCTGTCAAAGGCAATAAGGGCATCATCGTGTCGCTTGAGGCGTGCCAGCGCGGTGCCGCAACCGATCCAGGCTTCGGTCAGGTCGGGCCTTATGGAAAGCGCCCTCTCGCAGGTCGCCAAAGCCTGTTCGTAACGACCGAGCTCGAGCAGTGATTTGCCCTTGTTCGCATGCGGCTCGGCGTAATTCCGATCGAGGGCTATCGATCTGTCGAAGTCGGACAATGCCGCTTCATAGTCCCCCAGATCATTGCAGACTGCACCGCGGTTATTCCAGCTCTCCCGCACATTTGGATTGATCTGCAGAGCTTTCGTGAACTGCTCATAGGCCACCCGGGGCTTGTTGAGCTGCTTTGCGATCAGTCCGTAGTTGTAGAAGGAAACATCGGAGCCCTGATTGAGCTTGACCGCTCGCGCGATGAGCGGCTCGGCCTCGGCGAACCGGCTAGCGTTCATGAGAACCACGGTGAGCAGGTTGAGCGAGGGAACATGCGACGGCTCGAACTTGATGACGCGCCGGAATCCTTCCTCGGCCTTTTTGAAATTGCGGGCGTTGAGCGCCGAGAGCGCTTCGTTGAAGATTGCTGCGACGTTTTTCATTGCGGGGGAAGCACCCTCTCAGCACTCACGTTTCGGCACCATGCAGGCCGTCCTGCTTGGAGGCACGGGCCAATACTTCAGGTATCCGTTCGACCGAACGGATAGTGCAACGGCCCAAAAAAGCAAAACCCCCGGCGGTTTCCCGCCGGGGGTCCTGTTACATCCGTCGTCAGACGAATGATATCAGAAGTTGCGCTGAGCGCGGAGGAGCAAGCTGACCGAGTTCTGGTCCTTCAGCTCATACACGGCTGCCGGCTTGGCGGCGGCCGCAATGCCCGGGCTCGCGATGGCGCCGGAGTACTTCTGGTCCAGATGGGTCCAGTTCACGTCAGCCGTGAAGGCCAGGTTCTTGACCGGGGTCCACACGGTGTTGACACCGATAACCGCGAAGTTGAAGTCCGGGTTACAGGTCGAACCGGCCACGGCGATTGCCGCGAAGTTCGTGCAGATCAGGGCCTTGCCCGTATCGCCGTACTTCAGCTGAGCATAGCCACCGTAGATGGCGCTCGCCCAGTTCGGGTTCCAGTTGTGGGTGTAGCCACCGCGGAAGCCCCAGGTCTTGACGGTGTCGATGCCACCGCCGAGGCCGAAGACGCCGTCAGCAATGCCGGCGATACCGACGCTCTGATACGCGCCAGCCAGACCGGTGCCGCTGAACATGAAGAAGCTCTGCGGGAACAGGCTCTGGAAGTTGTAGCGGCTTGCACCATCCGTGTAGACGGCCTGCATGTTGATCGAGTCGCCCGGACCAGTCGGGATGTTCTTGATCGACAACGAACCCTGGACAGCCCAGCCCCACTTGTCGCCGGGGTGACCGGTGAGTTCAGTGGCGCCGTAGTACGCGGGATGCATGTCATGCGCCGCGACCGAGATCTGAGCCAGACCCCAGGCCTGATCGACGCGAACCGCACCGACGATGTCGGGAACGCGCGTTCCACCCCAATCGTTGTTGCCATACTGGCCCTGCACGAACGCAGCGGCAGCGGCAGACGCCGAGGTGAAGCCGTTGACGTTCCAGAGGTTCGACTGGCCGTTGGCCGAGGTCGTCTCATCCTGCACCGCGATCGAACCGGTGATGCCCTGGCCGAAATCAGCCGTGTAGGCAACCTGGTTCACGCCGGTGACGTGGTTGGAACCGCCCGGAATGGTATCGGGACCGCCAGCCGGATAGCTCTGCCACGGAGCGTCGAAGATCGAGACCGTACGGCCGAAGGTGAAGCCGGCGAACTGGATGAACGCGTGGTAGAGGCCGAGCGAGGCCGAACCGGTCGAGAACGTCGACGGGTTGCTGCCGGTGACCGCGGTCGTATCCCAGCTGAAGACCATATCGGCGTAGGTGCGAACCACGCCATACTCGGTCGCCGTGCGGGTATCGACCGTGAAGTCCATACGAGCGCGGCCGCCCCAGTAGTTCGTCAGACGGTTGTTCGAACCCTGGTTCGCGCCTTGCGCGAAACCATAGTCGCCACCGAGGGCCCAGGCATCGGCGCGCAGATAGCCGCCGAACTTGATGCAGGTGTCAGTGCCCGGCATGTAGTAGAAACCGGCACCGTACAGGGAGCAGATCTTCACGTATTCGACCGCCTTGGCCTTTACGGGGAGATCGGCTGCCTGCGCTCCGCCCACGGCGATCAGACCCGCCGCTGAGCCGAGCAAAAGGCTCTTAACCAACTTCATGTTAAACCTCCAAGTTGCTCTTCAGGGAAGGTCACTGACCGGACGGCCAATTCCCCATTCCCGTTCTAAATCACCGCTAGAGCCTCTCCGCGCCTTCGGACACACCCGCATGAACGCGAGGGACTTAAGCGAAAGACCTAAACGGGACGACCTTGGGATGCCCCCCTCCGTCGCTCGATCACAATTACCGAACGTCCTTGCACACACAACAAAAGAACGCTCCGAACCGGCCCTACAAAGCGCGTTTTCCGACGGGTGTTGCACAAAAAGCACGCAGATGTGATCGCGCCGCATTTGTAAGTAATTGTTTTCCATATTCTTTTCGAGACGGTTCCAAACGCCGTCAAAATTCCTGCCTTGAAGTGGCGCGCGCGCCCTCTCTCCTGTGACGCTCTTGCGAGGCGCTCGAATCGAGGAATCGGCAGCAGAATCGGAAGAATGCTGGATGATCGCGCCAGCGCGCCTGGAGACCGCTGGAGACACCGCCTTTGACGAGACGACGCCGATTCTGCGGACCACCGCGCCCGGCGCGATTCAGCGTGAGGGGCGAACCGCCAGCCTCTGATGCCAGCCTTTATATTGTGCGGGGATTGGAAGCGCGCGCCAGACTTCACGGCTGGCGGAGACGGAGGGATTCGAACCCTCGATAGGCCTTTACAAGCCTATAACGGTTTAGCAAACCGCCGCCTTCAGCCACTCGGCCACGTCTCCAGTGATGCCGGGTATGCCCGACCCGGCGGCGGGCCGCAAGCGGCAGAATTGCGGCTGGCGGGTTTCTTTACACATGAAAGCTTTGACATCGACGGAAGCCACGCAGGGCTCGGGCCTGGCCGACGACCGGAGCGCCGGCTGGCCGTCGCCGGCCGTCGCGCGCGTTAGCTTCGGGCCTTGAAGCGCGAACGGCGCAGCGGTTGTCCTTTACCGCAAAAGCGACTAGAGGTTTGGCACCCGTTCGCCGAAGCACAGACCCGTCATCGGTCCAGAAACCCCATCACATGTCGCAGCAAAGCCGCAACAAGGGAGCTTCGGCCCCCTCCTCACTCCGCCCGTCGGCCATTCTGGACCAGGCAATTGCGGCGCACCGTTCGGGCCAGCTGTCGGATGCGGAACGAGCCTACATGACCGTCCTGCGGGGAAGCAGAACGCATCCCGTCGCACTCCATATGCTGGGGCTGTTGCACGCCCAGCGCGGCAATTTCGCGGACGCCGAGCCGTTGCTCAAGAAGGCTGCCCGCGCCGACCCCGGCAATCCCGACGTACTTTTCAACTATGCCAACGTGCTGCGTGCATTGGACAAGACAGACGATGCGCTCGCCTGGCTTGCAAAGGTAATTGCCCTGTCGCCGAACTTCGCCGATGCGCATCTCAATCGCGGAGCGATCCTGCTGGCACGACAGGAGCTTCAAGGCGCCATCGCGGAATTCGATCGCGCCATTGCGATCGCGCCATCGAGCGCAGCGTTCGTAAACCGAGGCAGTGCGCTCCAGCAGCTCGGTCAGCATGATGAAGCGCACGACAGCTACCAACGCGCTGTCGAGCTTGCACCGTCGAATCCACAGTACCATTTCGTCTTGTCTGAGGTCCTCACCCAAATGGGTCGACACGACGAAGCGATCGCAGCGCTCGAAAGAACGGTCGCACTGAACAAGGCCTTCCCGTTCGCGTTGAGCAAGCTCGTTAATTCCAGGCGGAGCCGTGCCGACTGGCGCAGTTTCGAACGTGAACAGGCCGCCCTGGACGAGGCCGCCGAATCCGGCGTGGCGATCGACCCCCTCACCTTCATTCATGCCTCGTCGTCTCCCGCTCACCAATTGACCTGCGCGAAGACATTTGTCGCGAACGTCGCCCCGGAGCGAGGTGCCGCGAGACCCGGAACGCCGTCGCCGGTTTCCAGGCTGCGGGTCGCGTACCTGTCTGCCGATTTTCGCAATCACGCCACCGCGAATTTGATGGCCGGACTGTTCGAGGCGCACGACCGCGACCGCTTCGACGTCAGCGCCATCTCCTACGGACCGGATGACCGCAGCAAGATGCGCGATCGCCTGAAGGCAGCATTCGAACGCTTTGAAGACGTCAGCCATCTTGCCGACGAGGACGTGATCAAGCTGATACGCCAGCTCGACATCGAGGTCCTCGTCGATCTCGGAGGCTTCACCGCCGGTGCGCGGCCGAAAATCCTTGCGCGCCGGGCGGCTCCCATTCAGGTCAACTATCTCGGCTTTCCCGGCACGATGGGCGCGTCATATATCGACTACGTCGTGGCCGATCGGATCGTCATCCCTGAAGGAGAGCAAAAGTATTACGCCGAGAAGGTGATCTATCTCCCCGACACCTATCAGGCGACCGACGCGAGGCGACCGCTCCTGCCAAATGTACCTGCCCGGAGCGAGGTCGGACTGCCGGACGATGCATTCGTCTACTGCGCGTTCAACAGAACATCCAAGATCACGCCCCCGCTGTTCGATGTCTGGATGAGGCTGCTGACCAAGACCGCCGGCAGCGTCCTTTGGCTGCTTGATTGGGACCCGATCGCCAGGGAGAATCTGAGGCGTGAAGCCGGTGCGCGCGGCATCGCCGCCGAGAGGATCGTGTTCGCCCCACTCGTCCCTGCCGACGAACACTTGGCGCGCCACCAGCTCGCCGATCTGTTCCTGGATACCCTGCCCTACAACGCCCATACCTCGGCTAGCGACGCCCTTTGGGCTGGCTTGCCGGTCCTGACCTGCCTCGGCACCGCCTTTGCGGGACGTGTTGCAGCCAGCCTCCTGAATGCTGTCGGCCTTCCCGAGCTGGTGACGCGATCGCTGAACGAATATGAGAATTTAGCGCTTCGGATCGCACACGATTCCGAACTTCGAACCGCCCTCGAGACCAAGCTGGCGACGCAACGGTCCACTCGGCCTCTCTTCGACACTGCTCGCATGACGCGACACGTCGAAAAGGCCTTCGATGAAATGTGGCGCCGGCACCGTGCTGGCGAAGCGCCGGCCTCGTTTGCCGTCTAAATCTCATCATGGGGGCGCATCGGCGCAATCGCGCCGATCGGCCAAAGCTCGGTTCCCGGTCAGTGCGCGGTAACCCAGTCCCGCGCCTTCATGCTGCGCGGCCGCGATCTCGGGCGTCGATATTGTCGCGTGCAAAATTTCGGCACGAGCGTGATAGTTTCGTGCCTTGAGGCGCGAATGGCGCGGCCGTTGTTCTCTGCCGCAAAGGCGACTAGAGTTTTTGCACCAGTTCGCCAAAGCACAGATCCAATCCCATGTCGCAGCAAAGCCGCAACAAGGGAGCATCGGTCCCCTCCTCACTCCGCCCGTCGGCCATTCTGGACCAGGCAATTGCGGCGCACCGTTCGGGCAAGCTGTCGGATGCGGAACGGGGTTACACGACCGTCCTGCGGGGAAGCAAAACGCATCCCGTCGCACTCCATATGCTGGGGCTGTTGCACGCCCAGCGCGGCAATTTCGCGGACGCCGAGCCGTTGCTCAAGAAGGCTGCTCGCGTCGACCCCGGCAATCCCGACGTTCTTTTCAACTATGCCAACGTGCTGCGCACATTGGACAAGACCGACGACGCGCTCGCCTGGCTTGCGAAGGTAGTTGCCCTGTCGCCGAACTTCGCCGATGCGCATCTCAATCGCGGAGCGATCCTGCTGGCACGGCAGGAGCTTCATGGCGCCATCGCGGAATTCGATCGCGCCATTGCGATCGCGCCATCGAGCGCAGCGTTCGCAAACCGGGGCAGCGCGCTCCGGCAGCTCGGTCAGCTTGACGAAGCGCATGACAGTTACCAAAGCGCTGTCGAGCTTGCACCGTCGAATCCACAGTACCATTTCGTCTTGTCTGAGGTCCTCACCCAAATGGGTCGACACGACGAAGCGATCGCAGCGCTCGAAAGAACGGTCGCACTAAACAAGGCCTTCCCATTCGCGTTGAGCAATCTCGTTGCTTCCAGGCGAAAGCGTGCCGACTGGCGCAGTTTCGAAGGTGAACAGGCCGCCCTGGACGAGGCCGTCGAATCCGGCGCGGTAATCGACCCCTTCACCTTCTTTCACACCTCGTCGTCTCCCGCACACCAATTGACCTGTGCGAAGAGCTATGTCGCCCACGTTGCCCCGGACCGAGGTGCCGCGATACCCAAAACGCCGTCACCGGTTTCCCGGCTGCGCGTCGCGTACCTGTCTGCCGATTTTCGCAATCACGCCGTTGCGCATTTGATGGCCGGACTTTTCGAGGAGCACGACCGCGAGCGCTTCGAGGTCAGCGCCATCTCCTACGGACCGGATGACCGCAGCGAGATGCGCGACCGCCTGAAGGCAGCATTCGAACACTTCGAAGACGTCAGCCATCTTGCCGACGAGGACGTGGTCAAGCTGATCCGCCGGCTCGACATCGAGGTCCTCGTCGATCTCGGAGGCTTTACAGCCGGCGCGCGGCCGAAAATCCTTGCGCACCGGGCGGCTCCCATCCAGGTCAACTATCTCGGCTTTCCCGGCACGATGGGCGCGTCCTACATCGACTACGTCATGGCCGACCGGATCGTCATCCCTGAAAGCGAACAGCAGCATTACGCCGAGAAGGTGATCTATCTCCCCGACACCTATCAGGCGACCGACGCGAGGCGGCCGATCCGGTCAAATGTACCGGCCCGGAGCGAGGTCGGACTGCCGGACAATGCATTCGTCTACTGCGCGTTCAACAGAACGTCCAAGATCACGCCCCCGCTGTTCGATGTCTGGATGAGGCTGCTGACCAAGACCTCCCGCAGCGTCCTTTGGCTGCTTGATGGGGACCCGATTGCCAGGGAGAACCTGCGACGCGAGGCCGTTGCGCGGGGCATCGCCGCCGAGAGGATCGTGTTCGCCCCACTCGTCCCTGCCGACGAACATTTGGCGCGCCATCAGCTCGCCGACCTGTTCCTGGACACACTACCCTATAACTCTCATACCGCAGCCAGCGACGCCCTTTGGGCCGGCCTGCCGGTCCTGACCTGCCTCGGCACCGCCTTTGCGGGACGTGTTGCCGCCAGCATCCTGAATGCCGTCGGCCTTCCCGAGCTGGTGACGCGATCGCTGGACGAATATGAGAATTTAGCGCTTCGGATCGCGCACGATTCCGAACTTCGAACCGCCCTCAAGACCAAGCTTGCGACGCAACGGTCCACTCGGCCTCTCTTCGACACTGCCCGCATGACGCGACACGTCGAAAAGGCCTTCGATGAAATGTGGCGCCGGCATCGCGCCGGCGAAGCGCCGGCCTCGTTTGCCGTCTAAATCTCATCATGGGGGCGCCTCGGCGCAATCGCGCCGATCGGCCAAGGTTCGATTCCCCGAGGCGAGGTGAACGGCTCAGTGCATGGTGACCCAGGCCCGCGCCTCGCGCTGCGCGGCCGCGATCTCGACATCCGACATCTGCGCCGCGAGTTCCTGGCGATGGGCAATCGCGTCCTTGCGACCCTTCAGCGCCGCCAGGTTGAACCATTTGTGCGCGGCAATGAGATCGACGAGGCCGGAGCGGCCGCTCGCCCAATACATGCCCCGCTCGAACAGCACGTCCGACAGCGCGCTCGCGTCGACCGGCGTCGCGGTCTCCAGATCGAAAGTCCCCTGAAACATGTCGCATCCCCTTTATTGTTGTGCCGCCTCGTTCCCCCGAGCGCGGCTCCCGTCCAAACTGTTCAACTCGTCCCCATGCCGTTCTTGCCGGCTTGTTGAGGGCGATCTTGGCGAGCAAATTTGAATGGCAGTTTAAGTATCGCGATGAAGGGGACGTAAACGAGGGGCCACGCAGGGCGGCCGCGAAAATGGAAAAAGTCTTCGACTCACAAGCACTTCGGCGATCCGTCAGATTTGGTTTACCGTTCGGATCTTCGGACGATGATAACCATCGCGAGTGGTGAGATAGGCACGATCGCAGCCGCACTCTGAGCTGTCATTCCCCGCGAAGACGGGGAATCTACCAGTACGCGGCGGCTTCTGCCTCTGCAATACCGGATCGTCCGGTCGAGCCGGGCTATGACGCCGGAGTGTGGCCGCAGCCATCGCGAGCCTGTTCGGCTACGCTGCCACGTCTCGTTTTCAAATCTTGGGGAATGAAAATGCCGGCGAGGATCCCGGCTACTCGAACGAGGGCGTCGGCGAACACGTCAGGACCAGATTTCATTTTGGCCGCGAGGCTACTCATGAAATTGCGGAGCCGATTAGGGCCAGCCGCACCGAACGAAGAAAACTCGTTTCTTCTGCCGGACCGGTCCTTGACGAGCTAGCTCGGCAAGGAAGGATGATCCGACCGTTGACCTGATGTCTCGCCGACACCCTCTATCGCCGATCAGAGCCCTGTTGACTGAGACCTGCCCTGCTGGAGGCAAACCAGATCGCAGAAGGCGCTGATGACGTGCCGGCCGTCAGAGAGGCCGGCGACTTCAGAAGCGAAGTTACTTCTTCTTCTTCGCGACCTTGCGGGTCTTCTTCGCAGTCTTCTTCACTGCGCTCTTCGCCTTCTTCGCCTTCTTCGCTTTCTTGGCCATGTTGCCCTCCGATGTGTGAGATGGCTTTAATCGCTGCGTGCATTCGGGGATCGAATGCACTTCATCCCGAATACACCAACACGGCGAAAAAAACATCTTCTCGCTTAAGGAAGTGTTGACGCAGCAAAGCGCGCAAGTACTCCGCGCTTCGTGCACGCGCTCGGCGAGTCGTTCGATCGTCTATGCAAAAAGTGCCCGCCGCATCGACGCCGTCGGAAGCATCGATTGCAAGAAAACCCTATGCTGCAAGCCCATTCCGCATTCGCGCGTTGCGCGCGATCGACGCGACGTCGCGCGTTGCGTCTTGTTCGAAGGTGCACGAAGTGCGTTTCGCGGACTCTGAGTCGCGAATTTTGGCAACGAAAATATTTTCATGCTTAACGGCGCGATCGCTCGCCGGAGCGTACTCGAAGCCGTCGTTTTGCGCGAATCGAAGACGGCGATTCGGTTGAGCCTGGACGGCGCGATCGAGGTGACGTTGATGTCGCCGCGTGCGCGCGACCGATGCGCAGAGGCAGATCGCGGTGACGGCACGCGCCGTCACCGCAACACGTTAGACGCCGAGCTTGGACTTGAGCAGGTCGTTGACGCTCTGCGGGTTGGCCTTGCCGCCGGACGCCTTCATCACCTGGCCGACGAACCAGCCGAGCGACTGCGGCTTGTCCTTGACCTGCGCGGCCTTGTCGGGATTGGCCGCGATGATGTCGTCGACCACCTTCTCGATCGCCGAGAGGTCGGTCACCTGCTTCATACCGCGGCCTTCGACGAGCGCGCGCGGATCGCCGCCCTCCTGCCAGACGATCTCGAACAGATCCTTGGCAATCTTGCCGCTGATCGTGCCCTCCCCGATCAGGTCGATGATCGCAGCGAGCTGGTCGGACGTCACGGGCGAGTCCGTAATGTCCCGGCCTTCCTTGTTGAGACGGCCGAACAGCTCGTTGATCACCCAGTTCGCCGCCATCTTGCCGTCGCGCGCGCGGTTACCGAGCCTGTCGAGCACGGTCTCGTAGAACACCGCGCTCTCGCGCTCGGCGACGAGGACACTTGCATCATAGGCCGACAGGCCAAAGTCGGCGACGAAGCGCGTCTTCTTCTGATCCGGCAGCTCGGGCAGCTCCGCCTTCAGCTCGTCCACGAAGCCTTGCGAGAACTCGAGCGGCAACAGATCGGGGTCGGGGAAGTAGCGGTAATCGTGCGCCTCTTCCTTCGATCGCATCGAGCGCGTCTCGCCCTTGTTGGGGTCGTAGAGCCGCGTCTCCTGGTCGATTTCGCCGCCGTCCTCGAGGATCTCGATCTGGCGCCGCGCTTCGTACTCGATCGCTTGCCCAATGAAGTTGATCGAGTTCATGTTCTTGATCTCGCAGCGGGTGCCGAGCGGCCCGCCGGGACGACGCACCGAAACGTTGACGTCGGCGCGCAGGCTTCCCTTCTCCATGTCGCCGTCGCAGGTGCCGAGATAGCGCAGGATCGAGCGCAGCTTGGTCACATAGGCTTTGGCCTGCTCGGCGTCGCGGATGTCCGGTTTTGACACGATCTCCATCAGCGCCACGCCGGAGCGATTGAGATCGACATAGGACATCGTCGGCGATTGGTCGTGCAGCAGCTTGCCGGCGTCCTGCTCGAGATGCAGCCGCTCGATGCCGACGGTGACGCTGCGGCCGCCGTCGAGCTCGACCAGCACCTCGCCCTCGCCGACGACCGGCGACTTGTACTGGCTGATCTGATAGCCCTGCGGCAGGTCGGGATAGAAATAGTTTTTCCGGTCGAACACCGAACGCAGATTGATCTTTGCGTTGAGACCGAGCCCGGTCCGGACAGCCTGCCTGACACACTGCTCGTTGATGACGGGCAGCATGCCCGGCATCGCCGCGTCGACCAGCGACACGTGCGTGTTCGGCTCGCCGCCAAAGGCGGTGGACGCGCCCGAGAACAGTTTTGAGTTCGACGTCACCTGGGCATGGATCTCCATGCCGATGACCATCTCCCAGTCGCCGGTAGAACCCTTCAGAAGCTTATGAGATGTCGCGGCAGCGGTCATGGCGGAAGTGTCGCTTCGTGATTGTGGAAAAAGTCGCACGCGGCCACGGATCGAGGCCCGGCAGGTGACAAATAAGCCGAGGCCGGGTGCGATGCAACCTGGGCCGGCCCGGCAGGATTTGGCGTGAAACCGCAGGGCATCCGTGCCAAGAAGGCCGCGCAGTGAACGGATGGGTGAAGCATGGATCAATTGTCGCTTCGCATGGCCGACGGGACGCATATCGTCGTGCCGGCGTCGCTGGAGGCGATCACGACCTATGTCATTCTCGAGCAGGAGCAATGGTTCGAGAAGGAGGCGGCGTTTCTTGCAAGCTGGCTGAAGCCGGGAATGACCGCGCTCGACATCGGTGCCAATCTGGGCGTTTACAGCCTGCCAATCGCGCGGCTGGTGGGCCCGAACGGTCGGGTCTTCGCCTATGAACCTGCCAGCGAGCCGCGGGGTCTGCTGGCGCTCAGCAAGGCGAAGAACGAGGCCACCAACCTGCAGCTCGTCGATGCAGCTCTCTCCGACAGCGTCCGCGAGGGCCGCCTGGTGCTCGGCGCATCAAGCGAGCTCAATTCGCTCAGCGGCGACGGGCCCAGCGAGATCATCCAGATCACGACGCTTGACCAGGAACAGAGGTCGAGGAACTGGGGCCCGGTCGATTTCATCAAGATCGACGCCGAAGGTGAGGAAGAGCGGATCCTGGCCGGCGCGCCAGATTTCTTCACCCAACAGTCGCCGCTCATCATGTTCGAGGTGAAGGCCGGCAAGGTGCAGAACGACGCATTGCCGGCCGCCTTCACGAGGCTCGGCTTCGGCATTTACCGTCTGCTCGGCGGCGCTCCGCTGCTCGTCCCTGTCGGGAAAGACGAGGCGCTCGATACGTACGAGCTGAATCTGTTCGCGGCCAAACCCGACCGCGCCGCCGCGCTGGCGCGGGATGGCTTTCTGATCGAAGCCGCTCCGCAGTGGAAGCTCGGCGATGCCGCGCGCAGCAAGGCACTAGCCTTGTTCGCGGCACAGCCCTTCGCCGCGATCTTCAAGGCGCTGCCGGGCGGCGCGGTCGCGGAAGACAAGGTCTATCGCGATGCGCTCGCGTGCTACGCGCTATGGCGATCGCAGGATTTCGCCTGGCCGACCCGCTACGCCGCGCTCACGCATGCCTTTGCCACGCTGGAGCCATTGTGCCGCACCCAGGCCTCACTGCCGCGCCTGTCGACGCTCGCCCGCATCGCGCTCGATCTCGGTCACCGCACTATTGCCGTTGGCACGCTGCGGTTCGCCGCCGATATCCTCAAGGGCGGCAAGGGCCGGATCGCCGAACCGTTTTGGCCGGCGCATCCACGGTTCGATCAAGTCGCCCCGGGCTCCGATCCCGTCGGGTGGTTCGTGGCCGCCGCGCTGGAGCAACTCGAACTGACGGCAGCTTTCTCCTCGTGCTTTGCCCCCTCCGGGGTCGATCTCGACTTTCTGGCAAAGCATCCGCTCGCATGCACGGAGATCGAACGCCGGCGCACTCTCCAGCGCGCTCTCGCCGGCGGCACGATCGAGGTGCCCGCGCGTCTGCTTTCGGCCGCAGCCGACCATGTCAACGCCGAGGCCTGGCGCTCCGGCGCGGTGCCGAACACCGTGGTGCGGTGAGCCCGTCGGATCGCAGGCGCTCTCCCGCTCAGACCAGCGCCTGAGCGATCCGCTCCCATTCCGCCTGCAATGAATCCTTGGCCGCTGGTTGACCGGCGCGGCGATACCAGTAGCCTGCATTGCCGAGATCGCCTTCGACGCGATGCAGATAGGCGTGGACCCAGGCCGCCTCGCGGCTGTCGTCGTCCTGCACGATTGTGTGCGCCTTGTCCCAATCACCCTTGGCGGCCCACCAGAGGCCGGCGAGTGGCGCGCTAAGTTCGGGCGCCGGCGCTGCGCCCTCGAGGCTGGCTATGAACGCCGCGACATTCACCACCACCTCTCGGGCGTGAAGCGGCCGGCGGCCTGCTCGATCACCTCGCCGAGCGAGAACAGCGTCTCCTCGTCGAAGGGACGGCCGATCAGTTGCAGGCCCAGCGGCAGGCCCTGCGCGTCCTTGCCGGCGGGCACGGCGATGCCGGGCAGACCCGCCATGTTCACGGTCACCGTGAAGATGTCGTTGAGATACATCTCGACCGGATCGGCGCCGCCCTTCTCGCCAATGCCGAACGCAGCCGACGGCGTCGCCGGCGTGAGGATCGCGTCGACGCCCTTGGCGAAGCAATCCTCGAAATCCTTCTTGATCAGCGTGCGCACTTTTTGCGCGCGCAGGTAATAGGCGTCGTAATAGCCGGCCGAGAGCACGTAGGTGCCGATCATGACGCGGCGCTTCACCTCGGCGCCAAAGCCTTCGGCGCGGGTGTTCTCGTACATCTCGATGATATTGCGTCCCTGCTCGCGCAGGCCGTAGCGCACGCCGTCATAACGCGCGAGGTTGGACGAAGCTTCCGCCGGCGCCACGATGTAGTAGGCCGGCAGCGCATATTTGGTGTGCGGCAGCGACACTTCGACGAGCTCGGCGCCGGCCGCTTTCAGCCAGGCCGCGCCCGCTTCCCAAAGCTTTTCGATCTCGGCCGGCATGCCGTCGAGGCGATACTCCTTTGGGATGCCGATCTTCATGCCCTTCACGGACTTGCCGATGGCGGCCTCATAGTCCGGCACAGCGATGTCGACGGACGTCGTGTCCTTCGCATCGTGACCGGCCATCGAGCGCAGCAGCATCGCGCAATCGCGCACGCTACGCGCGATCGGACCCGCCTGGTCGAGCGAGGACGCAAAGGCGACGATGCCCCAGCGCGAGCAGCGGCCATAGGTCGGCTTGATGCCGACGGTCGCCGTGAAGGCTGCCGGCTGGCGGATCGAGCCGCCGGTATCGGTCGCGGTCGCGCCCATGCAGAGCAGCGCGGCGACGGCCGAAGCCGAGCCGCCGGACGAGCCGCCCGGCACCAGCGTCGTGTTGGAGCCTTCGCGCCGCCAGGGATTGCCGACGGGACCGAAGCAGGACGTCTCGTTCGACGAGCCCATCGCGAACTCGTCATTGTTGAGCTTGCCGAGCATCACCGCACCGTCGCGCCAGAGCTGCGAGGTGATGGTCGATTCGTAGGTCGGCACGAAATTGCCGAGGATCTTCGAGCAGGCCGTGGTGCGCACGCCCTTGGTCGCAAAAAGGTCCTTGATGCCGAGCGGAATGCCGGCGAGCGGGCCGGCATCGCCCTTGGCGATCTTGCCGTCAGCTTCGCGCGCCATGGCACGCGCCTGGTCGGGCGTTTCCAGGACGAAGGCGTTGAGCGCGCGTGCAGCTTCCATCGCGCTCAGATGCGCGTCGGTCAGCTCAAGCGACGTGAATGTCTTGTCGGCGAGACCCTTGCGGGCCTCGGCGAGCGTCAGCGATGTCAAATCGGTCATTTATTGATCGGGCTGCAGAAGAATGGAGACAGGGTCTTGTCGTTGGCCGGGTCGTCCTTTTTGGCAGCCGCTTTCGCGGCGGCCTCGATCTCGTCGAGCACGGCATTGACGGCGACATTGGGATCGGCAGCCTTGCCCTGCCGCTCCATCGCGTCGAGATAGTTCATGTAGGCTTGATAGGCCTTCTCATCGTCGCAAAGCATGCACATCGGACCACGTCCTAAAAGTTACTCGACGACCTTCGGCACCAGGAAGAAGTGCCCCTCGGTCGCCGGCGCATTGCCAACGACATCGTCGGCGATCTCGCCGTCATTGACCACATCCTGGCGCTTCTTCATCTCCATCGGCGTCACCGAGGTCATGGGATCGACGCCCTCGACATTGACCTCCGAGAGCTGCTCGACGAAGGCAAGCATGGCGTTGAGCTCGCCCTGGAGATGCGGAACCTCGTCGTCGGAAACCGCAATACGCGCCAGATGCGCGATGCGGCGGACGGTAGCAGCGTCAACGGACATTATATAAGGCCTCGAACGGCAGAGATCAGGTCTGCCGTATAGCAGAGGCCGGTTTTGCGCCGCAACCGGCGCTAGGCGCATGATCCGGACCAGAAGGGCCGCATTAGCGCAAAGTGCGCAGCGGTTTTCCGAAAGATCATGCGCAAACAATAGCCTAAAGCGCGATGACGATCTTCCTGGATCTCATCGCGCCTAGCCGGCCAGCGCTTTCAGGCGGGCCTGCGC
Organism: Bradyrhizobium ingae; assembly: GCF_055791185.1. Taxonomy (NCBI): domain Bacteria; kingdom Pseudomonadati; phylum Pseudomonadota; class Alphaproteobacteria; order Hyphomicrobiales; family Nitrobacteraceae; genus Bradyrhizobium; species Bradyrhizobium ingae. The sequence continues at coordinate 103,076 of NZ_JBVUBB010000028.1, forward strand.
GGATTTGGCCAGCTCCCGGGTCAATTCGGCCGCGGGCATCTCGCGGCCCATGCCGATGGCCTGGCCTGCCCAGAGATTGGTGAAATCCACCCTACCCTGCTTTTCGGCCGCCGCCTTCAGCGGCCCCAGCGCTGTCGCGGCATGGGGAAAGGCCGGTGCATCCGGCGAGATCGGGCCGGCTTCGCGCATCAGGCGGTTCTGCACGCCGCGTGCGGGCCGGCCGGTCATCACGTTGGTGATGACGGTGGAATCGTCCCGCGCCTCCGCCAGCGCCTTGCGGCCGCCGGCGCTGACCTTGGACTCCGGACAGCGCAAATAGGCACTGCCGATCTGGACGCCGGCTGCACCGAGCGCGAAGGCTGCCGCGATACCTCGCCCGTCGGCAATGCCGCCGCAAGCGATTACCGGTACCTTCACCGCATCGACGACCTGCGGCACCAGCGCGAAGGTGCCGGGCTGCTCCGAGATATTCTCGGTCAGGAACATGCCGCGATGGCCGCCCGCCTCGGCGCCCTGAGCGATCACGGCATCGACCCCGTGCTGCTCGAGCCAGACCGCTTCCTTCACCGTGGTGGCCGACGAGATGACGAGGCAGCCGGCCGCCTTGACGCGCCTCAGCAGCCCTTCTGCCGGCAGGCCGAAATGGAAGCTGACGACTTCCGGCTTCAGCTCCTCGACGACCTCGCAGAACGCCGCATCGAATGGCGCGCGGTTGGCGGCGCTGATCGGCGCCGCCGGATCAAGACCATGCTCCCTGTAATAGTCAGCCAGCCGCTGCTTCCAGCGCGCTTCGGACTCGGCGGTGAGCTCGAGAGGTTTGTGGCAGAAGAAGTTCATATTCACGGGCGCTGCGACATGCTGGCGAATGAGATTGACCTGCTCGCGCGCCTTCTCCGCCGACAGCATCGCACACGGCAGCGAGCCGAGCGCACCGCCTTGCGCCGCCGCGATCACGAGCTCCGCGTCCATCACGCCGGCCATCGGCGCCAGCACGATCGGGAATTCGGTCTTGAAGAGGTCGATCAGTCGACGGTTCGGCCACATGGTTGGTCTCGCTAGTTGGCTCGCTGCAAACCTTCGCCCCTTGTGGGAGAAGGAAAAGAAGCACCTGAGTTGCGCCGGCCGGCGAGCAACTGCTCCGCCTCCGTCGCGATTCGCTCGACGATCTCGGCGGCCGGCGGAATATCATGGATCAGGCCGACAGCCTCGCCGGCAAAGACCGCCGCGACCTCGAAATTACCGGCGGTCTTCGCCGCAGCATACTCCACGGCAATCTCGCCGGCGCGCTGCATGAGCTCGATCTCGCGGCCGGTCCAGCGCCTGATGTGATCGTTGAGCAGTGTGCGCGCGGTGAACGGGGCCGGCCAGAACAGGCTGCGTGACCAGTCCACGATGACACCGCGCACGGTGTCGTTACCATTCGCCGCGCAGATGCGTTGCTTCGCCTCCTCTGCGCCATCGGCCTCGATGCTCGCATAGAGGCGCGTCCCGATCAGCACGCCGGTTGCGCCCAGCATCAACATCGCAGCCAGGCCGCGCCCGTCCGCGATGCCGCCGGCAGCAACGACCGGCACGCGCCCGGCTGCAAGATCGACGATCGCCGGCACGATATCCACGGTGGTGCGCGACGCGCCGTGGCCACCGGCCTCAGTGCCCTGCGCGATCAGGATGTCCGCACCGGCGTCCAGCGCCTGCTTCGCCATGTCCTCGCTCTGCACCTGGCAGATCAACCGGGTGTTACGCGCCTTGATGCGCGGCGCGAACGGCGCGGGATCGCCGAACGACAGCATGACGGCCTGCGGACCTGCATCGAGCGCGATGTCGAGAAGCTCGGGCTGCCTTGCGAGGCTCCATGTGATGAAGCCGATGCCGAACGGCGCAAAGCCGCTCAGCTTTTTGGTCTCAGCCTCGAGCCGAGCCCGGTCACCGTATCCGCCGCCAAGAATGCCGAAGCCACCGGCGCCGCTGACAGCGCGGGTCAGCCGGCTGCCGGAAATCGTGTCCATCGGCGCCGACAGAATCGGATGCCTGATCCCGAGGAGCTGGGTCAGCGGTGTGACGATCGGCAATGGCGCCTCCGAAGCTGGACAGCAAGGTTAGACCGGAATAGCATTCTCGAAAATTGAATTCTTTTGAATGCTGCCATCTCAGAAACGAAACGAAGGCGATGGAACTCAGCGATATCAGGACGTTTGCCGCGGTCGCCCGCACCGGCGGCATCACGCGCGCCGCAGAAGAACTCAACACCGTGCAGTCGAACGTCACCCAGCGGATTAAGGCGCTGGAGGCCGAGATCGGCACGCCGCTGTTCGAGCGCCACAGCCGGGGCATGACGCTGACCGGCGCGGGAAAACGGCTTTTGCCTTACGCGCAACGGATGGCCGCGCTCTCGCGCGAGGCCGTGCTTGCCGCCCGCGACGATGGCGAGCCCAAGGGGCCGCTCGCGATCGGCTCGATGGAAACGACCGCCGCCGTGCGCCTGCCGCCTCTGCTTGCCGATTTCCATCGCCGTTTCCCCGCCGTGCGACTGAGCCTGCGCACCGCAACCACAGCCGATCTCGTCGCTGCCGTGCTCGATGGCGCGCTCGACGGCGCCTTCGTCGCTGGCCCGATCGAACATGCCGAGTTCACCGCAGTCAGCGTATTCCGCGAGGAGCTGGTGCTGGTCAGCGCGCGCCGCTGGGCGTCGCTGCAGGAGCTGCGTGCCGGCACGCCGGAGTCCGGCCCGACGGCGCTGGTGTTCCGCACCGGCTGCACCTATCGCCAAAAGCTCGAGCAGATCTTCGTCGAGTTCGGCTGGCCGTCGGCCGCGCGCTTCGAGCTCGGCACTCTCGACGGCATGATCGGCTGCGTCGCCGCCGACATGGGCGTGACGCTATTGCCTCGCGCCGTTGTCGAACGCAGCGCGATGATTGGCAATGTGGCGATCCACACGCTCAGCCCGGCGTCCGCGCGCGTCGAGACGCTGTTCATCCAGCGCCGCGCCGGCCATCAATACAGCGCACTTCAGGGTTTTGCGTCCTGCCTGAACAGGGATGACGAGGTCATCGCGGCCTGAGCGACCAACGCCGCAGCGCCACGATCGCCCAGATCGCTTCCACGACGCCAAACGGCCAGGCGCCTTGCAGGAAGCCGTAGGCCGAGCCGAGCGCGCAGGAGGCGGCGAACAGCAGCACGAACCAGTGGCTGCGATCCTCCAAAGCATAACAGACCAGCATCGCGGTCACGGCGAACAGGCCGAATAAGGTCAGCGCATCCATTGTCCAGGGTTCACTCCGCAGCGCTTCGCATGGTATGCGCTAACGCCATGCCGGCTCCTATCCTACCCCTGGTCGATGCTGCAACCCACTGGCCCGTGCGCGGTGCGCTGATCGGGCTCGATCTCGGCACCAAGACGATCGGCGTTGCCGTCTCCGATCCGGACCGGCGGCTCGCGACCGGCGTCGAGACCATCCACCGCAAGGCGTTCAAGCAGGATGCGGCCAGGCTTCTCGCCATCGCTGCCGAGCGGAAGGCGGTCGGCTTCGTGCTCGGCCTGCCCATCAACATGGACGGCAGCGAGGGCCCGCGTGCACAATCGACCCGTGCCTTCGCCCGCAATCTCGCCGGCCTCACCGCACTGCCGATCGGCCTGTGGGACGAACGTCTCTCGACGTCGGCGGTGGAGCGCGAGCTGATCGGCATGGACGTCAGCCGCGCCAAGCGCGCCGAGGTGATCGACGAGCACGCCGCGATATTCATCCTGCAGGGCGCGCTCGATCGTCTGGCCAATCTACGCGCGGCACCCGGAACGGACTGACCCATGGCGGTGGTGATTGCTGCACTGCTGCCGGTCTTCATTCTCATCGTGCTCGGCGTAGTGCTGAAGCACAGCCTGATGCGGCTCGACACCCAATGGCACGGGCTGGAGCGGCTGACCTATTACGTGCTGTTTCCGATGCTGCTGATCCAGACGCTGGTGAAGGCCGACCTCGACAAGGTACCGGTCGCAGGCGTCGGCGGCGCACTGCTCTTGTCCTCACTTGCGATGTCACTGTTGTGCCTGGCGCTGCGCCCGGCCCTGGCGCGGCTCGACATCGACGGGCCCGCCTTCACCTCGATCTTCCAGGGCGCGACCCGCTGGCAGACCTATGTCGCGCTGTCGGTCTCCGCCAATCTGTTCGGCGATGTCGGCCTTGCGCTGGCCTCAGTCGCGATGGTCGCGATCATTCCGCTGGTCAACGTGTTCAGCGTCGCGGTCCTCGCGCACTACGCATCGCCGGAGAAACGATCCGTCGGCGCCATCGTCATGACCGTGGCAAGCAACCCGCTGATCTGGGCCTGCGCGATTGGCCTCTTCGTTAACGTCCTGCACCTGCCGCTGCCAAGGATCTGGCACGAGGTGGCGGATGCGTTGAGCCGCTCCTCCCTCGCCATCGGCCTGCTCGTCACCGGCGCAGGCCTGCATCTGAACGGCCTGCTTCGCCCCAGCGTGGCCGCCGCCATCGGCGTCACCTTCAAGCTCGTGCTGATGCCCGTGATCGCGCTTCTGCTGGCCCTGTGGTTTGGGCTGACCGGGACGAGCCTTGCGATCATCGCTGTCTGCGCGGCGGTGCCGACCTCGCCGAGCGCCTATGTGCTGGCCCGCCAGACGGGCGGCGATGCGCCGCTGCTCGCCCAGATCATCACGTTGCAGACGATTTTAGCGGCAGTGACGATGCCGTTGGCGATCGCATTGGTGGCAGCGCGCTAGACGTAGCGCCCCATCGTAAAGAAGATAACGATATTGATAGTTGAATGAGCCATCACGGTCAGCCAAGTTGAGTCACTTCTCCAGCGAATATAGCCGAGAGCAAGTCCAGAAAAGAAGATATCTATCTGCCCGAGCCGGAAGGCATTGAGGCAGAGATCGTCGCCTGCCGGAAGCGCGGCATGAATCGATATGAGGTCCACGCCGCCTTGCGTGAACGGCGAGATACGGTACCGTCGCCCTCGACCATCTACCGGGTCTTCAAACGCAATCAGCTGAACCGCCGCACCCCGGCGATGCGCGAGGAGAAACGTCGCATTATCAAGGACAAGATCGGCGAACTCGGCCATGTCGACCTGCACCAGCTGTCCCGCGACATGTTCCTGGCGCCACCATCAAGCCCTGCCTTCATTGTCAGCCTGGTCGATAGCTGCTCGCGCCTGGCCTGGGCCGAGGTGCTGACCTCGAAGAAGGCGCTGCCGGTCATGTTCAAGACGCTGAAAATGATCAACACCCTCAACGTCACCTATGGGGTCCAGTTCGCCGAGATCCTGTCCGACAATGGCGCGGAGTTCGCCTCCCGCAACTCCCCTGAAGAGCACCCCTTCGAGGCCATGCTGATCGAGCTCGGCATCAAGCATCGCTACACCAGGCCCTACCGGCCTCAAACCAACGGCAAGGTTGAACGCTTCTGGCGAACGCTCGACGACGACGTCATCGAAGGCGCAACCTTCGACAACCTCGAGCACTTCGCCAACGAGCTGTTCGAGTATGTGATCTACTACAATAACTTCAGGCCTCATCAGGCCCTCGGCGGCAAGACACCAAAGGAATTTGCCGAGGTCCAGACCCAGACCATTCGATCAGCGAATTAATGAACTTGCACAATTGCGAGCGCAGCGAAGCAATCCAGACCGTCGCCGCGGGGGGATTCTGGATTGCTTCGCTCCGCTCGCAATGACGGTTTCCGTGGCTGCAACTCAAGGCTAAACGTCTGCTTGGCGCTCGTTCATTTCGCGCGAGGCTAGAGCCGCCCACCTACCCCCCCAGCCACATCGTTAGCACCACTGCGGTCAGGTTGTTCAGCGCGTGGAGCACGATTGTGAGCCACAGCGAGTTGCCGCGGTAGCGCATGTAGCCGAACCACAATCCGATCGAGAACACCTCGGCAAGGAAGTACATGTCGTACTGCAGATGCACGGCGGTCCAGACCAGCGACGACAGGATGATCGCGCCGGGCACGCGCAGAAAACTTTCCGACCAGCCGCGGAAGAGGAAGCCCCGCGCGATCACCTCTTCGGACATCGGCGCGGCGATACTGAAGGAGAGCACGAGCAACGTCGCTGCCCCCTTGTCGCGACCCGACTTCAAGAGATCGGTCATGAAGCCCGGCGTCGCCTCGCGGCCCAGCGCGCGCGACATCGTCTCCCAGATCACCACGATCAGGATGAGACCGACGACCCCAAGCAAGATCTGCAACCAGGACGGCCATCGCAGCGCGAGATAGTCGGCGAAGGAAGCGCGCTTCAGGCGAATGGCAAGCCACACCGCCGCCAGCGTGGTCGGCAGGCCCGCGATCACAGATAGCGCCAGCGCCTGCGGATCGCGGCCGACGGACTCGAGGGACGCCATATTGATCGGGCCACCGCGATGCGCGACGAGATAGACGATCGTGCCGATCTGGCCGACGAACATCGCGGCGAACACGAACAGGCCCCACAGCGCAGTGCCCCAGAATTTCCAGACGCGCGGCGCCCCGTCGTCGGGTGTCACGATGAGCGGCGGATGGTCGGGATTGAGAGTATCCATCAAGAGGCTTTCGTTGGATAATCGCTGTCATTCCGGGGCGATGCGCAGCATCGAACCCGGAATGACGGAGCGAGTGATCGACACAAAAGATTTCACGGCAACGCTCGCTCCAGCAGCGCTCGCACGTCGGCACTCTCCAGCTCCACGGCACCATACATGCTGGCGTGGTTGGCAGTCAGGCGCGTGGCGGCGAACAATTCGGCGCTCCGCGGTGACACGATGTTGAGCGCAGCGGCGGCCGCCAGCAGAGCCAGCTTCTCCACAGCAAGCCGCGCGAAGCACTCGCCGTCGGCACGGCGAAACGCGTTGCCGATGAAGCTTACCGCCTCGCCGGCGCCAGGCAGCCCCTTGGTCTCCGCAGCCAGGTCCTCCAGCACGGCCATTGCGGCTTCGGGCTCGCGCGCGAGGGCGCGGAGAACGTCGAGGCACATCACGTTGCCAGAACCTTCCCAGATCGCGTTCACCGGCGCCTCCCGATAGTGGCGCGCCAGAATGCCGTCTTCGACATAACCATTGCCGCCGAGGCACTCCATGGCCTCATACAGGAACGCCGGCGCGCTCTTGCAAACCCAGTATTTGATCGCGGGCGTCAGCAGCCGCATGTAGGCGGCCTCGCCCCCATCACGCGGCGTGCGGTCGAAGGCGCGGCAGAGCCGCATCACCAGCGCGACCGTTGCCTCGACATGCAATGCCATGTCCGACAGCACCGCCTGCATCAGCGGCTGATCGGCGAGATGTTTCTGGAATACGCTGCGGTGACGCGCGTGATGCAGCGCATGGGCGAGCCCCGAACGCATCAGTCCACCAGAGGCGATCGCACAATCCTGCCGCGTGAGCTGCACCATCTGGATGATGGTACGGATGCCCTTGCCCTCCTCGCCGACGGCTTCCGCATAGGCGCCGACGAACTCGACCTCCGAGGAGGCATTGGAGCGATTGCCGAGCTTGTCCTTCAGCCGCTGGAACTGTATCGCGTTCACCGACCCATCCGGCGCAAAGCGCGGCATGAAGAAACAGGTCAACCCGTCCTCGGCCTGCGCCAGCACGAGGAAGGCGTCGCACATCGGCGCCGACATGAACCATTTATGGCCGGTGACGCGGTAGGCGTTCCCGTCGCGCATCGCGCGCGTCATGTTGGAGCGTACGTCGGTGCCGCCCTGCTTCTCGGTCATGCCCATGCCGAGTGTCATGCCGCGCTTTTCCCACCACGGCGCGAAGCTCGGGTCGTAGCTCTTCGTCGACAGCACCGGCATCACGCGCGCGAGCAAATCAGGCTGCATCGCCAGCGCCGCGACGGAGGCGCGCGTCATGGTGATTGGACAGAGATGTCCGGTCTCGACTTGCGATGCGATGTAGAATTTGGCCGCCCGAACGACCTCGGCCGCATCGCCCGCGGGCCGTCCATCCGCAGCCCAGGTGGAGTTGTGCAAGCCGGCATGCGCGCTGTGCGCCATCAGCTCATGATAGGCGGGATGAAACTCGACCTGATCGCGGCGGTTGCCCCTGGCATCAAAGGTGCGGAGTTTGGGCGTGTTCTCGTTGGCGAGGCGCCCACGCTCGGCCATCGCCGCCGAGCCCCAGTGCCGGCCGAACGTGGACAACTCGTGCTCCGCAGCACCCCCGCCATTGGCCTTCACCGCATCGACCAGCGGCCGGTCAGCGGCAAACAGGTCGATGTCCTCGAACGGCGGCGACTGATTGAAAACCTCGTGGGTCGCGAAGTTCGGCTGGGTCATGGCATGTCCTCAGGCCGGAATCAGTTCCGCCGCGGCTGGATCGGGAAATCATAGGCTGCCCCGCCCGCCCCCGGCAGGGAAAAATGCCACCACTCCTTCGAATAGTTCACAAAGCCTTGCCGGGCCATCGCAGCCACCAGCCTCTTGCGCCAGGCGCGCTGATCGGCCGTGATCATTGGAGCGGCGGTGTGGCCTTTCGCGTCCGTACAATCATAGCCGGTGCCCATGTCGACGCTGCCTTCGGGCGGGCGGGCCTCAACCGGCGCCGTGCAGTCGGCATAGGTCTTCGCGGGATCGTATTTGACGGAGTTATCGGCCTTGAGATCGACCAGCGTCAGATCAAGCGCAGCACCAGTGGAATGTTGCGAGCGGCTTGCGATGTAGCCGAGCCGAAACAGCTCCGTCTTGGGAATCCTGGGGTTGTAGCGCCGCTCGGCCGCCGGCTCGCGGCCGTTCTGCGCCCACGCCACCATATCAAGCGACGCGCGCACCGGCCGGTAGCAATCGAACATCTTCAGCGAGAGATTTTGGCCGGCGAGCTCCTGCTGGATCGCCTTTAGCCGCAGCCCCACCTCGCGCTTCACCACGCATTCGCCGGCGCCGTAGCCGCTCAGCCGATGGCCGGTGAAGTTGTTGGAGGTCGCGTAGCGGATGTCCTGGATGATGGTGGGATCAATGTCCCGCAGATATACGAAGCCACCGGGGAGCGATTGGGCGTGGGCTTCGCTGATAATCGCTAACGCCACGAACACTGTCAGGATCGTCTTCAACGGAAGCCCCCCACATCGTCATCGCCGGGCTTGTCCCGGCAATCCACGATCTTCTATCGCATTTGACGCAAAAGGACGTGGATGCCCGGGACAAGCCCCGGCATGACGGAGAAAGTTGCACCGCCTCAGCCTGGGAAACAGCACCGCAGACAGATCAGGGGATAACTCACTTCCCTACCTTTGCCCCTTGCCCCCCCAC